>WTHY01000174.1 GCA_011522945.1 Alphaproteobacteria bacterium
GTATCAAAACTCGCATAGGCTATTAAATTGCGGCGCTATGTCGAAGTAGTATCTGCTAACAAACACAATAGGCGCTTCTGATCTCGCTTTAGCCGTGCCAGCCATGTAGCTATTATTTACATGCGGTTTAAGGCTGAGATTAAAGCGCGGATTGGGGCTTGGGTGATTGATGTATCAATACCTGCTCCAAAAACAGCACGGCCGTCATCATCTGGAACGCGCAACTCAACATAGGCAGCTGCTTCTGCCTGAGACGTGGATGAGCGCGTATTCTGACCAAAATCGGCAAGCCGGAACTGCAGGTTAAAGGTTGAGCGCATACCATCAACAAAGGCTGAAATAGGACCATTACCTATAGCTTCAAAATCGACAAGCTTACCCTTGTGGCGGATAGTCGCTATGACGCGCTCTTGATTGCTGTCACGGCCTTCAGGGTGTGATTCAAAGCTCACTAATTCAAAAGGGGCATCCAGGTTCAAATAAGTTGCGTCATAAATATCCCAGATTTTTGCAGATGTTATTTCAACACCTGATGTATCTGCTTCTTTTTGCACAAGCTGGCTGAATTCCACTTCCATAGGACGTGGCAAGCGCACATGATGTTCTGTTTCCAATAACCAGGCTGAACCGGCTTTGCCACTCTGGCTATTTACTCGGATGATGGCTTCATAGGTGCATCCGATATCAGCGGGGTCGATTGGCAAATAAGGGACTTCCCAGATGCTGTCAGCAGATTTGGCAATCGCATCCATACCTTTGCGAATAGCATCCTGATGTGATCCTGAAAAGGCAGTGTGCACTAACTGTCCTGCATAAGGGTGTCTTTGATGAACAGGTAGCTGATTGCAGAATTCCGCAGTTTCAACAAGTTGCCTGATATCTGAAAAATCTAGCTCTGGTGCAACACCTTGCGTTAGCAGATTAAGTCCGAGCGTAACGATATCTACATTGCCAGTGCGCTCACCATTGCCAAATAGCGTGCCTTCAACACGGTCGGCACCAGCCATCAGGCCAAGCTCAGTCGCGGCAATGCCACATCCACGGTCATTATGTGGGTGTAGAGACAGGATAACAGCATCACGGTTGCTGAAGCGTCTGTGCATCCATTCGATCTGGTCGGCGTAGATATTTGGTGTCGACATCTCCACGGTTGCCGGCAGGTTAATAATGGTTGGATTATCTTTTGTTGGCTGCCAGACTTCCATAACAGCTTCACACACATCAAGTGCATAGTCTAACTCTGTGCCGGTGAAGCTTTCTGGAGAATATTGCAACCGTAAATTTGTATCTGACCCCAGCTGGCTAACGCGGTCAGCAACCATTTTGGCGCCATCAACTGCAATTTTTTTAACACCTGCTTGGTCTGTTTTAAACACAACGCGGCGTTGCAGTGTTGATGTGGAATTATACAAATGCAATATGGCCTGCTTTGCGCCTTGCAAAGATTCGATGGTACGATCAATAAGATGTTCGCGTGCCTGTGTTAAGACCTGGATGGTCACATCATCAGGAATATGGCCGCCTTCAATTAATTCACGCAAGAAAGCAAAATCTGTTTCCGAGGCTGATGGGAAGCCAACTTCAATCTCTTTAAATCCGACCTCTACAAGCGTCTTGAACATCCGCATTTTGCGTGTGGAATCCATCGGCTCAATGAGTGCCTGATTGCCATCACGCAGGTCTACAGAACACCATGTTGGGGCTGTCGTGATAGTCTGGTCAGGCCATGTCCGGTCTGGGATTTGGACAGGCGTGAACGGCCGATATTTTTCATGTGGCATTTTGGCCATGGTCATTCACATCTTTTCTTTTGCTTATAACTAGTTTTGTGGGTGTCTCGCAAGGGAAACTCCCTATTTGGCTTATTTACCGGTGCAGCCTTTACGGGTCAAGCTCAGATACGCCTTAGACAGCTCCCACAGGTTAGGATTGGGACTTGACTTATTAGGGCCTAAACCTGATTTTCACTGGGAAACTCTTAATCGAATTTGGCGGGTATTTTGCTATATCAGCCAGATCGGAAAATTGGTAAAAAGCTGAGCCCATGACTGACCTGTCACATATCCGGAATTTCTCGATAGTTGCCCATATCGACCATGGTAAATCGACCTTGGCCGATAGGCTCATTCAGGCATGTGGCGGTTTGACTGATCGCGAAATGTCAGAGCAAGTGCTTGATAATATGGATATTGAGCGTGAGCGTGGCATAACCATTAAGGCGCAGACAGTGCGTCTGACTTACAAGGCTCAAAATGGCAATAGCTATATCCTGAATCTTATGGATACCCCAGGCCATGTGGATTTTGGCTATGAAGTATCTCGCTCCCTATCAGCTTGTGAGGGCTCATTATTAGTTGTAGATGCATCCCAAGGGGTTGAGGCGCAAACACTTGCTAATGTCTATCAGGCGATAGAAGCTGACCATGAAATTGTTCCGGTTTTGAATAAGATGGATTTGCCATCGGCTGAGCCAGATAGGATCAAAGGACAGATTGAGGATGTGATTGGCTTGCCAGCAGATGAGGCAATCCCAGTTTCTGCAAAGACCGGCCTTGGCATTCATGATGTGCTAGAATCTCTCGTTGCAAATCTGCCTGCCCCAGAAGGGGATGCTGAAGCGCCGCTACAGGCGCTGCTTGTTGATAGCTGGTATGATGCCTATCTCGGCGTGATGACGTTAGTGCGCGTGAGACATGGCGTTCTAAAGAAGGGTATGAAGATCCGTATGTTGGCAACAGGCGCTTTGCATACGATTGAACGTGTGGGGGTCTTTACACCGAAACCGACTGCTGTTGACCAGTTGGGTCCTGGTGAAGTGGGCTTTATTAATGCTGGTGTGAAAACAGTGTCTGATGCCAAGGTTGGAGACACAATCACTGAAGATAAAAAACCGTGCAAAGATGCATTACCTGGGTTTAAGCCATCTGTACCTGTGGTTTTTTGTGGATTGTTCCCGATTGATACAGCAGATTTCCCAGCACTGAGAGATGCGCTTGAAAAGCTCAGCCTAAATGACAGCTCATTTTCCTTTGAGGCTGAGACATCTGCAGCTCTCGGTTTTGGTTTCCGTTGCGGTTTTCTTGGTTTGCTGCACATGGAAGTTATTAGAGAGCGTCTAAGCCGGGAATTTAATCTTGAACTTATTTCAACTGCACCATCTGTTGTTTACAAGGTTGCGCTTACTGATGGGTCTATCATCGATATGCATAACCCGGCAGATATGCCTGAAGTGACAAAAATGGCTAGTATCGAAGAGCCGTGGATTAAAGCTACGATCATGACGCCAGACGAGTATCTAGGGCAGGTATTGACCCTATGTGTGGAAAGACGCGGTGAGCAGGTGGATCTCTCCTATGCAGGTAGCCGTGCTATGGTCGTTTATCGACTGCCACTTAATGAGGTTGTATTTGATTTCTATGACAGATTGAAATCTGTAACGCGTGGCTATGCAAGCTTTGATTATCAGATGGAAAATTATGTTGAAGGCGACCTTGTGAAGGTCTCTATTCTCGTGAATGGTGATCCTGTCGATGCCTTGTCCATGATTGTGCATAAGGATCAGGCTGAATATCGGGGGCGGGCCATTTGTCAGCGTCTCAAAGATTTGATCCCCCGCCAGATGTTTAAAATAGCCCTTCAGGCGGCTATCGGCGGTAAGGTTATTGCAAGAGAGACGATTTCCGCTCTGCGCAAAGATGTAACAGCCAAATGTTATGGTGGTGATATCACGCGTAAGAAAAAGCTGCTTGAAAAGCAGAAAGAGGGTAAAAAGCGAATGCGCCAATTTGGCAAGGTCGATATTCCGCAGAATGCCTTTTTCGAAGCGCTCAAGATGGGTGATAATTAGAGCTAGCTTTCATGCGAGTTTCGGACTGAGCGCTCGTGCTAATGCCACCATCAATCACTGGCCTGAAGCACCAATAATATCAAGCGCCAATCAACTGCAGGCGCCGACTATTAATGGTAACCACCAATGGCTATATATGCTTAGATGGCGGGGTTTTACGTCAGCTATAGCGTCTTGTTAACGGCCTTCACGTTTCAGAGAGGCAGCTGATTTGCGTGGCCCAGAACCACGTTTAAATAATCTGCTTATGCCAAACACTATAAATGAAAGCAGCAGGAAGAATAATCCTGCCGGCCAGACTAGCATAGATGAAATGACAGGGTGCCATAGAAATGTGGAGCATCCGAGCGCAACGATAAGACCGCACGGGTCAATGTAACGCGAGATAATCGCCTCGGACACTTGTAAGCTGCCAGGGCTATTTTCGAACCAAACTTGCCCCAAAATGCGGCTGGGTGCATCGCTGAGCAGATCTGATACTAAAAACCAACCTGCCAGTAGAAATAATATTAGACTGAAACCAGAAAATATGTGACGTGTCATTGCCGGCATCCATCTTAAAAAAGGCTCCGTGCAGCCTAGGTGCTACACATATGATGCAAAGTGTAGCCGTGGTTAGAAATCATTGCAACCATCTGGGGGAGTTGTTATGGTGCGCACCATCAGGAGACGTGGCCGAGCGGTTTAAGGCGCACGCCTGGAAAGCGTGTTGGGGTTAACGCCCCTCAAGGGTTCGAATCCCTTCGTCTCCGCCAGATTGCATCAACGCACGACTTATAGTCCTTAGCCATTTGCGTTAGGCTATATCATAAAATTATGCTGGGTTGTGCTTTTGGGTGAATATTGTACGCCCTTAGTTGTTTCTAATATTCTTGAATATGATAGGAATTATGCTGTCAGGGCTTGCGAAGACTGCCTGCACCACTTGTGCAAAAATACCTCTCGTGCTTACATCTCAGATCTACGCAATTGTTTTTGTAAGGCGAATTTATGGCACTTGATCCTGATAGGTTATTTCCAGCAGAAACTAATACAAGACAAATTGCACGAGACTTGTATGAAACAGTGTGCGATCTGCCTATTATCAGTCCACACGGGCATACAGATCCGAGATGGTTTGCTGAAAACCAAAAATTTGAAGACCCAGCCCAATTATTTGTTGTTCCAGATCACTATGTTCTCAGAATGTTGGTCTCTCAGGGTGTTTCATTAGAAGCACTTGGTGTTGCTGGTCAAAATGACGAATGGTTTGAGACAGATGGTCGGAAAATCTGGCGTCTTTTTGCTGAGCATTATCATCTGTTTAGGGCAACGCCGTCCAAAATGTGGATCGATCACAGTTTTGAGTTTGTTTTTGGATTGCAAGATGCATTTAGCCCTGAGACAGCAGATAATTTTTATGACCAGATCTCAGAAGCGTTAAACACAGATGCCTTCCGGCCCCGGCAATTATTTGACCGGTTTGGGATATCAGCACTTAGCACAACTGAAAGTGCTCTTGATAGCTTGCAATGGCATCAGCAGATTCAAACATCCGATTGGGAGGGGCGCGTCATTACCGCCTATCGTCCAGATAATGTTATTGATCCGGAATTCGAGAATTTCGCCAAAAATTTAGAAATATTTGGTGAGATTACAGGAGAAGATATCAGTAGCTGGGAGGGGTATTTAGCAGCGCATAGGCGCCGGCGTGCCCTTTTCATAGAGCATGGGGCTACCTCTTCAGATCATGGCCATCCCACAGCACGTACAGAAAATTTATCACAAGCTGAAGCCGCACAATTATATGAAAAAGCGCTAATGCAGACATGCTCTGCTGAGGAGGCAGATAAATTTCGAGGTCATATGTTGACGGAGATGGCACGCATGAGCCTTGATGATGGTTTGGTCATGCAAATCCACCCAGGTTCATTTCGAAATCATTCAGGCTCGATTATGCGGCAATTTGGTCGTGATAAAGGATTTGATATTCCGACCCCTACAAATTTTGTACGTGATCTGCATCCACTGTTAAATGCGTTCGGCATGCGTGCAGATTTAAATATCATAATTTTTACATTAGATGAAACTACATTGGCTCGTGAGTTGGCACCTTTGGCTGGAGTCTATCCAGCGTTGAAGTTGGGACCACCTTGGTGGTTCTATGACAGTCCAAACGGCATGATGCGGTTCCGTGAATTAACGACAGAGACAGCCGGCTTTTATAATACAGTCGGCTTCAATGATGATACACGCGCATTTTGTTCTATTCCGTCCCGCCACGATATGGCGCGGCGTGTAGATTGTGCGTATCTTGCCACGCTTGTACGGGCAGGGCAGCTCTCTCAGTCTGAGGCTTATGAGCTGGCACAGGATTTGAGTTATAATTTTGCTAAGAAAGCCTATAAATTATGACGGCGTCCATCAGGTGCCTTCAACGACAAAGGCCTAGGCCAAAGGCCGGTATCCTCCATTTTGGATTAGGCGCTTTTTTTAGAGCGCATGGCGCCTTGATCATTGAAGAGGCAATGCTTCGTTCCGGTGGCAATTGGGGGATTATCGGTGTCAGTCTAAAAACACCGAATATCTGTGATAGGTTGGCGGCGCAAGATACTGTCTATTCTGCTGTCGAGCTGGCACCAAAAGCACGGAATTTGGCCGTGTCTGAAATCATAACAGAGACAATTTTTGCGCCAGAGGCAACAGATTTACTCCTGTCAAAACTGGTTGATCCAGATATAAAAATACTCTCCTTGACGATTACTGAAAAAGGCTATTGCCATATACCAAGCACCGGTAGATTAGATCTACATCATCCAGAAATCATTACGGATATCGAAAGGATAAAACAGGGTGCAGCGCCGCGGACGGCGATTGGATATATCGTATCTGGCCTACAAAGGCGCAAAGCCGCTGGTCTTAAGCCTTTTACGATCATGAGCTGTGATAATTTGCCAAATAATGGGCAGGTGACACGCTCTGTCGTCGTTGAATTAGCAGAACAGTTAGATAAAGGCTTAGCATCTTGGATAGATAATACTGCCTGTTTTCCCGCAACAATGGTAGACCGTATCGTGCCGGCAACCACTGAGGCCGATATTCAGAGATTATATGACGAACATAATGTTCAGGATAAAGCAGCTGTGTTTCATGAGCCGTTTTGCCAATGGGTAATAGAAGATAAATTTGTAGGTGGAGCCCGGCCAGATTTTACAACTTTGTCGCCAGTCCAGCTAGTAGCAGATGTCACACCTTTTGAGTTGATGAAAATCAGGATGCTCAATGGCACACATTCAAGTTTAGCCTATCTTGGCTATCTTGCTGGCTATGAGACGATTTCAGATACTGTTGCTGATGCTACCTTCAAAAAATTTGTTACAGAGCTATGGCAAGCAGAAATTATACCGAGCCTTGTTGCACCGGAAAATACTGACCTGGCCCAGTATGCAGATCAATTGCTAGCTAGATATCAGAATGCGGCTATTAAGCATAGAAACTGGCAGATTGCTATGGATGGCAGCCAGAAATTGCCGCAACGCCTCCTAAATACCATCGCACAAAATTTACAAGCAGGCCGGAAAAGTAGCAGGCTTCTACTGGCAGTGGCGGCCTGGATAAAATATGTCGGTGGTGTGGATATGGCAGGCCAGCCTATTGATGTTAGAGATCCCATTGCTCCGAAATTACAGGCGCTATCAGAAGCAGGTGGGACTTCATCTGAGGTTGTGAGCAGATTTTTAGAGCTTGGTGAGGTTTTTGGCTCTGAGCTTCCAGCACTGATTAAGCCAGAGCTGATAGACGCATATAATAGACTTGAGACACTTGGCGTGCAGGGGGCGGTTGAAAATGTCTAGTCCCTCAGAGGTTACCTTTGGGATTAGATGTATATAAAGCCCTTGAGGATCCACGCCTGCTAGGGTTGTCGAGACTTTGAAATTCCTCAGAGGCAACATACAGCTTTAGCCGATGCGCAACCACATTTCCGCCACTGTCTGGAAGCTGATATAAAGCCTAGGCTTAACCGTGAATTAGAACCATATTCAAAGGCAATTTCAGCATTATGATAGCTGCTAGCGTCCAAATTACGGACAGTGGTTAAAATGATGCCCTAGAGCATCTAAAGATTTCCAGAATGGTTTAAAACGCAGATGTCGATGATACCGTTCATGTCTATAACGGTAAGGCAAACTTGTCTGATAGTCGTAATTATGGGCCGAATAGACCGTTGGATTATCCGTAAGGCCGTATTTGCAATTAGGCTAAAGCGTATAGACTATCAGGATGGGCTTTTTTATTTGACAGTAAAAGCCTAAGCCAGGTGCTGTCTAACCCGGTAATCTTTCAGGCCTTGCATATTCACTCTAAAAGAGAGCTCTTATATTCCGCAAGACACCCGACCAAGGCTAGATTACAAAATTAGACTTGGTTTTTTTGTCAGAAAATTTCTGTTTTGTAAAGGTAAAATGGTAACTAACTATCAGTAATTACAAAATAATAATCTCTGGCAGAGGTTTGAAATGCTAGAAACGATATAGCCATATATTTGTGGGATGTAGAGTAAAGTGCAGACGTAATATTTGCGCCTTGAGTAAAGGCATAGGGTGTTTGCTTATAGAACACAGCCCTGGGGATCTAGTCTATGATCGGTTAAATTGTGCTGGCTATTTAGGCGAGCAAAATCCGCATCACAACTTGCAGCACAAAGTGATTAATGCGCTTCAAATGCAGGCCATACTGGTTGCAGTGCGATTTTATTGTGTGGAATGGAGACCTATTTGATTACCTTCACTATCCACGATGATAGCGATATAGCCGCGGTCGCCTATGGGAAATTTCTCACCCCAAACCTGGCCGCCAAAGGACTCAGCGCGGCTTCTTTCGACAGCACAATCTTCACAAGAGAAATAGATAAGGACACCATCTGTTGATGGTTTGCGCATATTTGGCATTTGCACCAGTGCGCCACAAGCCCCAGTGCCATCAGTGCCACCTGTAAATAACGCCATTTCAGGGCCATTTTGACCCATGGCTTGGTGCGTTAATTTTTGGTTGAAAACACCTTCATAAAAGCGTGTGGCTCTGTTGATATCCTCAACATAAATTTCAAACCATCCAACAGGATTATCAAGTTTTGCCATAGCCAATTGTCCCTACCTCAATTTTTGATAGGAAAAGGATATCGTTGTTAAAAATTCGATACAAGTGGAGAGATGCTGTGGGGTGTTGAAAACACACCACTATATCAAGGATATGATTTGAGACCGCATTCATCACTATGTCAGACAAGTGGTGATATGTTGTGGGCTATCTAAAAATAGGCCGATATATCAAGTGTATGATTTTAAACACCACACAACATCATCTCAGACAATTTGTGATGGTGTTCATGTCATTTACAGCAGCGCTGATACATCAAGCATACGATTTGAAAAGCCCCATTCATTATCATACCAGCTGAAAATACGTCCCATACCATCTGGCATAATCGTTGTTTGATCGAGATGGAATATGGAAGATGCTGAATGATGGTTCAAATCACTTGATACAAGTGGCTTGTCTGTTGTGGCTAATATCCCGGCAAGCGGGCCGTTTGCCGCATTTATCATGGCGTCATTTACAGCCTCTGCTGTAGTGTTTGCGCTTGGCATAAAGACAAGATCAACCGCTGATACATTTGGGGTAGGTACCCGCACCGCCACACCATCAAGCTTACCAGCCAAATCAGGTAGCACCAGGCCAACTGCACGCGCAGCACCTGTTGTTGTCGGAATGATATTCTGAGCCGCTGCACGGGCACGATATTTGTCGCTATGCTCAGCATCTAACAGACGTTGGTCGCCTGTATAGCTATGGATAGTTGTCATGAAGCCTTGAGAAATGCCGCATAATTCTTGGAGTACATGTGCAACCGGCGCCAGGCAATTTGTGGTGCAGGACGCGTTTGATAAGACGATATCGCTATCTGTAATGGAGTCACTATTTACCCCATATACAATAGTTTTATCGGCATTTTTTGCTGGTGCTGAGACAAGTACTCTACGAACAGAGCCCCCGATATGCGCAATGGCAGCAGATTTCTCTGTGAATCTGCCTGTACATTCTAGCACGATTTCAGCATCAACACTTTGCCAAGGAATTTGTGCTGGGTCGCGTTCAGAAAAATAGCGAATGTTTTTACCGGCAACCATAATCGCATCATCTTCAGATGAGACAGGCAAGCCAAGCCGACCATGAACAGTGTCATATTCTAATAGAAATGCTGCTAAATCAGCTGGTGCAAGGTCGTTAATCGCAACAATTTCAACGTCTGTTCTGCCAGATTCTAAAAGGGCACGTAGTACATTGCGACCGATACGACCAAATCCGTTAATGGCTAATTTTGGCATAAATTGTCTCCTAACATTAAGCAAATCATGTCCGCAGACACCGGTAATAACCAGCTAGCTAAAAGCGACTGAGGCGACATGACATGCCTGACAAATTATTTTTGGCCTCATATGACTTGGCCATGAGTTTCAGCGAGTATGAACAAAATGTGGCGTATGTCAATAAATAACTCAATTTGATTTATATATTGACCAAATGCGAAGAAAAGCGCAAATTGGTGATGTGTTAGAGGGTTATTCCCACAAAAGATTTATGCCCGAAGGGAGGGCGCATCCAAAGGCGGTGTATAGCTGGAAACGGTGCATTGATGATTTGTGTCTGTGTATGGCAATTTTGGGACGGCGATTGCGCAGAGTTGTTACAGCTATCCTGATGCATATTGGTAGCATGGAGACGCGTTGCTACAGACAGCAAGTCTCTCATCAGGGGTGTGACTGGCACAAAGGGATGTAAGGCTAGAATTGGTTATGGTCAAAACGAATAAAACAAATGATTTAGACAGGCTGCATGATTCTGTCATGCAGCATGATCATGCGAATGCTGGCAAAGTAACACCGCCTAATAACGCGCTCATCCAACGTCAAGGCGGCAATCAAGTCAGTATTGGCCAATATAATGAGCGGTTAATTCTATCCTTGTTACGTACTGGTGGCGGTCTAACAAAGGCAGAGCTTGCACGTCGTACAAGTCTGACTGCACAGACCATTACAGTGATTGTAAACCGCTTAGAAACCCGAGGCCTAGTGATTGCGGGAGATAAACAGCGTGGTCAGGTCGGGCAACCAAGGACACCATATCATCTCAACCCACATGGTGTTGTAACCATAGGTATTAAGATTGGTCGCCGGCAGCTAGATTACTTAGCCATGGGCTTTGATGGGTCGATTTTGGCACGTGAAACCTTCCGTCTAGGCCATCCGCTACCTAAAGATATTATGGGTAAATTGGCTGAAACCTTGCCAAATTTTGTTGCTAATCTGCCTGATAATTTAAGGCAAAATCTGATCGGCTTTGGCGTGGCCATGCCAAATGATTTAAGCAGCTGGGAAACGATTATCGGCGTTGAATCAGGGGCTCTTGCTGGCTGGGATGACATAGATATATGTGCTGAAATTGAGGCTATAACGGGCTATTCAGCCCAAGTTATGAATGATGTGACAGCAGCCTGTCTTGCTGAATTAAATTTCGGGATTGGAAATCAATATCGAGATTTTCTCTATATATATGTTGGGTCTCTTATTGGCGGTGGGCTTGTACTAGACCATCAGCTCCAAATTGGGCGCCGTGGATACGCAGCTGCATTGGGCCCTATGGCACTCTCTGTATCGCAGGGTAGCAACGCTGATGCTGCGCCGGATATGTTGTTAGACAAAGCCTCTCTTATTACACTTGAAAATGGTTTTGCAGAGGCAGGCCTTGATAGGGGTATTACCTGTCGAGATAACGTATTTACCGGTGCTTATCAGGATATCTTCCAAAGCTGGTTAGATGAGGCCAGTAATACAATTGCCTTTTCGATTATAAATTCTGCAGCCATATTAGAGCTAGATGCTGTCATTATTGATGCAGCAATTGCGCCTGAGAATTTAAGCCATCTCATCGACGCTATCAAAATCAAGCTTACAGAATATCGTAAAGAAGGCCTTTATATGCCAGACATATTAGAGGGTACCAGAGGATATGATGCGCGCGTTCTCGGCGGCGCATTTCTGCCAATTTCCACACATTACGCAGCTGATAATAGTCGGTTGGTGAAAGAACAATTATGAGTGCATTACATCAGAAAAAAATTCCAGATTCGGCCATCGTTCCTGCCAGTGATTATGTCATTTTTGGCGGCACGGGCGATTTGTCTTTGCGCAAAATTGTACCAGCCCTTTTTTGGCGCTGGCTTGACCGTCAATTATCAGATGAATTCCGGATTTACCTGTCAGCGCGAAATGTACCTAGTTTAGACGATTTTACAAACGCGCTTCGACCATTCTGTGAAGAGGCATTAGCCTCTCAAGATGATGCAGAAGTAGAATTTGAAAACTTCCTATCCATCATAAACCTCGTCCCTGTGAATATCCTCAATGGCGAGGGCGCCGAGGCATTAGCCGCAAGTTTGAAAGAGCGGTTTTCACCAGAAAGACCATGCATATTCTATCTAGCTGTTGCCCCTAGTCTATTTGGGGCCAGCTGTCAGCTTATCCAGTCTGTTGGTCTCTCAGAACCACAATGTCGTCTGGTGGTAGAAAAACCACTTGGGTCTGATGGCACTTCAGCACGGCAGATAAATGATGAGCTATTAGCTGTATTTTCAGAAGAACAAATTTACCGGATTGACCATTATCTTGGTAAGGAAACGGTCCAGAACCTAATGGCGCTGCGTTTTGCCAATGTGCTTTTCGAAAATCAATGGACAAATCAGAATATTGATCATGTTCAGATTACAGTTGCAGAAGATCTAGGTGTTGGCCAACGGGCTGCCTATTACGATAAATTCGGCGCCTTGCGTGATATGGTGCAAAATCATCTTTTGCAGCTTCTTTGTCTTGTGGCGATGGAACCACCGGCAAAGTTTCAGGCTAATCAGGTTCGTGATGAAAAACTTCGTGTGTTGCGTGCCTTGCGCCAAACAAAGCCTGAAGATGTTCAGCTTGGGCAATATCGAGACTATTTAGAAGAGCTTGGTGCGCCGTCAAATACAGAGACTTATGCAGCCTTGCGTTGTTATATTGATAATTGGCGCTGGGCTGGTGTACCATTTTATATTCGCACAGGCAAAAAGCTGACAATGCGTGCTTCTGAAATTATCATAACCTTTAAGCAATCACCGCATGATATATTTGATCTAGCAGATGATACGCGCACACCTAATAGACTTGTTATACGTCTTCAGCCACAAGAAGGCCTGCGCCTGCAGCTGACATCCAAAGCACCTGGCCCAGGCGGCATGCGCTTACTGCCATCAGAGCTAAACCTATCATTTGGCGATACGTTTGATCAGCGTCTGCCAGACGCTTATGAAAGATTGCTGATGGACACAGCCCGTGGGAATCAAACCTTATTCATGCGCCTTGATGAGGTGTTGGCAGCTTGGGATTTTGTAGACCCTATTTTAAAGCACGCAGCAGACACACAGCCTGCCATTTATCATACAAGCTCGATGGGACCTGCAGATTCATTATTTGCAAACACAGAGTCTGACTGGATTACCCCTGTTGAAGAAGGAGCTAGCTAATGTCTGAGCCAGCAGCAATGCGCATAGCAGATAATTTGCGAGATGGCATATCAAAAACAGGTAGTGCAAGTCTGGTTGTATCTGGCGGTTCAAGCCCACTGCCTATTTTCCGTGCCTTGCGCTCTATGGCGTTGCCATGGTCTGATATTACGGTATTACTGGTAGATGACAGGCTTGTGGCAGATGAGGATTCTGCGAGTAATGTAAAATTATTAGCTGATGAGCTGCTGATTGACGCTGCCTCAAAAGCCACATTTCTATCTTTAAAAGACATGGATGTAACTGCTGGTGAGATTGTGCGTCCTTTTGATGTTATGCTGCTGGGAATGGGTACTGACGGCCATTTTGCCTCACTCTTCCCAGACATGCCTGACCCGGATCTGGCGTTTGGATTAGAGGCGCCTGCCCAAATTATAAAGACGCCGCCGCGTGGTAACCCTCTGCTACCACGTATAAGTATGAATTTATCGATGATACTAGAGAGCAAAAATCTATATTTGATGGTATCTGGCACACAAAAGCAGTCTGTGTTTGAACAGGCAAAGACAGATCAAGATCTACCTATTCATCATTTGCTAACGCAGAAACGAACTGAGGTACAAATTTTAAAAGGCTAAGCCGTCCAGCCTGAAGATTGAGCACTTAGGCGTGAAGCTAAATGCATAGGATTTCTGTTTGGGATGTCCCAAATATCAGGCACGAATTAGATAAAGACATATATAGGAATGGTCATCATGACTGATTTACATCCAACCCTCCAAAAGGTACTGCGCCGTGTTCGAGACCGCAGCGCAGATAGCCGCGCAGCATATCTTGCCGATATAGAGGCTATGACAAATGACAGTGACGGTGACAGGTCTCAGGTTAGCTGCTCGAACCTTGCACATGCAGCGGCAGCTGCTGGGCCAGATCAAGATGATGTATTGGGGACGGCCGCAGAGCCAAAACCAAATATAGGTATTATCACCGCTTATAATGATATGTTATCCGCGCACCAGCCCTTTGAGGGCTTTCCTGCGATGATACGATCTGCTGCACGGGCGGCAGGTGGAACGGCGCAGGTAGCTGGCGGGGTTCCGGCGATGTGTGATGGTGTAACACAAGGCCGTCCCGGTATGGAGCTATCCCTTCTCAGCCGAGATGTTATTGCTATGTCAACAGCGGTTGGCCTTAGCCATAATGTATATGATGCTGCACTTTGTCTTGGGGTTTGTGATAAGATCGTCCCTGGCTTGGTTATGGGGGCTCTGCAATTTGGGCATTTGCCTATGATCTTTCTGCCAGCAGGTCCAATGAGTAGCGGTTTGCCGAATGAAGAAAAAGCAGCCATACGTGCTGCCTTTGCCAAGGGTGAGGCAACACGTGAAGATTTACTCAAATCCGAAATTGCTGCCTATCATGGGCCTGGTACCTGTACCTTTTACGGCACCGCCAATTCTAATCAGATGTTGATGGAGATAATGGGTCTGCATTTGCCAGGTTCAGCCTTTATTCATCCACATTCTGACTTGCGGCACGCATTGACAGTCGCGGCAACAGAAGAGGCTATTGCTTTGGCAAAATCAGGTAATACTGACAAGTCTATTGGTGTCATGTTAGATGAACGGTCTTTTGTGAATGCGATTGTCGGATTGCATGCTACAGGCGGGTCTACCAATCATACGCTACATTTGCCAGCCATGGCTGCCGCTGCAGGTATTCAACTGCGCTGGGAGGATTTTGCTGACCTGTCGGAGGTTGTGCCTCTGCTTGCGCGTGTCTATCCAAATGGTGGTGCTGATGTGAATCATTTCCATGCAGCAGGCGGCATTGGATTTGTTATAAAAGAGCTGCTTGCAGCAGGCTTGCTTGATGGCAGTGCTGGTGCAGTCGCTGCTGATACAATTTCTGATTGTGCAAGGGAGCCTATCTTGCAAGATAATGCTCTTATCTGGAGAGATGCCCCCGATAAATCAGCTGACCTAAATATCTTACGCCCTGTTTCAGATGCACATGCGCAGCAAGGCGGGTTACAGATGTTATCAGGAAATATTGGCAAGGCTGTTATCAAAATCTCAGCAGTTGACCCATCTCGTCATCACATATCTGCGCCAGCAGCTATATTCCATGACGAAGCCTCTGTGAAAGCAGCCTATCAAGCAGGTGCGTTGAACAGAGACGTTATTGTCGTCGTGCGTGGTCAGGGGCCAGTGGCGAATGGAATGCCAGAGCTGCATAGCCTCACACCTCTGCTGACAAATCTACAAGGGCAAGGCTATGTTGTCGGGTTGGTAACAGATGGCCGGATGTCTGGTGCATCCGGCAAAATTCCAGCAGCTATCCATGTCAGTCCAGAAGCAGCGAAAGGCGGCATGATTGGCAGGATTCAAGATGGGGATATAATCACCATTGATGCAACAAACGGGACATTAACTGTAGATGCAGGTCTTGAGGAGCGCGCTGAATTTGACGCGACACACCTATCATCTGATACAACATTTGCGCGTGATATGTTTGCGCCAATGCGTAAAGCTGCCGCGGACGCCGAATTTGGTGGCGGATTAAACCAGTTAGGATAATAACCCATGTTAAAAGATATTCTTCAGCTCGGACCTGTTATGCCGGTGATTGTGATAGATAACGCCTCTGATGCTGTGCCTCTTGCGGATGCGCTTTTAGAGGGCGGTATAACAGCTATTGAAATAACGCTTCGCACAGATGCAGCGCTAGATGCGATGCGTGCGATAAGTGAGGCGCGTCCTGATATGGTGGTTGGGGCTGGTACAATTTTAAATGCAAAAAATGCCAAGGATGCCAAAGCTGCAGGCGCAAAATTTGCCGTCAGCCCTGGCGCGACAGATATGGTGCTGTCAGCCTGCCGTGATGTGGCGTTACCATTACTGCCAGGTGCGGCAACTGTATCAGAAATGATGGCACTCAATGAGCAAGGTTATGATGTACTGAAATTTTTCCCTGCATCAGCTGCTGGTGGGCTGCCTTTGCTAAAATCCTTGATTAGCCCTTTGCCACATCTAACTTTCTGTCCAACAGGTGGTATTTCGCAAGAGACAGCACCAGACTGGTTAGCTCTGGCAAATATTGTCTGTGTAGGCGGTAGCTGGATAGCGCCGCAAACACTCATTTCTGGGGGGCAATTTGACGAAATTCAAAAGCGGGCTGCTGCCGCTCAAGCCCTCGGTTCGGCCAAATAAGGCAAGGATTTAGTGAGATAAAGAGATGCAGCTGATAGACAACCCGCATTTTAGCGCTCTTAAGACTGCTGCTGAGGCAGCCAAACAATATCAATTAGCTGCACTTATGGCAGATGAGAAACGGTCTGAAGCACTGCAATATACTGCAGGTGACATATCTCTTGATATTAGCCGTCAAAAATTATCCGAAGCAGATTTAGCTTTGCTTTTGCGATGTGCTGAGGCTGCAGATGTTGCTGGTCAGCGTGACCGAATGCTGAATGGTGATGCCATAAATACCACTGAAAATCGGCCTGTCATTCATGCAAGCTTGAGACATCATGACAGGTTACAACAGGCAGAATGGCAAAAATTATCTGCTTTTGCAGACAAGGTTAGGTCTGAAGGCCAGTATCGTTATGTCATAAATCTAGGTATTGGTGGTTCTGATTTAGGGCCAGCTATGGTGTCTAATGCCCTCGCAGCTTATGCTGACGGCCCTGAGATACGTTATGTAGCTAATGTTGATCCAGCGCATCTACATGATGCATTACTCGCCTGTGACCCTAAAACCACACTCTTTATCGTAACATCAAAGACTTTCACCACCGCAGAAACCTTGAGTAATGCAACTCTGGCACGCACATGGTTAGAGCAGGCTGGCATAGACCCTGCACAAGCCATGGCAGCTGTTACGGCCTATCCAGAGCGAGCAGAAGCATGGGGGATACAGGCGGCGCAGATCTTTGATTTTGCTGAGGGTGTTGGTGGCCGCTATTCACTTTGGTCAGCTGTCGGCTTGCCTGTCATGATCGGGGTAGGTAGCAGGCATTTTGCTGCGCTATTAGACGGTGCGCACAAAATGGATACGCATTTTGCTGAAGCATCATTGGCAGAGAATTTGCCAGTGATTATGGCATTAGTGCGGGTTTGGAACCGGAATTTCCTTAATTGTCCGTCCTATGGGTTAATGGCATATGACCAGCATCTAGATAGGTTGGCAGCTTGGGCGCAGCAACTTGAAATGGAGAGTAATGGCAAAGGTGTCGACAGGCATGGGAAGCTATTGCAACTGCCAGCCAGCCCGCTTATCTGGGGTGAGCCTGGAACAAATGCACAGCATAGTTTCTTTCAATATCTACATCAGGGTATAGACACCTCTCCGATTGATATCTTACTGCCGTTAAAACATGGCCCTTTGACGCTTGATCTCGATTGGCAAGACAGTCATGACAGGCTGGTTGCAAATGCTATTGCGCAGGCAGAAGCCCTTGCAGCAGGATCGCCAAATCAAGATGAGCCGCACAGACATTTTACCGGCAATCGTCAAAGCTGTCTGATTAGCTGGCCACAAACAACACCAAATCTGTTAGGCCAGCTTCTGGCCTTTTACGAGCATGTAACCGCAGTTTGCGGATTTATCTGGGGCATAAATAGCTTTGACCAATGGGGTGTGGAGCTTGGAAAATCCATGGCGCTAGCGATTGAAAACGGAACTGGTCTTGAGAGTTTTAGTCCGGCCGCTAGAAAATTTTTGGAAAGTTCTAAAGGTCTGTAAGTTGAAAAATGCGCCTAATCGTTATATTTCACATTAGATAAAAACGCACATTAGATTAAATTGACATCATATTGGGCCTCCAATCATATTACGTTTTACGTCTGAATGTATGGCACATCACATAGATCCAACATGGTAAAAAACTTTGGGTCCAGTCACGTTTTTTCGTTGATTTACACAGCGCCAAATGGTGCTCTATAGGCTGTTGTAATTGAACGTATGAATGGTCTGATATGGCACCCTATTCCCAGCCGCAAATTGACACATCTCCCGTTGTTTCTGACGAAATACGCAAAACCACATGCTATATGTGTGCCTGCAGATGTGGCATTAATGTGCATATGAAAGATGGCAAGGTTGCCTATATTGAGGGCAATCGAGATCATCCTGTAAATCAAGGCGTTCTATGTGCAAAAGGTAGCGCCGGTATTATGCAGGTGAATGCGCCGTCACGCTTAAAAGCCCCTCTGAAACGTGTCGGGCCACGTGGTTCTGGTCAATTTGAAGAGATTAGCTGGGAAGAAGCCTTATCGCTAGCGACAGATTGGCTGGAGCCTGTTCATAAATCAGCGCCTGAAAAGCTTGCCTTCTTTACAGGCCGTGACCAGTCTCAAAGCTTTACAAGCTTATGGGCACAATCTTTTGGCACACCAAATTATGCGGCGCATGGCGGGTTCTGTTCTGTGAATATGGCGGCTGGTGGCATTTACACAATGGGTGGTGCTTTTTGGGAATTTGGTCAACCTGATTGGGAAAATACAAAGTTATTTATGCTCTTTGGTGTGGCAGAAGACCATGATTCTAATCCTATCAAAATGGGCCTTGGCAGATTAAAGGAGCGCGGCGCCCGTGTTATTGGGGTGAACCCCATTCGCTCTGGCTATAATGCGGTAGCTGATGATTGGGTTGGCATTACGCCAGGCACAGACGGCTTGTTTATTTTGTCTATGATCCACTGCCTTCTGAAAGCAGGTAAGGTGGATTTAGATTATCTTGCACGCTTTACCAATGCATCTGCACTCGTCATTGATGCGCCTGGTGCAGACACCCATGGGTTATTGCTCAGAAACGCAGATAATAAGTTGCAAGTCCTTGATCGCAAGACAGGCAAGTTAGCTGATTTTGACCAAAAAGGGGTGCATCCCGATCTAGCGGCACAGCACAAATTAGATGGCACAACCTACCGCACGGTCTTCCAGCATTTGGCAGATCAGTATCTGGATGATGCTTACGCACCTGAGGCTGTAGCTGAACAATGTGGCATTTCTGCTGATCAAATCAGAACAATCGCCTCTGAGCTAGCCCGTGTTGCTTTTGATGAGGCAATTGAAATTCAGCAAAGCTGGACAGATTTCCGTGGTGAGACGCATGAGGTTATGGTTGGACGTCCTGTAAGCTTCCATGCCATGCGTGGTATTTCAGCCCACTCTAATGGGTTCCAGACTTGCCGGTCGCTGCATTTGCTGCAGATTTTACTTGGGTCTGTTGAGGTGCCTGGGGGCTTCCGCTTTAAGCCGCCTTATCCAAAGCCTGTATCAGCGCATCCAAAGCCGCATTGTAAAGTTACACCAGGCGCGCCGCTAGATGGGCCGCATCTTGGTTATGTGAGTGGCCCAGATGATCTCTGCCTGACAGAAGAGGGTCAACCGGCTCGGATTGATAAAGCTTATAGCTGGGACAATCCAATGTCTGCGCATGGGTTGATGCATATGGTCATTTCAAATGCTCATGCTGGCGACCCATACGATATTGACGTGCTATTTATGTATATGGCGAATATGTCTTGGAACAGCTCTATGAACACACGTGGTGTTATGGATATGCTGACAGATAAAAATGATGATGGCAGCTATGTCATTCCAAAGATCATATATTCTGATGCCTATTCCTCAGAGATGGTAGCGTATGCTGATCTTATCTTGCCAGATACCACCTATCTTGAACGTCACGACTGTATCTCATTGCTTGATAGACCTATCTGTGAAGCCGATGCAGCTGCAGATGCTATTCGCTGGCCAGTGATCGAGCCAGACCGTGATGTCCGTGGTTTCCAATCAGTTCTTTGTGATTTAGGGGCGCGGCTAGGGTTACAGGCTTTCACCAATGAAGATGGGTCAGCCAAATATGCTGATTATGGTGATTACATAACAAACCATCAGCGCCGTCCTGGTGTTGGTCCTCTGGCTGGTTTCAGAGGGACAGAAGGAGATAGCTTTGGCCGTGGGGATGTGAACCCTGACCAACTTGATCGCTATATTGAAAATGGCGGGTTTGCAATCCAGCATGTCCCAGATGAAGGTGCGTATTATAAGCCATGGAATAAAGCTTATCAGAATTGGGCGGTGGAAATAGGCCTTTATGATGCGCCGCAACCTTATGTGTTTGATGTGTATTGTGAACCACTTCGGAAATTCCAGATAGCTGCCGAGGGATTTGGAGAGCGTCAGCCGCCAGACCATTTGCGCGACCGTATCAAAGAGACGTTAACACCACTCCCAGTTTGGTATGCTCCTTTTGAGGATGCCGCAGCAGATGCAGAGACTTATCCACTGCATGCGCTAACCCAAAGACCTATGGCCATGTATCATAGCTGGGGCACACAAAATGCCTGGTTGCGCCAAATTCATGGTGTGAACCCGCTTTATGTCTCAGAAGCGGTGTGGAACGAACATGGTTTTAGCGATGGTGATTGGGCAGAGGTGACATCTCTGCATGGGTCTATCACAGTGCCAGTTGCTTTAATGCGTGGCTTGAATGATCGTACGGTTTGGACGTGGAATGCAATTGGCAAGCGCAAAGGCGCTTGGGCCCTAGATGAAGACGCGCCTGAGGCAACAAAGGGCTTTTTGCTAAACCACCTCATCCATGAATTATTACCTGCCAAAGGGGATGGACTACGCTGGGCAAATTCTGACCCTGTCACAGGTCAGGCTGCTTGGTTTGATTTACGTGTGCGTATTGCTAAATCAGAGGCACCTTCGGAAAGTCAGCCATCCTTTGATGCGATTGCATCACCTGTTGGAAAAGGGCCAGAAATGGTGCGCCAGCAAGTTAGAGCCAATAAAGGAGCACGCTCATGACGCAGCTGCCACCACCATCAGAGGTCAAGCTTGGCCTTGTCATTGATTTAGACACTTGTGTGGGATGTCATGCCTGCGTTGTGTCTTGTAAAGGTTGGAATACAGAAAATTACGGTGTGCCCTTATCGGATATGGATGCTTATGGCAGTAATCCAGTTGGCACATTTTTAAACCGTATCCATAGTTTTGATGTGCAGCCTGAGACAGGTCCTGCACAAACGGTGCATTTCCCAAAATCCTGTCTGCATTGTGAAGACGCACCTTGTGTAACAGTCTGTCCGACCGGTGCCAGCTATAAGCGTGCTGAAGATGGTATCGTTTTGGTGAATGAAGATCATTGTATTGGTTGTGGCCTTTGTGCATGGGCCTGTCCTTATGGCGCGCGTGAAATGGATGCAGCGGCCGGTGTAATGAAGAAATGCACATTATGTGTTGATCGTATCTATAACGAAAATCTGGAAGAAGTTGATAGAGTGCCAGCCTGTGTGCGGACTTGTCCGTCAGGCGCAAGACATTTTGGCGATTTAGGCGATCCAAATAGTGAGGTGAGCTTGTTGGTGGCAGCACGTGATGGTGTTGATCTGATGCCAGAACAAGGCACTAAACCAGTGAATAAATATCTTCCACCGCGCAAAAAGGATCAGCTGGTTCAGCCTGCTGGAACAGGCTGTGGTGGTCATATGGAAGAGGTAGCTGCTGAACCAAAAGGGTTCTTGGCTTGGCTAGATAAAAGCTTGGAGGCGCTATAATGCATCCCGCATCCTCAGTTATCGTTTTCACTGTCCTTTCAGGATTTGGATTTGGCTGTCTATTCTGGCTTGCCATTGGTTTGCCAGATCTTATGGGTTTAGACGCATTTGTCTATTATGCGATTGCCTTTGCCGTGTCAGTTGTCGGCCTTGTGTCATCAACATTCCATCTAGGTAATCCGCAACGTGCTTTACGTGCCTTCACACAATGGCAAACAAGCTGGCTTAGCCGTGAAGCCTGTTTATCTGTCATCGCATTGGTGGTCATGGGTCTCCACGCAATTTTAGTGATTTTCTTTGGAACAAACCTGCAATGGCTTGGCATATTAGGGGCATTTTTCTGTCTGGCAACGGTGCTCGCTACGGCTATGATTTATGTACAATTGAAGACAGTGCCACGTTGGAATCATATGGGTAATCTTGTGATGTTCCTGCTGCTATCACTAACAGGAGGTGCCATTTTCACAGGATCTGATTGGGTTGTGCATCTCCTCATCGCAACTGCATTATTACAGGTTGGCGTATGGGTCTATGGCGATGGTCGTTTTGCAGCCTCTGGCTCAACAATCGAGAGTGCAACACAGTTAGGTAGCCTTGGTCAGGTACGTCTGTTTGAGGCCCCGCATTCTGGGTCAAATTACCTGTTGAAAGAGATGGTACATATTATTGGGCGCAAACATGCTGTGAAGTTACGCTTCATCGCGTTACTGCTGATGAGTGTTGTGCCAGCATTGCTAGCCATGATGATGCCATTAAGTGTTGTAGTGCTTGTTGTCATTGCTGGAATTCATATTGCAGGTGTGATGGCATCACGCTGGTTGTTTTTTGCTGAAGCAGAACATGTTGTGGGCCTCTATTACGATAAGAGATAATGGCATGTGCAGCAGCAATTAGAGAAAAAATAAGGCGCCGTAAGGCGCCTTATTTTTAGTTCACTTCGCCGATACACACATATTTCATCTCAAGGAATTCTTCAAAGCCAACATGGCTGCCCTCACGCCCTAATCCAGATGATTTCACGCCACCAAAGGGAGCAACTTCAGTTGAAATAATCCCTGTATTTACACCCACAATGCCTGTTTCAAGTGCTTCGGACACACGCCAGATTCGTGCCATGTCACGTGCATAGAAATAGGAGCATAAGCCAAATTGTGTATCATTTGCAGCGGCAATCACATCTGCCTCATCTGTAAATCGATAGAGAGGTGCTACAGGGCCAAAGGTTTCCTCTCTAGTAATCATCATGTCTGATGTTACTTCTGTCAAAATTGTTGGTTGATAGAATGTACCGCCCAAGTCGTGACGTGCGCCTCCTAAAATGGCTTTCGCGCCTTTTGCTGTTGCATCAGCAACATGTGCTTCGACCTTATCAAGGGCAGCTTTATTTATGAGAGGGCCAAATGTAACACCCTCCTCCATGCCATTACCCACTTTGAGTTGGCTAATTTTGGTAGCTAGCTTTTCAGCAAAGGCGTCATATACAGTATCTTGTACATAAATACGATTTGCACAGACGCAAGTTTGACCATTATTCCGGTATTTCGATGTGATCGCGCCATCAACAGCCGCATCAATATCCGCATCGTCAAAGACAATAAAGGGAGCATTACCGCCAAGTTCCAAGCCCAATTTTTTTACTGTTGGGGCACATTGTGCATATAATTTCGCACCAACAGCCGTTGAGCCTGTAAATGTTAATTTTCGAACGGTGGGTGAGCTTGTCATCACGCCGCCAATGGCTTCTGCATCACCTGTTACAACAGATAGCAGACCAGCTGGTAGGCC
>WTHY01000069.1 GCA_011522945.1 Alphaproteobacteria bacterium
TATTGATTTTCCATCAACTCGCCAACAGACCGCACACGACGATTACCAAGATGGTCAATATCGTCAACCTCGCCATGTCCGTCTTTCAGATTTACAAGCACCTTCAGAACAGACAAGATATCTTCTTTACGAAGGACACGCATATTGTCATCTACTTCTAGATCCAGACGTGAATTCATTTTCACGCGGCCAACAGCTGACAAATCATAGCGCTCTGAATCAAAGAACAAGCTTCGGAACAGCTCATGCGCGCCTTCCAATGTTGGCGGCTCACCTGGGCGCATAACACGGTAAATATCAACCAGAGCTTCCTCACGGCTGTTATTTCTGTCTGCTGCCAATGTGTTCCGCAGATGCGGTCCAACATTCACATTATCAATACCAAGCACACTAACTTCGGTGATATCATGATCTGCAAACAGACGCAGAGCCTCTTCAGTGATTTCATCGCCAGCCTCTAGCATCACCTCGCCAGTCGTCATATTTACAATATCTTCGCTCACAAATCTGCCAATGACATCACTATCCTCAGCACGGATGAACGCAAGACCACCCTCTTCAAGCTTACGCAGAGCACGTGGCGTCATTTTGGTACCAGTTTCAACAGCAACCTTGCCTGTTTCTGCATTAACCAGATCACGTGTTAGCTTTTGTCCGCGTAATGCCTCGGCATTAAACGGCACACGCCATCCATCACCATCGCGGTTATATGTGTCAGAGTTATAGAACGCATTAAGGATTTCCTCACGCCCCATACCGATGATATCAGATGGTGGTAAGTCAACCTTGTCAGCAGCCGCTGCAGCCATAGCGGCTTCAGACTCTTCATCAGGTAGCGCCATCAGAAACGTAGTTGCCGGCAACTTACGCTTGCGGTCGATACGAACATTTAGAATATCTTTGGCATCATATTCGAAGTCCAACCATGAACCACGATATGGGATGATACGGGCTGCGAATAACAGCTTGCCTGAGGCATGTGTCTTGCCCTTATCATGGTCAAAAAAGACGCCAGGAGAACGATGCATCTGAGACACAATTACACGCTCGGTACCATTAACAATAAAGGTACCATTCTTTGTCATGAGCGGCATATCGCCCATATAGACATCTTGTTCTTTGATATCGCGGATGGATTTTGCTTCAGTATCCTCGTCAATTTCCCATACCACGAGACGCAATGTCACCTTTAGAGGTGATGCATATGTCAAACCACGCTGCTGACATTCTTCGACGTCATATTTTGGCGCCTCTAATTCATAAGAGACGAATTCCAGCACAGCCCGGCCAGCAAAGTCATTAATCGGAAAGACAGATGTAAAAGCTTCCTGTAAACCTGAATTTTCCCGATCCACGCGCTCAACGCCAAGTTGCAGAAACTGATCATAGCTTGACCGCTGCACTTCAATCAGGTTGGGCATTGGTGCAACTTCAGTAAGCTGACCAAAGCTACGACGGACTCTCTTGCGGCTATCTAGGGTGCTGACGCTCTGTGCCATATTAAAATGTCCTCATCACTTCAAAAATAATCTGTACAACTTCCATGTTAGAAAGTTGATTTTACTGTGTTTTTACCCACAGCTGGTGAGAATTCATGGTCTACTTTCAAAAGGCTTGTCTGAAAGCAGAGACACCGGGCAGCTATCTGCCGCCCGGTGTAATAAATTTGTTCGCTATATCGCCCGGAGGCGATGGGCCAACAAATGCAGGAGTGAATTACTTCACTTCTACAGTTGCACCAGCTTCTTCTAGCTTGCCCTTAAGCTCTTCAGCTTCGTCTTTAGACACGCCTTCTTTCACTGGCTTAGGTGCGCCTTCTACAAGGTCCTTAGCTTCTTTCAGGCCTAGACCTGTGATAGCGCGGACTTCCTTGATCACATTGATCTTTGAAGCACCAGCTGACGCTAGAATAACGTCGAACTCTGTCTGTTCAGCAGCAGCAGCGCCACCAGCATCACCACCAGCAGCTGCAGCAACAGCTACAGGTGCAGCAGCAGAAACGCCCCACTTCTCTTCTAGAAGTGTAGCTAGTTCAGCAGCTTCAAGAACAGTCAGTGCTGACAGGTCTTCTGCAATTTTTTCGATATCAGCCATTTTAATCTCCTTACAGGCTTTTAACTTCTGAATCAGGTAAGCGACCTGATTAACGGTTTAGGTCTTGTGTTAGCCCTGCTCGGCATGCGCTTTGATAACGCGTGCCAGTCCACCAGCAGGCGCCTTTGTAACGCGTGCCAGCTTCGATGCAGGAGCTTGAATAAGGCCAACGAGCTTGCCACGCATCTCGTCTAGTGAAGGCAGTTTTGCGAGGGCTTCCACGCCAGCCTTATCTAGAGATTTGCCGTCAAGGCTACCACCAACGATGGTGACTTTGTCATTGTCCTTTGCGAAATCCACAAGGGCTTTGGCAGCTGCCACAGGATCAGCAGATGTACCCATCGCTGTTGGACCTGTGAACATATCTGCAAGATCTGTGAATTTCGTGCCTTCGAGTGCGAGCTTGGTAATCCGGTTCTTGGTTACCTTAAAGCCTGCGCCAGCTTCGCGCATCTGACGACGCAACTCGCTGCTCTCAGCCACTGTCAGACCGACCGTATGTGCGATAACAACAGTTGTTGTATCATTCAGGGTCGCTTGCAGTGATTCGATCAGTTCGGCTTTTTCTGTCCGATTCATCTGATCTTCTCCACACAAATTGGGAAATTACTTTCCCGGTTACACCAAAGCGGAATAAACCACTTATTCCGCCAATGGACTGCCCACAGAAGCAAAAGCAAAATTCTTTTGCGAATGCCCCCGTCTATGCAGGACATTAAGTCAGAGCAAACACCCTGACACCTACAGTCTCGGACAGGTGGAAAACATAGCCGAAGCCATCTTTTCCAAAATTACTCAGCGCTTTGAAACGCTGAGTAATGCACTACCAGCCTTAGCCGGCAATATCTTCTACGAAGACACCTGCGCCCATGGTTGAGCTTAATGTGATTTTCTTCACATAAGCACCCTTAGCGCCAGATGGCTTTGCTTTATGAATGGCCTGTAAAAAGGCTTCAGCATTGTCTGCTATCTTGCTTGCATCAAAGCTCGCCTTGCCAATACCAGCATGTACAACACCAGCTTTCTCAACCCGGAACTGCACTTCACCTGCTTTTGCCGCAGCAACAGCTGACGCCACATCTGGTGTTACAGTACCAAGCTTCGGGTTTGGCATCAGACCTTTAGGACCAAGCACCTTACCAAGACGACCAACCACACCCATCATATCAGGGGTTGCAATCACACGGTCGAAATCCATCTCGCCGCCTTGAATGCTGTCAGCCAAATCTTCTGCACCCACCACATCAGCACCAGCTGCTTTCGCTTCATCAGCTTTTGCATCACGTGCGAACACCGCCACGCGCAATGTTTTACCAGTACCATGTGGCATTGAAACAGCACCGCGAACCATCTGGTCAGCGTGACGTGGATCAACACCAAGGTTGATAGCAATTTCGATGGTTTCGTCAAACTTTGCTTTTGCGTTATCTTTTACAAGTTTTGCAGCTTCAGCCAGAGGATAAGACTTGCTACGGTCAACTGCATCATAAGCAGCCTTTAGACGTTTGCTATTACGAGCCATCTTAACCCTCCACCACTTCTAGACCCATCGCGCGTGCAGAGCCTTTGATCATTTGAACAGCGCCATCCATATCGATAGCGTTCAGATCTTTCATCTTTTGTTCAGCAATTTCACGAACCTGGTCCATAGTCACTTTACCAGCGACAGCTCGGCCTGGCTCCTGCCCACCTTTTTTCAAACCAGCAGCCTTTTTCAGGAAGTAGCTCACAGGCGCTGTTTTGGTTGTGAAGGTGAATGATTTATCTTGATAGACAGTGATCACCACTGGCACTGGCATATTCTTTTCCAGCTGATCTGTTGCCGCATTAAATGCTTTACAGAATTCCATGATGTTCACGCCGCGCTGACCCAAAGCTGGGCCAACAGGTGGGGATGGATTTGCAGCCCCGGCAGGGATATTCAGTTTCAGATACCCTTCAATTTTTTTTGCCATTTTACTCTCTTCTTCGCCCCGGCTCTAAGACCGGCTAGCTCCTGCTATGTTACAATGTGTGCCAGCTTGTTCCGCAGTTAGATTTTCTCAACCTGGCTATATTCAAGCTCGACTGGTGTAGAGCGACCAAAGATGGACACTGTTACCTTCAGACGAGCTTTTTCATCATCAGCCTCTTCTACAAGACCGTTGAAGCTCTCAAATGGGCCATCAACCACACGAATTTCTTCACCAACATCAAAGGTGATTGTTGTTGCAGGACGCTCAACGCCCTCATCCATTTGCCGCAGCAGACGCTCTGCCTCGGCATTTGTGATCGGCACGGGCTTACCCTTGCCACCCAAAAAACCTGTTACACGAGATTGCGACTGCACTAAAGACCATGCCGCATCTGTCAATTCCATTTTCACAAGGATATAGCCTGGGAAAAATTTGCGCTCAGACTGTACCTTCGCACCACGGCGCACTTCAACAACCTCTTCGGTCGGAACAAGCACATCCTCAATTTGATCTTGCAAATTGTTGGAGAGAGCTTGTTCTTGTATCGCCTGAGCCATCCGCTTCTCAGACCCTGAAAAGACATGCACAACATACCAGCGCTTTGCCATAGTTAAACTTCCTTATATCTGCCTTACAGCGTTGCTACCGAAACCTTAGGAGCCGAGGCCCAAAATGAACTGAACGCCATTTGACAGAATCATATCTACCAGCAGGAAAAACAGAGCTGCTATTGTAGCCATTACAAAAACAGTAATTGTCGCTAGCAAGACTTCACGACGACCAGCCCATGAAATTCGTGTGATTTCATTTCTGACCTGACGTACAAATTGTGCTGGAGATGTTTTTGCCATGATCACCTGACCGTTTACCCTGTAACAAGACCTCTCCCAGCGCTCTCTAAGCGCCATGGCTAAGCCGTTGAAATTCCTAATTTTACCCAAACAAAACTGGCCAGCAACGAGCTATATTGCTGGCGAGATTTTATATGAGTGCGGGCGGGTATATCATTTTCCCCTGCAAGGCGCAAGTGCTGAAGCCTTGAAAATACAGGTTTTTTGGTTGCCTGATTCACGTGACCCCCAGGTGTCACGATATCGTTTGTTTCTTGTAGAAAACTTATTCTAATAGGGTTTTTAATGCATCCTTTTCGTTAGTTGCGCGTTTTACGAGACCCAAATTTCAGGCTATTCAATTTATCTTGAACTGCATAACGTGCATTTACAAAGGGCAAAAACCAAGGCTCACCATCATAGAACGGAATTTGTGGCGGCGGCTTCCCATCATAGAGTTGGCTGAAAATACTAGGTGCATTCGTCTGACCTAATGCAGTTTGTGCTGCCTTCTTGCCAAGCCAGCGTGCCCAAACCGTCCCTGATCCTCCATAACCGCCAACATAGGTGATGTCATCCTTGTCAAAAATTGTTGGTAAATATGTTCTGTTAAATGCCACATTGCCAAGCCAGCAATAGTCCACAGCCACATCTGAGAGACTTGGGAACATAGCTGCCAGCATGCGCCTAAGATAGTGGATCGACTTATCTGACGGTATCAGCCGATCAAAACTCCGTGCCCCTAACAAAATTCTTGTTCCATCTGGCGTAGGTCTGAAATAGCAGGAGAGCTTGGCTGTGTTTCCATATAAGCGTAGCCCAGGCATTAACGACTTAACACGTGCCGTACCAAGCCGTTCTGTCACCATAATGCAGCTCTGCACAGGGACTAGGCGACGGCGGAGAAAATGGCCAAAAGATGGCTTGCGTCCTGTGTAGGCATTTGTAGCCACTATGACCTTTTGTGCTCGCACGGCACCGCGGGCTGTTATTAGGCATTTAACACCACCACCCAAACTGGCTATTTCTTGCACCTCAGTGTTCGCTTCAATTTGTACACCGGCTTTTAAGACAATTTTTAACAAGGCAGAAAAAAATTTGCCTGGGTGATATCCAGCCATATCACGTCGTAAAGTGCCGCCATAAAACCGATCTGTCTGGATTTCCGATGTCAGTTCATGCGCCTCGACCAGAGACACATCAATGCCGGGAATTGCCTGAAGCGCACTAATCTCACGCTTCATAGAATCGAAATCAGCTGGAGATAATGCGCCGGTAAAGTGCCCCGCCTGCCGGTAGTCGCACTGAATGTCATGCTGCGTGATAAAGCTTGCAAGATCCTCACGAGCAATGGCTGCCTCGCCATAGACAGAATCAGCATTTTCTAAACCAAATTCTTTTGCCAGAACAGAATGCGGTATGCGCAGATGCCCACTGCAAATGCCACCATTTCGTGTGGAGGCCGCCCTGCCAGGTTGCCCTTCATCAAACAAGATAACTGATAAGCCAGCTTCAGCTGCTGTTAAGGCTGCCGACATTCCAGCAAAACCACCCCCAACAACAGCCAAATCAACCTCGGATGGCAGAGCAGTATTTTCTGGCGCCGCAAGACTATCTTTTATATCCCACCAATAAGGAAAATTTTTCTCGTGCTTAATCATAGTATGAGATTAACGCTGACAGTTTTATATTCGCAAGCTTGTCATGCATCTGCTCTATATATTTTTGCTATAGTGTCATTTTATGAAAGAGCCGCTTGATTTTTTCATGCGCGCCGTCAGATTGTAAGTTAGTGTGAAGCACAAACAATTTTGCCCGGACAAGACATAAGCCAGAACCAACTAAAACTTCGAGATACGCATGACACCAGACGCTATTCAATCTGCCATTCAAGAGGCCCGCACCTTACTTGGGGACAGACTGTCTACAGGCCCTTCTATTTTGGAAGCCCACAGCCATGATGAGGCCTATTCTGCCCCTGCCATGCCTGATGCTGTGGCCTTTCCAAATAGTACAGAAGAAGTCTCAGCTCTGGTAAAAATATGTGCGAAGCACAAATGCCCTATTGTGCCTTTTGGCATTGGCACATCACTTGAGGGCCATGTTGTGCCTTTAAAGGGAGGCATCTCAGTTGATACAAGCCATATGAATAAGGTTCTGGAAATCCATGAAAGCGACATGGATGCTGTTGTTGAGCCTGGCGTTAGCCGGAAACAGTTAAATGAGGCATTACGTGGTACTGGCCTAATGTTTACTGTTGACCCTGGTGCTGATGCCACGATAGGCGGTATGACAGCTACCAGAGCCTCTGGTACGAATACGGTGCGTTATGGAACGATGCGTGAAAATGTCATGGCCCTTGAGGTGGTCTTGCCAGACGGCCAGATCATAGAAACAGGCACAAGAGCACGCAAATCTTCTGCTGGATATGATTTGACCAGACTATTTGTTGGCTCAGAAGGTACGCTTGGCATTATAACCAAAATTACAGTGAAACTTTTTGGACAGCCAGAACATATTGCAGCAGCCACCTGCAGTTTTGA
>WTHY01000068.1 GCA_011522945.1 Alphaproteobacteria bacterium
TATTAAGGCAGCTGCCTATTATTTAGGCGCAGATGCTGTTGGTATAAGCCGCTGTCCTGAGTGGGCATGGTATTCTCATAATGCCGCTGGTGAAGAGATAAATCCGCCACATGATCAAGCAATCAGCATGATCATCGACCAAGGCTTTGAAACTATGGAAGGCGCATCTGGTGATGATTGGATCAGTGTTGCGCAATCCATGCGTGCCTATTTGCGCTTTTCTTTACTTGGCGGCGTGATAGCACGCCAAATTCGCAATCTAGGCTATAATGCAAAGGCACATACTGTGCTTGATGGTGATGTGCTGCAACCACCATTATTGCTGTTATCAGGTTTGGGTGAGGTTAGCCGTATTGGAGAGGTCATCTTAAACCCGTTCCTTGGTCCTAGATTGAAGTCAGGTGTTGTTACAACTGACATGCCTCTTAGCCATGATAAGCCCATTGATTTTGGTCTGCAGAATTTCTGTGAAAATTGCAATAAATGTGCGCGAGAATGCCCGTCTGGTGCCATCACTGCTGGACCAAAACTGATGTTTAATGGTTATGAGATTTGGAAATCAGATAGTCAGAAATGTGCCAGCTATCGCATTGGAACAGAGGGCGGCGCCATGTGTGGCCGCTGCATGAAAACCTGCCCTTGGAATTTGGAAGGCTTATTTGCTGAAGCGCCGTTTAGATGGGCAGCTATGCATATGCCGCAAGCTGCACCGCTCCTTGCCAAGCTGGATGATATGGCGGGTCATGGCGAGCTCAATAATGTCAAAAAATGGTGGTGGGACATTGAGCTGGCAGAGGATGGTGGCTATCACCCAACCGACAAGCCAGTTAATCGACGTGGTCTGCAAAAAGATCTGAAACTAGATTATAAGGATCAGACGCTTGCTGTCTATCCAGCACCATTAGCACCGCATCCTTGGGCATATCCCTATCCGATGGATAGAGAGGCTGGCATCGAAGCCTATCAAGCTATGATAACAGCTGAAGAATACCAAGCACGCTTGGAGCGCGGTGAAACAGACCATTTACATATTTACAAAAATGATGGGCCATCCCCAGTGTTGCGGGTGAAAGTCTCTAAAGTGGATAAGCTTTCAGATGGTGTTACACTTTATGAATTCCGGGCTTTGGATGGTTCAGACTTGCCAGAATGGACTGCAGGCGCGCATTTAGACATTGTGGTAGCGCCAGAATTTCTAAGGCAATATTCAATGTGTGGCGATCCTAAAGACCGGTCTTGCTACCAGATAGCTGTCTTGCGTGAGGATGGTGGGCGTGGCGGCTCTCAGCTGATGCACCGCATTTTTTCTGAAGGTCGTAAAGTCTTTATATCACGCCCGATAAATCATTTTGAGCTGGTTGAGAGTGCCCCTAAATCCTATTTCATGGGTGGCGGTATCGGCGTGACGCCGATGATTGCCTTCGCACATAGGCTGCATGATTTAGGTCAGGATTTCGTTTTACATTACTCGGCGCGGCATCGTGCAGATGCAGCTTTCATAGGGATTCTAGAACAAGTTCCATGGTCGGATAAGGTGCATATCCATATTTCGGATGAGGGTAGCCGGGCTGATTTACATAGTTTGCTGGCAGATGCGCCGCAGGGCAGCCAGCTATATAGCTGTGGGCCTGAGGCGTACATGCAAGCGGTTATGGATGCAGGTGCGGCGCAAGGCTTTCCGGAAGACGCACGTCATTTGGAATATTTCAATGTGCCGGAAATGCTAGACTATGAAAATCATGACTTCATATTGAAGCTGGCTAAATCTGGTCTCATGCTTAACGTGCCGGCTGACAAAGTGGCAACAGATGTGCTTGCAGAACATGGTATTCATGTCGATGTAAAATGTTCTGATGGTATTTGCGGTGTCTGTAAATGTGGTCTAATTGACGGGGATGTTGAACATCGTGATTTTGTCTTGTCAAAAGCACAGCGTGAGCAGGCTATAATCTTATGCCAGTCTCGTGCCGCTGAGGCTGATGGTATCATAGAAATTGATTTGTAGGCGTGGTGCTGATTCAGCATGCATTTCCAACAGCCCTATTTGCAGCTTGTTATAGGTCAAAAGCAGGTTCGCTGGTGTTAAGTTGCCTAATTAAGAAATGCCTGGGCTGGCGAGTGTCTGATAGCTCACTCTATTAATTTTATTTCTGAGATTGTAGCGCTGCAATTTGTGCGGCTAGCCGTTCTGCAAATGGCACATCCTCAGGTAGCTTGTCCTGTAGTCTAAGCCATGCAGACAGAGCTTCGTCGGTGTCGCCACGCATATTTGCAAAATGTCCTGCAAAAAACAGATATTCCAACCCATCTGGGTCAATTGCCTGCAAATTTCGAACAGCCTTTTCAGCTAGAGTAAGATAAAGATTGCCTGTCTCGCTCTGTAATAAAGTTTCTAACAGAGCAAGTTGGTAGTCGGGATTTGTTGGGAATGCATTAGCAGCACCGCTCAGCGCTCTCATGAGGCCGTCTCTGTCATTCAATACACGGCGAGATTGAATAAGACGTTCCCAGCCAGCCGGGTCATCTGGCGTGTCTTGAAGTTTTTCTTCAAGTCCGGCAACCATTGCGGCAATCATTTCCTGCCTGTCTTCAATGCTCATATCAGCTGCGGCAGCAAGCATATCTGCATCTGGGCCTGAAGGTGTATCAACAGGAATGCCAGCAGCCTTTGCAGCCTGTGCGATGTTATCAGACAGCATAGTGCGCCATGGCGCATCATCTGTAGAGAGTGTTTGAAGCCGCTGCCAATAGGTGAGGGCGTTCTCAAAATTTTCATCTTGAAAGGCTGCCAATCCTGATAGATATAAAGCTCTCGGTTCGTCAGGGTTAGCCTCCAATATGTCAGCTAATATCTGACGTGCTGGCAATGTTACAAGGCCGCCTGCCTCTCTGCTAATAGCCTCTGCCTGCATAGCGCGAATGCTAAGATCTCCATCTGTAAGTTCAAGCGCGGCGGCTAAGGCTTTTTGTTCTGTTACAAATGCATTTGACTGTGCAGCAGCCATAGCCAGACGCAATTGTGCATCAACAGACATCGGCATTCTCAAGGCATTTTCCTTTGCAGCTGCAAGTGTTTCTTTTGCCATTTTCAGTCTTGCGTCTGATGCTAATCTTGCATCTTCAATGGCAGCGCTTCGATTGGCGAGTGGCAGACTTGTCAGGTCAGGCCGTCCAAGTTGGCTGTAGGCAATCATGCTTACAGCAACAATTAAAGTGACGCTCACTAAAAGCGGCTTTACTGAGATATGACCATCCTCAGTTAATGTATGCTCAGCGCTATCACGGACTGATCTGGTGTGTTGTGTTGTGTTGCTCTGGCCACGCCTATGCATCCAGAATATTAGGGCGGCGAAAAGCAATAGAATGACGGGCATGACCCATAAAAGGTAGGTTGAAGTCTGCACTGGTGGTTTTAATAAAACATAGTCGCCATATTGGCTGCGAATAGACTCTAATATATCACTATCTGTCTTTCCTGATTGCAGCTGAGTTCTCACCTCAAGACGTAAATCGCGCGCCAAATCAGCATCTGAGTCATCGATAGACTGATTTTGGCAGACTAAACACCGTAATTGTTGTGATAGCGCTCTGGCACGTTCTTCTAATATTGGATCAGATAGCTGCTCTTCTGGGCTTACGGCAAAGCTAACAGTGAATGTAGAGAGGCTGCAGAAAATAGCTATGAAACAGATGGCAATATAGGATTTAAGCGCCTGATCCATTACTCTGCCTCAGATAATTTTGCCAGAGCCGGGCGGATGATTGTGTCTATAACATCACGAAAGACAGGGCCTGCATGACGCAGAATAATTTTACCATTACCATCGATAAGATATGTTTCTGGAACACCATATAGCCCGTATGACCTGCCTACAGCCCCATCATAATCCATCCAGACGGCCTGATAGGGATTGCCATAGGTTTCTAGGAAGGTGGCCGTATCCTGGTGCTTGTCCTTATAGGCAACAGCAATGACAGCTACCTCTTCGCTGAGGAGCGCTAAGGCAGGTAATTCAGCACGGCAAGGTGCACACCAGCTTGCCATGAAATTGATTAAAACAGGTTGGCCTTGAAATGCCTCTAAAGGTTTGGCCATATCTTCGCTTAAAGGTGTAATCGGAAGGTCAGGGGCTGACTTACCAATTAATACAGATGGTAGCTGATCACTGTTGCGCGTGCCAGATAAGGTGCCTAAAAGTGCGGCACCTGCAATGGCAGCAAATCCTATAAATGCGATGATTGGTATTAAAAATACCAATCTTGAGCGGCTGTCTCTTGGCTTGTCTGTGCTCATGAAACTAGCTTTCGTCTTGACCTGCCAGCAAGCGCAAAGATGCCACCAACTGCCATCAAACCAGCGCCGCCCCAAATCCAACTGATAAGTGGCTTGTGATACAGGCGCAACGTGTAACCTTGTGTTGCATCACCATCGCCCAAGACAGCGTAATCATCGCCAGATAGGGTAGGTCTGATTGCGGCCTCTGTTGTTGTTTGGCCTTCTGCTGGATAAAACCGTTTTTCCGGCTTCAATATGGCAATATCGCTGCCATCCAAAGTTTCAAGCGCAAGCCTTGCTGTGACTGTCTGATAATTTGGCCCTAGATTATTTTCAATTGCCTCAAATCGATATTGCCTGTCTTGCAAGGTAATAACATCGCCCGGCATGGCGCGAATTGTGGCTTCGCTTCTGGCAATGCCATCTCCTAAAGCACCAGCTAAAAATACTGCCATGCCTAGATGCCCAAGCCAGACACCCCAAATAGGCAGGCCAAGTGTTGTTAGGCGCTTTGAGAGCTGTGTTGGCTGATGAAATTTCAGCTGTCTTTGCATATCAGCTGCCATGCCAAATGCCAGCCAACCAAGCAGGCCTATGCCTGCTATACCTGCCGCAGAAATGTCAGTGATAAGCATAACAGAGAGCACTATTACGATTATCGCGGATATGCCAGCTATTATAAGTGTTTGACGTGCCTTTGGAAGGCTGCCGCCGCGCCACATCAGGACAGGGCCAATAACCATCCCAATAAGGGCTAGCGCCATTACTGGATTGAATGTAGCGTCAAAATAGGGTGGGCCAACTGTTATACGTGCGCCGCTTACTAGCTCTAATCCAAGCGGGTAGAATGTGCCAATCAGTACGATTGCTGTTGCCACAACTAGTATCATATTATTGACCACTAATGCGGTATCACGGCTAGCCAGTGCTGCGTCAGATGATTGTGCTAATTGTGGTCCGCGCCATGCGAAGAGTAGTAGTGGTATGCCTATGGCAAACAATAATATGCCTAAAATAAATACACCACGTGATGGATCTGACGCAAAGCTATGCACAGAGGTGAGTAGCCCAGAACGCACAATGAATGTACCGACAAGCGAAAGCGAAAAACTTAGGATAGCAAGAAGAATGGTCCAGCTGCGTAATTGTCCTCTTTTTTCAACAACCAGAACTGAATGCATCAGGGCTGTGGCTGCCAGCCATGGCATGAGAGAGGCATTCTCAACGGGATCCCAGAACCACCAGCCGCCCCAGCCAAGTTCATAATAGGCCCACCAGCTGCCAAGTGCGATGCCGATGGTCAATGCAGACCAGGCTGCTAAAACCCAAGGCCGTGTCCAGCGACCCCACGCCTTATCTACTCTACCGTCAATAAGGCCAGCAACTGCCAAGGAAAAAGCAAGAGATAAGCCTACATATCCCAAATATAACATCGGTGGATGAAGCGCGAGGCCAACATCCTGCAATACCGGATTGAGGCCACGGCCATCTAGAGGTGGGTCTACCAACCTTTCAAATGGGTTTGATGTTAATAGGCTAAAGGCTAGGAATCCAAGCGTTACTGTGCCTTGCACTGATAATGTCAGGGTCACAAACCGCGCAGGTAGTGCCTTGCTTGTCTGGGCAAAGATGCCACCAAAAAGGACTAGTATGACTATCCATAAAAGCAAGGACCCTTCATGATTGCCCCAACTGCCAGATATTTTGTAGATAAGTGGCTTTAAGGAATGTGAATGCTGTGCAACAAGCGCGACAGAAAAATCAGAGCTTATGAAAGCATGCACCAGAGCGCCAAAACTGAAAAAGACTAATCCCATGCAACTGGTCTGGAGAATACGCGCAATCTGGGCTTTCCCTGACAAAGACAATATTGGTAGCAAGGCTTGTGCAAAAGACAAAGCAGCAGCGATGATCAGGGCGAGATGTCCTAATTCAATAATCGCTATCATATTTGCCTCACTATTGTCAGTCTAGCTTATAACTTGCAAAGACAGATGCGTTGCTCACTTAGAGTCTGCGCCTTGCCAGACACCTTGTTCTTTAAGTTTGTCAGCAATTTCACGTGGCATGTAGGTCTCATCATGCTTTGCCAATACAGTATCTGCTATAAAGCGCTTTTGATCAAAGCGACCTTCTGCCACAACGCCTTGGCCCTCGCGGAATAAATCCGGCAAGGCACCTTCATAACGCACAGCAATTTGTGCAGTATCATCTGTGATGATGAAGTTGGCGATTAATCCGTCAATATTTAATGACTCAGCCGCCACGAGGCCGCCAACACGTAATCTTTTGGCTTCATAATGTTGCGCATCGATTTCTGATGGTGTGAAGAAAAAGACGATGTTGTCACGCAAAGCCGTGCTGACAAGCCAAGCCGCAATGCCCAATAACACCGCGCCTGCTGCAACGAACATAAGTCTTTGGGATTTCGCATTCATTTTTCTATAATCCAACAGTCTATTCTTACGCAGTAATCAAAAAACTTTATGTCATAAAGATGATGAAACTGAGTCCGCTTCGAGGTAAATAGGTGACGAACATGATATGTCTTCATATGATGTAGCCACATCATTTAATCAATGAATTTGTTAGAAACATAGCTGAATTTCCACAACTTGATATTAGCCAGATTGACAGAATGCAGGGCTGTGCAGCCTTTCACGAAAATATTATCAGAATGAAGGATAGTTTATACATAAAATCACCAGTATTTTTGATAGTGTCTCACATGGGTGCATATAGGTGCGGAGTCACGCTGGCTATTTAGTAATGACCAGCTATTACGCATTCAAAGTGCTTTTTGCGATATCACAGGAACCCAAAAGGTAAAAAATATGACACAAACAGCTATTCCTTATTTGTTCATGCGTGGCGGCTCCTCTCGCGGTCCCTATTTCAATAAAGCAGACTTACCAGAGGATAGAGAGCAACTTGCAGACACTTTGATCGCTGCTGTTGGCTCTGGGCACCCTCTAAATATTGACGGTATTGGCGGCGGAAATGCTGTTACAACCAAAGTGGCGATTTTATCACGATCTGAAGATCCATGGGC
>WTHY01000199.1 GCA_011522945.1 Alphaproteobacteria bacterium
GAGAAGCCTTGCGGCACAGGATTTTGAATCCAGCGTGTTTACCAATTTCACCATATCCCCATTGCATGACCTGGACTGTAATATGACGTTCACGTCAATTGAGGGGATTGTGTAAAGGAAAACCATATGTTTGGACAAGTGTTTTTTTGTATTTTTAGCGCAGTGTCTTATCGTCTCAGAGAAAAATTTTGTATCAAACCAACTATTTGGACTTTTGGCAGGATTCCTTGCATTGACCAAGTGATTTTATCTGGTAGATGAGGCGTTTTGTCGCAAATTTTACAAAAAAACGTAATCAGCTTGAAATTTTTTTACGTATAAATCGGCCCTTTTTTACAAACCCCTTGCTATCTGGGCGATTCTCCCCCATCTTATTTATAGGGACTGGCGCAGACAATGGAATACATGTTGTGCCAGACGATTTATCAGAAAAGCGAAGTGGTCATACCCAATCGGTATCCCGAGCTTTAAGTTTATTATCAAAACTCGCCGAAGAGTCGGAAGGTCTTAACCTGTCCGAACTAGCGAGACGTGTCAGCTTGGCACCATCAACCGCACATAGGTTGTTAACTACACTGCAACTAGACCAGTTCGTTCGTTTTGAAGATGGACGTTGGCTAATCGGCGTTCAATCGTTCAATGTTGGGTCTGCCTATCTACGTGCCCGCGACGTTAGCTATATGGCGCGTCCATATCTGCGTATGATGATGCAGGAAACGGGCGAAACGGCGAATTTAGCACTTCTTGAGAATAGTGAATTGTTATATGTGGCACAGGTTGAGTGTCCGCAATTGATGCGTGCATTATCACGCCCGGGCTCATCTGCACCACTTACCTGTTCAGCGGTAGGCAAGGCTTGCTTGGCCTTTATGCCCTTGCCGAAAGTTAAAGCGCTTATTGACGAACATGGTTTGAAGCAACTTACCTTTAAGAGTCATACAACAAAAGATAGCCTTCTTAGGGATTTGGAAAAAATTCGTCAGCAAGGTTTTGCTTTTGACAATGAAGAACATTCAGATGGTTTGCGTTGTGTCGCGTCTCCTGTATTTGACGCAAATGCGCGGCCGATTGGAGCTCTGTCTGTGTCCGGACCTTCAGTCCGCATCTCGGAGCAGCTTATGGCGCAGATGGGCAGAACCACCCAGCGCATTAGCCGTGAGTTAACGCGTGCTCTATCCGGGGAATGGCCTTCATTTTCATAGAAAACTTGGTTATATGGCAGTTGATAGCCAGCCACCTGCTGGCTATCGCTCCAAGACGAGTTTCACGAGGCGCCGCATAAGTGGGTCATCTATACCTGATGACAATAATGCATCTTGGGTTGATAACAAATAGTCGGCATTACTCCCAACAAAGCCAGATGCACGAGCGATGATGTCTGCAGTTTGTTCTGGGGACATGCGTGGTGTAAAGGCTGGCTTTTGTCTATCTATGACAAATGTCAAGGCACGCTGTGTGCCGCGCTGAGTTCGTACTTTGACCCATCTTGGCGCATATGAGCCATTTAACATTTCACGCCGCCATAAAAGATCGACTTCCCGCACCAGGTCTTTTTTATCGATTTTGAAGCAGACGCCAGATACTGAGCCACCATAATCAAGGGCAAGCACGAGGCCTGGGGCTTCTGGTGAACCTCGACCAATTGTGGATTTCAGGCAAAATCGTCTATGGAATCCAAATAATCGAGCTGGAAATCTATCTTTTACCTTCATACAGGGGTTCCAAATTAGACTGCCATATCCAAAGACAAGTAGATCATGCGGCAAGCCAGCATCTGGGATGAAGTGACGACGTGACGCAAGAAGTGCCGCATCATCTAGAATAGTGGCATGATCGCCATCTCGCATGCGTACAAGACGCTGCACCTCGCCACCCGAAATTACGTCACGGTTCATACCTGTTGGCTCTTGTTCTGCTTGAGCGCTAGGCTGGTCCTGCAAATTATCATCAAGTGCTTGCGATGAGGTGATATTATTTTCAGGACCGTTTGATATGGCTTTAGCTGAGGCTGTGTCTAGAGTGCTATAGCGAGTTATGGATGTGTTTTTTGAAGAATTCAGGTCCAAATCATAGGAGGATTTTTGCTGGTCAGCTTGTTCTGTGTCAGGCTTGCCCGGTTTCACGGGGTCAGTATCCACATTTTCTTTCGTGAGACTTTTAGGTGTCGGTATTATCTGCTCATCAGAAGCCATAGCCTATCCCTGATTTTCTGCCTGCATATGCACGACCCGCTGTGGGAAGGGAATATCAATGCCATGCGCATCTAGAACTGGCTTCAAACGCCTATTTAGGTCCCAGCTCAAGGGGAATAAGTCATCATAGTCCACATAAACACGCAGTCTTACCGTAATGGCACTGTCATCATATGAAATGACATGAAATTGTGGCGCAGGTGTCTGGTAAATACGTGGGTCATCACACAAACTCATGAGAGCAGATTCAACAGTATCAAAATCACTGTCGTAGCCAACGCCAATGGCAAGATCGAAGCGCCGTTTTTTATGTCGAGCATGATTGATAATTGTACCTGACCAAATTGTTGAGTTTGGGACAGAAATATAAACGCCATCAAATGTATCAAACTGGCATGTGAACAGACCGATTTCCTTAATTGTGCCAGAGACACCAGCGGATTCTACCCAATCCCCAACTTCAAATGGCCTAAGTATGAGCAACATGACACCTGCTGCCACATTCGACAGGGTGCCTTGTAAGGCAAGGCCGATTGCAAGTCCCGCCGCACCTAAGACCGCAATGATAGATGTGGTTTCAATTCCGAAATTACCAAGCGCGATGACTGTGGTGAGCGTCATACCTGCATAGCGGGTGAAATTTGCCGCCACAGGTACAAGTGTCTGATTTAATCCGGATAATTTTGAAAGTGTATTGCGGATAGTTTTGGCAATGCGCGCGGATATCCAAAAGCCGATAAAAATGGTGCCAAACCCACCAAGAATATTGATGGCATATTGCACAATTAAGCTGAAAACCTCAGAGGAAAACAGATTTGATATCGATGCAGGATCAGACAAGAAATCGAACATGAACAGGCCTAGCGTTTGGATAGTAAAACTTGCATATTGAATTTAGTATAAGCAGGACAGCGCGCTTCGCCAACTCTCATCAAAGGATTTGTGCAGAAAACAATAATGCTGCTAATTTATAGATGTGTAAATCCAAGGCGCCTCAGCATTGAAATAAGCTGGTCTTTCGGGCTATAGTCCGGCCATGAAACAGGGTAATAAACATATGGTGCAAGTTTTTGATTGGGCGCTTGGCGATGCTGTGCCGGCAGTGATTTCTAATGGGCAGAAACTTGTTGCAGCTATCGGTAATTTTGATGGTGTGCATTTGGGGCATCAACAGGTAATTTCCAAAGCGAGGCAGGCTGCTGATGAAGCGGAATTGCCTTTGGCGATTTTGACATTCTCACCACATCCGCGTGCCTATTTCAGACCAGATGATGCACCATTTTTATTGATGGACAGACAAGCCAAAATTGAAGCTCTTGCTGCACAAGGTGCAGATATCGTTTTGCACATTGCGTTTACGGCCGAGCTGCAATCCTGTTCAGCCGAGGGGTTTGTTCGTGATGTGCTCGCGAGGTTGGGGGTAACCCAGCTTTTTGCCGGTACAGATTTTGCCTTTGGGCGCGGCAGAAGCGGCGATATGGATATTTTGGCAGAGCTTGGCACGCACCATAGCATGGCAATAACGCCGGTTTCACTTGTTCCAGATGAACATTCAGCCACAATAAGCTCTAGCCGCATACGGGCGGCTCTACAATCTGGTCAAATTGCACTAGCATCCTCTATGCTAGGTCGTGATCCTGTGATTTCAGGCCCGATATTACAGGGAGATCAGCGGGGGCGGTTGCTCTCATTTCCAACAGCCAACCTATCAATGTCAAATTTATTAGCGCCGGCATTTGGTGTTTATGCCGTAGAGGCACAGCTTGGCGAGCCAGCAAATGGGGCAAAGCTCTGTGGCGTGGCAAATATAGGTGTGCGGCCAACGGTGAATGATCGCGGTGTGTTGTGTGAGGTTCATTTATTTGACTTCGACCAAGAGATTTATGGTGAGCGCCTAACTGTATATGTGAAAGACTTTATTCGCAGCGAAGCAAAATTTAACGGACTTGAAGAGTTAAAAGCACAGATAGCAAAAGATGTTGAGGCTGCTAAAAGGCTATTGCCTCAACCCTCGCTAACAGCCTAAAAAGGCGCATCTATCATGCTGGTAGGAGATTTATCAGCATTACTGACAGGACCAGAATAAGATGAATTATAAAGAGACCGTTTTTCTGCCGAAGACAGATTTCCCAATGCGTGGTGGCCTACCAAAGAAGGAGCCGGAAATTCTGGCACGTTGGCAGACAATGGATCTGTATAAAAAGCTTCGTGAAGCGCGTGCAGATGCACCGAAATTTGTGCTGCATGATGGACCGCCCTATGCAAATGGTCAGCTGCATATTGGTCATGCGCTTAATAAAATTTTGAAAGATGTTATCAACCGCTCACAATCTATGCTTGGGAAAAACGCAAATTACGTTCCAGGCTGGGATTGTCATGGTTTGCCAATTGAATGGAAGATTGAAGAGCAATATCGCAAGAAAGGCCAGGATAAAGATGAGGTTCCTATTGCTGAATTCCGCGCTGAATGTCGGGATTTTGCAGCAGAATGGATGGGGATCCAGTCTGAGGAGTTCCAGCGTCTTGGCGTGACAGGCGATTGGCAGGACCCGTATTTCACAATGAAATATGAATCGGAGGCTATCATTGCTGCTGAGATTGGGAAATTTCTCATGCAAGGCAGCCTATATCGTGGATCTAAGCCGGTTATGTGGTCTCCTGTTGAGAAAACAGCATTAGCTGAGGCAGAGGTAGAATATGCAGATCACACATCAACTACCATCTATGCCAAATTCCGCCTTAAAGAGGTTTCTGATTCAGATTTAATCGATAGCTTTGCCGTTATCTGGACAACAACGCCATGGACAATGCCTGGTAACAGAGCGATGGCTTATGGCGCTGATATAGCGTATGTGCAGCTGCAAATTGACGAGGTTACTGAAGCGTCACTTGCAACTATTGGCGATAAATTAGTCATAGCTGAGGCGCTTGTTGAGACCGTGGCTAAAGAGACTGGTATCACCGGTTACACTGTTCTGAAGCAATTTACAGGAACAGCGTTATCTGGCGCGGTTGGTGCACACCCGTTGGCAGGTGCAGGCTATGATCATGATGTTGTGATGCTGGCTGGCGACTATGTCACCACAGAACAGGGTACTGGTATTGTGCATATCGCACCTGGCCATGGTCCTGAGGATTACGAATTAGCACATATCCAAAATGGTGTCCCTATCCCAGATACAGTGAATGAAGATGGGACATTAATGGCACATTTGCCGTTAGTGGCCGGGCTACATGTTCTGCGGGACAATTTAAAGATTGCCGAGATTATGGCAGAGCATAATGGGCTTATTGGCATCGGCAAATTGACACATTCCTATCCGCATAGTTGGCGCTCACATGCCCCGGTGATTTATAGAAATACAGCACAATGGTTTATTTCCATGGAAAGCCACGGGCTGCGTGACACGGCTATGAAAGCGCTATCTGAAACAGCTTTTTATCCAGCAGCTGGCCAGAAACGGTTAAGCTCAATGATTGAAAATAGGCCGGATTGGTGTTTAAGCCGTCAGCGTGCATGGGGTGTGCCAATCCCTGTCTTTGTGAATAAAGCCACATCAGAGCCATTACGTGACCAAGCTGTGATTGACCGTATTGTTGACGCCTTCAAAGAAGAAGGATGTGACGTCTGGTTTACAGCTGAGCCGTCAAGATTTCTTGGCAATGACTATAATCCAGATGAGTATGAACAGGTTATGGATATTGCTGATGTTTGGTTTGATTCAGGTTCAACACATGCTTTTGTGCTGGAAGCCAGAGCAGATCTGCAAAGTCCGGCTGATTTATATTTAGAAGGGTCTGATCAGCATCGTGGCTGGTTCCATTCTTCGTTGCTACAATCAAGCGGCACCAGAGGGCGCGCACCTTATAAGGGCGTGTTGACACATGGGTTTGTTCTTGATGAGCAAGGCCGAAAAATGTCAAAATCGCTTGGGAATGTCATTCAGCCACAAAAAGTCATCCAGCAATCTGGTGCTGATATTTTGCGCCTTTGGGTTGTGAGTTCTGATTATTATGAAGATTTGCGGATTGGCCCTGAAATTCTCAAACGTCAATCTGACCATTATCGCCGGATACGGAATACACTGAGATATCTGCTTGGCGCGCTTGATGGCTTTACAACGTCGGAAGCTGTGCCAGCTGAAAATATGCCAGAGTTAGAGCGTTGGGTGCTCAGCCGCTTGGCAGAAGTTGATGCCTCTGTAAGAGCAAAAACAGACAGCTATGACTTCCACGGTATTTTCACAGAGCTGCATGATTTCTGTAATGGTGACCTAAGTGCCTTCTATTTTGATATCCGTAAAGACATGCTCTATTGCGATTCACCAGATGATATGGCGCGCCGGTCAGCACGTACGGTTATGGACTATACATTCAGATGCCTGACAGCCTGGATTGCGCCTATCTTATGTTTCACAGCTGATGAGGCTTGGCTTGCTTATACAGGCGATGAAAATGATTCTATTCATCTTCATACCTATCAGCCAATTGCCGATGGCTGGGCTAACCCAGAGCTAAGTGCCCGGTGGGCAGATATTCGGGCCTTGCGTTCGCAGGTCACATCAGCCCTGGAAACAGCACGCAATAATGATGTGATTGGCTCTAGCCTACAAGCAGCCGTCCAGCTTCACCTGCCTGCTAAAGAGGCAGCTCTGATCGCCTCTTTAGATCTAGAAAGCCTGTTCATCACCTCAAAGGTAGAGATTCTATCAACAGAGGCTGATGCTGTTCAGGTAGAGATTGTGAAAGCTGACGGAGGCAAATGTGCACGCTGCTGGAAAATTCTACCCGAAATCGTAGAAGAGGATAGTATCTGCGGGCGTTGTGACACTGTCATAAGTGGAGCAGCCTAGGTGCAAAGCGCAGGCAAAGCCTCTGGTTTTGGTGCAGTTCTCAAAGGGCTGAAAGCAGCACCATATTATTGGGGTGGTATCTGTGCGCTGATATTGGCTGACCAGATTGTAAAGCTCTGGATGTTGGCGGAAGTCTTTTCACCGCCACGCATTATTGTCGTTACAAGCTTTTTCAATCTAGTACCAGTGTGGAATCGCGGAATCAGCTTCGGGCTATTCGGAACCTATCCAGACTTGGTCCGTCTCGCCACAATTCTCATTGCTATATTTGTGG
>WTHY01000112.1 GCA_011522945.1 Alphaproteobacteria bacterium
CAAACGGCGTTCCAAATCACGAAGGGCAGATTGTTCAGCCGCTTCAGCTGCTGCTTCAGCTGCTGCTTCTTCTGCAGACAGGCCGGCTGCGATAGCAGCAGCTTCAAAAGCAGCTTGGCCCGCGACTGCAGCGGCTTGCGCAGCCTCGGCTGCAGCATCCTCTGCAGATTTTCCTGCAGCGCTAGCCGCCTGTATAGCTTGCTCATATGCGGTTTGCGAGGCGGCTTCCCAAGCAGCTTCCTCAACAGACCGTAATACTGACCCACCGGCAGCCTGAGAGGCGGCTTCACCAGCTAATCTGGCAGCTTCAGAGGCTGATTCAGCAGCTTGAGAGGCTTCAAAAGCAGCTTTTTGTGCCTCTTCTGTACCTTGGTCAATCGCAGCTTGTTGTAACTCTTCGGCAATTTGCGCCAGACTTTCAGCTTCTCTTGCTGCGATATCTGCATCTAAAATGGCCTGAGCGCCAGCCTGTTGTTGAAAACGTGATGCAGCTTCTGCTGCTACACGACCCGCTTCTTCAGCTGAGCTAACACCAGCATCTAAAACGGCCTGATTGACAAAATCAATTTCAGCAAGCGAGATTCCAGCCTCTTCTGCAAGCTTTTCACTGATGCGGCGTTCATAGGCTGCAAACACATCGTCGCTTGCATTAATGATTGCTGTAGAAATGCCGATACTATCATCGAGCTTTCCGGCTAAAACATCAGCAACCGTTAGGTCAGTGCCGTTGATCGCATTAATACCTTCTTCTAACAGTTTTTCTGTTTCCGCCTGTGCAATTTCAGCCAATTCTTCTGAACTTATGACAGGTACATCTAGTGTGACAGCATCAAATTCAGGCAGCTCAAGGCCAGTTTCTTCTGCTAGAAAAGACTGTGCGCGAGCCTGAAATGCCATTTGCACTTCAACTGGCGCACCGACAAGAAATGGAGCTGCCTCGAGAAGTGCTTCTGGGTCTGATAATAAATCATCCAATTCGCCAGTACGCACATCCTCTGCTGTAAGGCCAGATGCATTTACCGCAACATATCCATCAGCCAGAAGCGCAGCAGCTTGCTCCTCAGAGGTAAGAAATGTATCTACTGTCTGCTCAAAATTTGGAACAACTTCGGGGGCGATATTATTATCTTCCAACCAGTCATCATTAGCTGTGCTCACTAGAGCGGCTGTAAACTGGTTCTTACTCATGCCTAAATTTTCAGCTATAGAGCTAATCGGATCGCCACTGTCAATTGTGGTTGGGAGTGGGAATAAAGGCGCACCATCTTCTACAATGTCTGCACCGAAATATCCGGCCGGCGCTTTTTGCGTGCCGCCACCTAGGCCAAATAATCCAGAGGAAGTACGCGCAACCGGGAAGCCTGTAACCTCTCTGCCAGCGCGAAAATCTGCAAGGGCTTCAGAATAACGGCTCTCACTTGTATCGCGTACAACTGTTCCGTCGCTCTGAACGATAGAGCCATCACTTTTAAAAGTGAGCGCCATAGCTGGCGATGTTACAATCAGCCCAAGACAAAGAGGCAAAATTATCCGATTTTTTAACATAGCTACCTACCTTTATGCTTTTGGTAATGTCATACGGGTAACATTTTTTACACAGTCACGCCTTCTTTTGAATATTAGCTATTTTGCATGCGTTGCGTCTAGTGAGATTTATGAATTAAATCCTATACAAAAGCACTATTTTAGTTGTGTGCATAAACAAAAAGGGAGGCATAAGCCTCCCTAATCTCTATGAAAAATGGCTATTGCACCATTTTTTACGAGGTTGTTTCTTATTCGCTTTGTGTGGCATCATTGAAATTATCAATAGCTTCGCCTGCAGCTCCACAAGCTGCAGCATCTTCGCCAGCTGCAACACACTCGTCTACACTTGTATATTTGGAGAAGAAATCTTGAACACCAAGATCCCGAACGGTATCAAGGAATTCGTTGATTTCATCAGCAAATCCATCAGCGACAAGGCTTTCCAACTCATCAACAAAACCATCAATCTCGTCTGTAGGCAAGGCTGTGATAATATCATTCAGTGCCGCGAGATTGTTCATAGAAACACCAGTTTCCTTGCTGACTTGTTGGATTTCGGCAAGTGTTTCTGGGTCAAGCCCTTCGAGGCCTTCTGCTGATACAAGTTCGTCAATCGGCACACCAGCTTGTTCGGATAATTCTTGTGCAGCTTGAACTGATTCAAATGTGAGATCGGCATTACCAGTTACATTTTGAATGACGGCATCGCCAACTGTAGTGAGAATACCTTCGTCTGTTTTACCAGCGATCTCTTGTACAGGGATGTAAGTAACAGTCTCCCCTACAATTACAAATACATTACCACTAGATACACCGACCATTTCGCCTTTTCTTTCGGCGTTAGCTATTAGATTGGCCTGTTGTTCTGGGCTGGCGCCTGTATAGACTTCACCATCAGCGCCAACAACTTGTCCAGTTTTCAACGTTAACGCAAAAGCAGGGCTTGTTATCGCGACGACAGATAATGCAATTAAAAGCTTTTTCATCACTGCAATCCTTCTTCAGATTTCGATTCCGTAACGTTGTATATTGTTTAACTCTAATATTTGCAAGATCATTCTATTTTGACGATGTGACAGCTATTCTTTCGAGAAAAAACCAGATACCTTTAGGATAGGTCAAAAATTATATTTTTAGGAAATCCTCTGTGAAACAGCCATGCTAAATAAACTGGCTATGCATATTTGAAATGCAGTCAGAGTAATCAGTCATAAAAATTGCAAACGGTTTGTTCGCGCCACCAGCCGCACTATATGTTGAAGCAGTATATCATGAAGTTGGTAGGGCTAGAGTATGTGGCGTCCATCAATATCTGCGTTTGTGACCAAGGTTTCTGCGAGCAGTTTATTAATCTGCATACTGATAATGAATGTTGGTTTCGGCAACACTCTGCGTGAGGGAGACGATGATATGACTACCTCTAAAATAATGGAAACAACCACCCCAGCTGACTATGCATATTATCATTTAGCAGATTTTCATGATGGCAAAGCAACAGGATGGCGCCTGGCAACTGATCAGGTAATGGGCGGACTTTCAACTGGAACCGCCCGTCTGATCATATCAGATGTCGGCAAAGTTGCGCATATGACAGGTACTGTCAGCACAGCAAATAATGGCGGCTTTGTTCAGGTGAGGAGGCGTTTTGTAGCTGGAGAGGCGACCGGCTATGATGGCGTTTTTTTACAAGTGCGTGGCAATCAAGAATCTTATGCTGTGCATTTGCGCAATGGACAGTCCGTGCGACCTTGGATGAATTACAGGCAGGGATTCCAAGTTAGTGAGGATTGGAGCATTCTTTACTTACCATTTGAGGATTTTACGGCCTCTCGTTCAGGCTTTATGCCATCACCCATGGTGATAAATAGCATCTATTCTATTGGCATCGTTGCCTATGGAGGAGATTTTACTGCAGATTTACAGATAGCGCAGGTAGGTTTCTACAAGACAAATTAAGGGAGCGCCAAAAATATGGTTAAATTGACGCGGCATTGTATTGTGTGAATATTTTGGTTGTTCAACCATGAAATTCTGATTTATAAACACCCGCAGTCATTTATATATCCTGCGCGCAAGGCGTGCATATCTATCGGGGGAAAAGATGGATCCAAATTATGGAATAGCGCTTGTGATTGGCTTTGTTGTTTTACTATGTCTTGGCATCTGGGCATTTGGAAAATTCTCAGTCGATCCTGAATAAGAACGCTAGACTGTATCTGCCAATTGCGCTGCTGCCTGAAATGAAAGCAGGACACATTTGTGTCTGTTTTTAAAGGCTATAACAGGCTCAAAAGGTTTGAGAGCAATTGCTTTAGCGTTGTCCGTTGGCAAGCTGCCTGTTAAATAGGCTTCGATTAGCGCTTTGGTCGTGCGCAAATCCTGCGTGGTGTCATTGTGTGTTAGCTTGTGCCAGAGGCCAGCGCCAGCCGCGCAAAGCGCGCATCCTTCAGCCTTAATATGATGTGCTGTTATATGACTATTTTCTAGCACCACACTTATTACAACATTATCTCCGCAAACCGGGTTATTTAGCTCTACATTGTGCGTTGGCGCCTCTAGCGCCTCAAGGCTGCGTATGCTACGTGCAAGTGCCAATAGTTCTGTCTGGTAAATACTATTCATCACAGGCCTAAATATGCATTTTGCCGCGGTGTTGCTGCGCAGATTGCCAGACTAGCTATGGTTTTCTTAGCCAGCAAAAGACAATAGCAGTATAAGCGCACCTGCTGCCGCAAGATAAGCGATGATAACGCTCCAATGTAACGAGTTATATACATTTTCTTCCGGCACACCTGCTGGGCGGCTCTTATTTGTGTCTGAAGTTGCCATAGCTTTTCCCCCGAAAAATAAAATAGCATAAACTGTATTACTCGCATTATATGCCGAAAAAATAAGGCCCTGACAAGCAGGGCCTTATAGAAAATTATCTGTTTAACAGCAGATAAGCTATTTTGGCTAAACCTGTTTCTGGACACCAATAATGCGGCCTACCAAAAGTGATAGGAAGACAGCGCCAAAGGAGAGGAGTGCCCCCATCTTGGCTGCATCTTGAATGTCTCCACCTGGAAACGCTACCGCTGAGATGAAGAGTGAAACTGTAAAGCCAATCGCAGCAATAAAGCCAATAATAAGCAAGTCTATGGTGCGCATACCCTCTGGTAAACCAAGGCGGAATATATGTGCTGCAACCGCGCCGAATAGCAGGATACCCAGAGGTTTGCCAATGATTAGACCTGCCAATACTAGCCAGGTTGCATCGCCAATGGAGGAGAATACTACGCCGGCATTTGCAAACCCAAATAGCATGAGCACCACTTCCACAGGACGTTTTAATGCATGCTCAATATCATTTAACAAATCATGCTGATGGACAGCATCTGCGCCAAACAAACCAAAGCTCGTATCAGCATGCGGTATCGTCACAACAATTGGCAGTAAGCCTAATGCCGGGTGGATGCCAGCTTCTTGGAAACCATACCAGCTTGCACATGCTGCAATAAAATACGGCCAATAACCAAAGATACGACGTGCCTTGGTAGATGCCGGGCGTGCTTCGTCATCGCCATCAAGGCGCCGTGGTAGCCAGTTTGCTATGACGTAAACCCCAATTGCCGCGCCCACAGAGAGCCCCAGCCATTCAAGGTTCAAATCACCTTGCGGATAGAAAATCGCAAGAATGATCAAACCAGCAGCATCATCAGCAATGGCTAGGAGCAGTAAAAACCCTACAGCAGGATGCTTAGCACCAAAGATGATACGACCCACAAGATAAGAAAAAGCAATATCTGTCGCTGTTGGAATTGCCCAACCATTTGCAAGCACTGCAAATTTGCCAACCATGAAGGCGCCCAACAGGTACACGGAAATCGGACCAAACATGCCACCTGCAGTAGCAATCAGAGGTGTAAGTGCCTTACGTCCGCGTAATGAGCCATTTTTTAGTGCGACAGCTTCCCAAACTTCTTTACCCGCGATGGCAAAGAAAAATGCCATCAGCACATCATTGATAAGATAATGTAATGTCAGTGTGCGATGACCATCATGCAGATGACCAATTGGCGCATAATCCCAAATCACATAGTCAACAATGTGATGGTAGCTGTGATAATCTAAATTCGCCCAAATGAGCGCGGTAAGTGCGCCCAAAACGAGTAAGACAGAATATTCTTGAATGAAGTTCCAGACCCCGTTCTGTTTTGCCATCTGACAAATATCCTTTCCAAAAGACAGAGCGTGTAAACTACTCTATTTATTCTACACAGTCTCTATTGAATTAAAGTTTTGAAATCGTAAATCATCATATAATAATGAGCAACAACTGATAGTAGTAGCGTGGCGCAATATTTTTTGAGTAGTGAGATATTTCGGGGTTCTAGCTATGGTAGTGGCCATCCATTAGATATACCACGTGTCTGGCCTGTAATGGATTTAACCAGACATTTCGGATGGCTCAGCGATAATCAATTTCTATCAGTGCTACCTGCATCAGAGGAGGAGCTATCTCTATTTCACACTGAGGCTTATATTTCTGCGTTGAAGGATGCTGAAGCTGAACAGGCTCTCTCGGGGGCACGCAAGGTGCGTCATAATATTGGGCAGTCTGGCAATCCGATTTATCCAGATATATTTAGCAGGCCTGCAACAGCTGCCAAAGCGAGTATTGTTGGGGCCGAGATGCTCGCCTGGGGAAAAGCGACACGCATCTTTAACCCCTCTGGCGGAACACATCATGGCCAATCAGATCGGGCATTTGGCTTTTGTTTTGTAAATGATCCTGTTCTCGGAATCCTGACATTATTGAAAAATGGGGCGAAACGCATCGCCTATGTAGATATTGATGCACATCATGGTGATGGCGTTCAAGATGCACTCAGCCATATGCCAGAACTACGTATATTTTCTGTGCATGAAGCTGATAGGTGGCCAAGGACTGGTGAAAGGGATGACAAGGGAGCTGGCTTTGCTCGTAATTATCTGTTGCAGAGAGGGGCAGGGGATAGAGAGCTTCTAACTATTATAGTCAATGAAATAGTGACAGCGTTAAAATCATTTAAACCTGAGGTGATTGTGCTACAAGCTGGTGCTGATGGGCTCGCTGATGACCCGCAATCTGGTTTGCTGTTCAGCGTGAATGGGTATTGGAAGGCTGTAGAGACTATATTGCAGTTTGGAGCGCCAACAATGGTTTTAGGCGGCGGCGGATATAATCCTGTTACGATAGCACGTGCTTGGACTGGCGTTTGGGGTTTGATGAATAATTTTGATCCCTATGGTAAATTGTTAGATAATTGGTCATCAGAGTTGTTGCGTGGGCTGCATTTCCCGCATCGACTTGGCCGTGATATGCCAAATAGATGGTTTACCCATCTGGCTGATGAAGACTAGTTATGCAATGTCAGGATAAAGCTGAGGAAGGCTATATATGTCATTTTTTCATATACATAGAAGGGTGTCATCTGCGGCTTGGACTTGTCTTTTATTGTGTTATATTTCAATAGCTGTGAGCGCACCTGCGCTTGCCATCACCAGACCAGAGTTTCAGAGGCAAAATATTACGATAGTCACTGAATTAGGCGTTAAACATAGATTTGACGTTGAAGTGGCGCGCACGGCTGATGAAAAAGCCTTTGGCTTGATGTTCAAGCGCAATATGCCAAATAATCGCGGTATGATATTCGTTTGGGATAGACCAGCGACGCGGCAATTTTGGATGCGCAATACCTATATGTCGC
>WTHY01000091.1 GCA_011522945.1 Alphaproteobacteria bacterium
ATTCATACCAAGCCAGACATTAAAAATACCGAGTGTAAGTGTTTCAATACCAAAATACTCAACTGTGCCAAAATCTGATAACACTTCCATGAGGACCAACGACAGACCAGCAATAATCGCCGGGCGTGCAAGGGGCAGACCAACAGCTTGGAACATGTTTTGACCAGACATACGCGCAACCTCAAACAGGCGCCTAGATGTCTGCCGAAACGCCGTTCGAGCCAAAATATAAATATAGGGATAGAGCACAGCGCCCATAATGATTATGGCACCAGCCCGCGATCGTATTTCAAAGAACCAGTAGTCACGCGCTGACTGCCACCCAAAGATATCACGCAACATTGTTTGCAGCGGTCCTGCATATTCCAGGAAATCTGTATAGGCATAAGCAATAATATAGGCTGGCATAGCTAGCGGTAAAATAAGCAGCCAGCTTAATGTGCGGCTGCCAAAAAACCGATAGCGCGTTACCAACCATGATGTACTGATGCCAAATAGTAGAGCAACCAAGCCTACTCCCACCATAAGCGTAAGTGTATTTAAAATATAACGACTTAAAACTGTATGAAGTAAATGGCGGAAAACACCCTGATTATCACCAAAGGCTGCAAAGGCGATAAAGGCCATAGGCGCAATCAATGATGCACATAAAATCCACTGCACAGGCGCCCAACTGCCCGTCAGCCTTTTTATGTTATGTGCGCCAAAAATTGCCATATAACTGCTGCAAGACGAGGTTAGTCTTGCGCCTTTGTATCTTTTGATGTTTTGCTAGACGCTAAACGACGGCCATAAAGTTCTAGGCGATGACCAACAAGTTCGAAACCCATTTCATTGGCAATGCGCTCTTTCAGAGCTTCTAATTCGAGATGGTGAAATTCATGGATATCCCCTGTATCCACATCAACCAGATGTTCATGATGCTCACCAGCAGCTTCATAACGCGCACGCCCATCGCCTATATCAAGCTTTTCGACAACACCAGCTTCCTCCAAAATTGCAACCGTACGATAAATCGTTGCTAATGATATAGAGCTATCAATTTCAGACGCACGCCGATAAATCGTATCTACATCTGGATGATCATCAGAATCGTGGATAAGCTGGGCAATCACCATGCGTTGACTTGTCATACGCAAGCCTGCTTTTTGGCATTTTTCGAGAATATCTTGTATCACGACAGCGCTAACCTTGTTGGTTTGGAGCTTCATATCTTATTGCTGGGACATTGCCAGTTTTGCCGCTGCACTGCAAGCTCTGTTCAATATTCTACCGCAGACCAAAAAAGCTGCATTTTTAGACGTTAAATAGTCAACAGACCGCAGAAATCGTCGCAATATGAGCTAGAATTTACGCTCATTATCTGGCATCACTTTTTAGATAATCAGCATTTGGGATAATCTATCGACCAACATAAGGATATCAGCATGTCATCTGCACAAACAAATATTTTAGGGTTACAGGATCCAGAGTTATTAGTCGAAGCGGCTCTAGTCGGCACAAAGTGGATAAAGGCGTCTGAAGCAGACAAGGTTCAGACTATTTTGAATCCCGCAACAGGCACTGCTGTTGGCCAAATCCCTGTTCTTGGTGCTGCGGAAACCGAAGCGGCCATTGCTGATGCTGAAATTGCCCAGAAACAATGGGCAGCCAAAACAGCCAAGGAACGGTCTGTTATTGTACGCAGATGGTTTGAGCTGCTGATGGAGAACCAAGAGGATCTGGCGATTATCCTAACTGCTGAACAAGGTAAGCCACTTGCAGAAGCGCGCGGCGAGATAGCCTATGGGGCCTCTTTCCTTGAATGGTTTGCTGAAGAGGCGCGCCGTGCCTATGGCGAGATTATACCAGGCCATCAAGCTGACAAACGCATTATGGTTCTAAAGCAGCCCATCGGTGTGGTGGCAGCTATCACGCCTTGGAATTTTCCAAACGCGATGATTACACGAAAAGCCGGACCTGCAATTGCTGCTGGTTGTGCAATGGTACTTAAGCCTGCACCACAAACACCTTTTTCTGCGACAGCGCTGGCTCTACTTGCGGAACGTGCAGGCCTACCAGCCGGACTGCTATCTGTTGTGACGGGTAATGCAGAGGCGATTGGCGGTGTGATGACAAGTTCACCTACCGTTCGAAAA
>WTHY01000096.1:0-3541 GCA_011522945.1 Alphaproteobacteria bacterium
GAATTATCTGCCCGCGGGGGACGCAAACTGACGCCTATCACCAAAGATGCCGCAGAAGCTGAATTACATGCAATTCATGCTGCTGGAGCCTCACTTCTAATTTTGGGTGATGAGGAATACCCGCCGCGATTAGCACAATTTGAAGATGCACCACTCACCCTGACTTACAAAGGTAGTTTATCGCTTGTTAAAAAACCTGTGATAGCGATTGTCGGCGCCCGTAATGCGTCTTTAAATGCGATGCGCCTTGCAAGACATTTTGCTGGCACGCTGGGCAAGGCTGGGTTTGTAATTGTGTCTGGCATGGCACGTGGCATAGATAGGGCCGCGCATGAAGGAAGCCTCGCAACAGGTACTATCGCTATATTGGCAAATGGCATTGATATTCCCTACCCAAAAGACAATAGAGATTTATATGAGCAGATTTCAGAACAGGGCTTGATATTGGGAGAAATGCCGATTGGCACGCAGCCTACCGCCAGATTATTTCCTATGCGAAACCGCATCATTGCTGCCTTATCTCAAGGGTGCCTTGTGGTTGAAGCTGCTGTAAAATCAGGCTCACTTATCACCGCCCGTGAGGCTGCTGAACGCGGATGTGATGTTATGGCCATTCCTGGGTCACCTCTGGATCCAAGAGCACATGGCGCGAACACATTGATACAAGATGGTGCCCATCTCGTACAATCTCCTGAAGATGTAGAAGCTATTTTAAGCAAATCCGAAGATATGTTCAGCATGGTTTCGCCTTATATGCCGGAGCCGGTGCAATCGCATATCAAAATTGACGCAAAATTGGTTGATGAGGCAAGAAACCAAATTATGAAAAATATATCACATGACCCTATAGATATTGACGAATTGGGACGCTGGTGTCATGTCTCTGCTGTGGTGCTTGCCGCAGCTTTATTGGAATTAGAGCTTGGTGGCTGCATACAAAGGCATCTTGGCAATCGTGTTTCTCGCCTTGTCGAAATGCCTTAACAATCTGTTATCATTCAGTTTTGGGTGCAGTTATGAAAGTCGTTGTTGTTGAGTCTCCTGCCAAGGCCAAGACCATAAATCGGTATCTAGGTGATGGGTATAAAGTGCTTGCCTCATATGGTCATGTACGTGACTTACCACCAAAAGATGGATCTGTTCAGCCAGATAATAATTTTGAAATGGCCTGGCAAACAGACACAAGTTCTACAAAGCAGATGAAAGAAATCACATCAGCTTTAAAAGATGCTGACAAGCTCATACTCGCCACTGACCCTGATCGTGAGGGTGAGGCAATTAGCTGGCATGTGCGGGAAATGGTGCAAGCAAAAAAGCAATTCCGCGACATGCCCTATGAACGTGTTGTATTTAATGAGATTACAAAATCTGCGATTCTAGAGGCTATGGAGCATCCTCGTGATCTGGATACTGACCTGATTGACGCCTATCTTGCCCGGCGCGCACTAGATTATCTGGTTGGGTTTTCTATTTCCCCAGTCCTATGGCGAAAACTCCCAGGCTCCCGGTCTGCTGGCCGCGTTCAGTCTGTGGCCCTCCGCCTTGTTTGTGAGAGGGAAGGAGAAATTGAAAAATTCATACCTGTTGAATATTGGTCTCTAGACACGAGATTTAAAAAGAATGATGGCCAGGAATTCACAGCAAGACTGACACATTTTGATGGTCAGAAACTTGATAAATTATCTGTCTCGACTGAAGCAGAGGCCAAAGCGATTGAGGCAAAGATTATTGCCTCTAGCTGGCAGGTCGAGAATGTTGAAACAAAGCGTGTCAGACGCAATCCTTATGCGCCATTTACAACATCGACACTGCAACAGGATGCATCTCGAAAACTTGGCTTCTCGGCAAGTAAGACCATGCAAATCGCCCAAAAATTATATGAAGGTGTAAATATTGGAACAGAGACGACTGGTCTGATAACCTATATGCGAACAGATGGCGTGCAAATTAGCAATGAGGCTGTGCAAGCCGCACGCGCTGTTATTACAGAGCATTTTGGCTCTCAATATGTTCCCGAAAAACCACGTATTTACAAAACGAAAGCAGCCAACGCACAAGAAGCGCACGAAGCTGTGAGACCAACTTCACTGCACCGCTCGCCAGACCAGGTAAGTGCATTTTTAGATTATGACCAAAGACGGTTATATGAGCTTATCTGGAAGCGCACGATCGCTAGCCAGATGGCATCAGCTGAACTTGATCAAACTGCTGCAGATTTAGCTGGATCTGAAAATAGCTTAAAAATGCGTGCCTCAGGCTCGGTGATTGTTTTTGACGGTTTCAGGTCAGTTTATGCTGACGCTTCAAAATCAGATGATAGTGCTGATACAATTCTACCAGCTCTGACCAAAGGAGAAGCTGCTTTTGTTATTGCACCGCAAACGGAGCAGCACTTCACACAGCCACCTGCCCGATATAGTGATGCAAGTCTGGTTAAAAAAATGGAAGAACTTGGTATAGGCAGGCCATCTACCTATGCCTCTATACTAGGCGTTTTAGAGAAGCGGAATTATGTGCGCAAGGATCAAAGACGATTCATACCTGAACATAGAGGACGCATTGTTTCGACATTCCTCGAGAATTTTTTCAGCCGCTATGTAGAATATGATTTTACCGCAGGGTTAGAACAGCAGCTAGATCAGGTCTCGGACGGGAAACTAGCCTGGCGACAGGTACTTCACAATTTCTGGACAGATTTCAAGCTCGCTGTGGAATCTACAACAGATTTGAGTGTTCCAGATGTTTTGAAGACACTTGATGAGCAGTTAGAACAGCTATTTTTTACCCCATCTGAAGATGGAAAAATTGACAGGTTGTGTAGCAAATGTCAGCAGGGTCGCCTCGAGTTGAAATTAGGACGATTTGGTCCCTTCCTTGGATGTGATAATTATCCAGATTGCGGATATACACGCCAAGTTGGTGAAAATGACAATACAGAGGGTGCATTAGACGAGGATAAATTGCTCGGCACTGACCCTGCTACGGATTTGCCAATCTATCTTCGAAAAGGACCTTACGGATTTTATGTTCAGGCAGGTGCTTTGGAAGAGAAAAAACCAAAACGGTCATCTCTGCCCAAAGACAAATCGCCATTAGAGGTTGATTTAGATTATGCCTTAGGCCTGCTATCTTTACCAAGAGATATTGGTGAACATCCTGAAACAGGCGCTATGATACAAGCAGGATTAGGTCGTTATGGACCCTATCTAAAATATCAAGGTAAATTCACCAGCCTGCCTGCAGGAGATGATGTATTGTCTGTTGGCATTAACAGATCTGTGGATCTGCTTGCAGAAGCTGCTAAGAAAGCTGGCCGGGAATTAGGAGACCATCCTGATGGCGGACTAGTTGAGCTAAAGCGCGGCCGGTTTGGTGCCTATGTGGAACATAATAAATTACGAGCGCCGGTAAAACGTGGCACGGAAATGGCAGATGTAACGCTTGAAATAGCCCTTGAATTGTTGTCAGCAAAGGCTGCAAAAGGACCATCAGGTAAGAAAGCAGCTAAAAAATCAGCGAAAAAGACAGCTAAAAAAGCAGC
>WTHY01000096.1:3641-7204 GCA_011522945.1 Alphaproteobacteria bacterium
GCACGTGCAAAATCCGTGTCATCTAATGTAGATACGGGAAGCAGCATGTGACCCGTTCTGACCTGCCTGATGACCAGGACCTTATAAGCTTTATTACACAGGCAGACACAACGCCTAAATTGCGGGACATTGCACGGTTTTTTGGATTGCCGCCAGCTATGCGTCCTGCGCTGAGGCGAAAGCTCTTAGACCTATCTGACTCTGGCCAGCTAGAATCTTCAGATGGTGCAGATTTCGGACAGGAAAACCTAATATCTGGGGTAAAACTAGCTGAGATTACCTCCATCGACCATGATGGTTATTTATCTGCGCGCCTTTTATCTGAAGATGATAGTCATATGCCGCCTATTCAAGTGGTCCCACCCCGAGCAGCCGGCCATTATAAAAAACATGATAAACAAAGATCTCATCAACCAAAAATTGGCGACCATGTTCTGATACGTGTGCGAATGACCAAAGATGAAGTCATAATTGGCGACATTATGCGAATCCTACCAAAGACAAATAACCGTCTTTACGGTCGCATTTTTCAAAAGCGTGGCAAATGGATGCTCGAAACCGCGGAAAAAGGTGCAAACCGGCCCCTGCCTGTCATGGTACCAGACGATATAGAGATTTCAGAAAATCTTTTGATCGAAGCAGAGTTACTACCACGACGCGGTAGAAGTGAGACCTCAGCGAAACTAAAGCGCATCATTGGCCCTATGAGCAGCCCGCAAGCTCTCGCGCAGCTTGCCATCACTGAGTTTGAGCTACCACATATCTTTCCTGAAACGCTATTGAAACAGGCTGAAATCGCACAAGTGCCTGAGGTTGGGCGTCGAACAGATATTCAAGAGCTGCCTTTGGTAACAATTGATGGAGAAGATGCAAAAGATTTTGATGATGCCGTCTTTGCAGAACCATCTGACACAGGGGGGTGGCGCCTGATTGTAGCTATAGCAGATGTAAGTGCCTATGTAGCAGCTGGCAGTGATATGGATGTTGAGGCTCAGAGGCGAGGAAATTCTGTTTATTTACCTGGTACAGTTATTCCTATGTTGCCTGAAGCACTCTCGAATGGCGTTTGTTCATTACGGCCAAATGAGCCTCGTGCCTGTTTAGCTGTTGAAATTTTCATTGATTCTCAAGGCCAAAAGCAAAGTCATAAATTTTTCAGGGGATTGATGAAATCCTCTGCTCGGCTAACCTATAATGCAGTACAATCTGTGATGGATGGCTTAGCAGAAGAAACAGATATACATGCACCTAGTGGTACCATTCATCATCTAGCCGGGGCATTTCATTGCCTCAAATCTGCGCGAGACAAACGCGGCACACTGAATTTAAATATCCAAGAACGGCGTGTGGAAATTGATGAAACTGGAATGGTAAGTGATATTGTGCTGCGCAGCCAAAAACCAGCTCATCAACTTATTGAAGAATTTATGATCCTTGCAAATGTCTGTGCAGCTGAAACACTGGAAACAGCCTCAGCAATATGCGTCTATAGAAATCATGACAGGCCTGACCCGGAAAAACTTGAAGCCCTCCATGAAATAACAACAACCCTGTCTCTTCCATTTGCCAAAGGGCAGGTCATACAACCGCATTTATTTAACAAATTAATTGCCGCCACTCAGGACAAACCTGAGGCACAAATGATAAATGAGACGATACTCAGATGTCAGGCACGTGCACATTATGAGATTGAAAATATTGGACATTATGGCCTAAGTCTCATTAGATATGCACATTTCACATCACCTATTAGGCGCTACTCTGACCTACTAGTGCATCGCTCTATTATTGCAGCCTGTAAGCTGGGTAATGAACGGTTGGGCACGGAAGATCCTAATCTTCTAAAACAGGTTTGCGCACATATCTCAATGACAGAGGTCACAGCGGCCCGTGCAGAGCGCAGAACTACTGACAGGCTTGCAGCCTTATATTTTCTGGGCGCAGAGGGACAAGTTTTCGATGTGCGTATTACAGGCGTTAACAAAGCTGGTCTCTTTGTTCAAATGCAAGATGGGTTGGCAGAAGGCTTTATCCCACGTAAAAGCCTGCCCGATGATAGATATGATATAGTTACGGGCGGTATGGTATTGCAGGGGCACTATACAGGCTGGAAATTCGCGCTTGGTGATGATTTGCAAGCCAAATTACTAGAAATAACACCTGCAAGTGGTGGGCTTCTTTTCTCCTGGCAAGGAGGCGGCACACAAGCTTTTGATGCAAAAGAACGCCGATTTTCAAAAGGTAAGAAACATGGCTTCAAAAACAAAGCAGCCAAATCACGTGGTAAATCACGTTCAAAATACAAAAAGCGATGAATTTTTGAATTTTTCCCTGAATCGCATATCTCTTTTGCTTGACAAATTTACACAAAAAAAGCACATTTCGCGCTCATTATTCAGAGAATTGGAGATTTTCTCATGGCGAAGCCAGCAACCTTACAGATCAAATTGGTTAGCACCGCCGATACAGGGTATTTTTACGTAACGAAGAAAAACCCTCGGACCAAGCCTGAAAAGCTTGAATTGATGAAGTATGACCCAAAGGCACGTAAGCATGTGCTTTTTAAGGAAGCTAAAATCAAGTAAGGCCCAATAGATGCGTTTAGGCATTGATATTGGAGGCACAAAAATGGAAGCCGCCATTCTTGATGATGGCGGCATTTTTATGTTTCGTGAGCGTCTTGAAACGCCGAGCTCATATCGCGAGCTCCTGAAAAATATCGCAAAACTTGTTGATAAAGCCAAATCCGCAACCGGATATGATGGTCCTGTAGGGGTATGCACACCGGGCATTGTCACGTCTGAAAATCTTATTGAAGGTGGAAATTTACAGACGATCATAGGCCATGATTTACAACGTGACATTCAAGCTGCCACGGGTAAAGCTGCGCGTGTGGCAAATGACGCGAATTGCTTTGCATTGTCTGAGGCTAGTGATGGCGCAGGCAAAGGCGCACAATCTGTGTTCGGAGTCATAATTGGGTCTGGCTGTGGTGGTGGCTTGGTCATCAATGGAAAGCTCCATAGCGGTGCTAACGGCATTGCTGGAGAATGGGGTCATGTACCCCTGCCTTGGCCTGTAGACCATGAATTTGACGGACATATATGCCATTGCGGCCGCACTGGCTGTTTAGAGACATATATTTCTGGAAAAGGCTTTGAGGCTGATTATAAAAAATTGACTGGTGAATTTCAGCCGGCCTCCGAAATTATAAAACGCTCAGAACAAGGCGATATTATCGCGGAATCTTCTGTGCAAGTCCTTGAGGATAGGCTTGGCCGAGGCTTGTCGATGATTATCAATATTTTTGATCCAGATGTCATTGTCCTTGGCGGCGGCCTGTCCAATATTCAGCGCCTCTATACAAATGTGCCACGCAAATGGCCTGGATATGTTTTCTCAAAGCAAATTTCGACGAAATTATTACCTCCCAAATTTGGAGATTCGTCAGGTGTGCGGGGCGCGGCACATCTTTGGGATTAATGATTTCCAGCTCATCCTACCGTCAAGCATCCTATCAAACTATCGGCCAGCTTAAGAGTAATTCTCATTAAGAGTAACAG
>WTHY01000007.1:0-6995 GCA_011522945.1 Alphaproteobacteria bacterium
CATCCTCTGCCATAGGCTTCGCGACCCAGCTATGATCACAAACAGAACAACGCACACGCTGACCTTTTGGATCCAGACGTGCTGAATCAATTCGAAAAATGGTCTGACATGTATCACAGGTCAAAAGCATAAAATTTGCTCATTTCGTATCAAAGCTCATATCAGTATAGAACTCTCTTTTATGAGACGCCAGATTTATTACATACCAGATCTGCTCCTGCCATAGGCTCTGCGAACGCCAGATATGGTCGAAGGCTTTTGACAGAACTTGGCATTTATAGATAATCTATAGGGGCTGGAATAGATGCGCCTATTCTTAAAAGGGAGCGCAAGAGATGGCGAGCGCACAACCAAAAACAACTGCTGATAACAACGCATCTAACAGGCTGCCTATCCTGTCTGCCTGCCTTGGATTCCTGCTGTTAATCGGCATATGCCTTGCCGGTATTCAATATCGCGCGCTCACTCTGCCAAAGACCATTAGCAGTGCTCTTGTCCCTACAGATGCTGTGATTGTGACGACTGGCGGCCAAGCTCGCATTTCGGCAGGCCTCACCCTCATGCAAGATGGCTATGCAAAACATATGCTTGTAACAGGTGTTGGCGCTGGCATTACCAAATCTATCTTAGCAGCTTCATTAGGCCTGTCAGAGCCTCAAAAGGAGCAGCTTATCTGCTGTGTGGATTTGGATTTTACAGCAACAGATACAATTGAAAATGCCAAAGCAGCTGCAAGCTGGATGCGCCAACATAATTATACTAGCCTTAGATTGGTGACAGCCAATTATCACCTGGCGAGAGCCAGATTAGAATTTGCCCGTGCCATGCCAAAAATTAAGATCGAATATTTTGCCGTTAGCCCACCAGACTTACAGCCACAAAACTGGTTTTATGATTGGACGATCGCGCGTTTGCTTGTGCGGGAATCTGGAAAATATATAGCTGCACATCTACGCCATCTCTTTAGCAGATCAAAAGCCGCAGCCTAGCTTGAAGTTAGTTATCCTGCCCTTCAGATATAATTGAGCGGCGAATTGCACGGGTACGTGTAAATAAATCAAATAATTTATCACCTTCCTGCCAGCGAATCGCGCGTTGTAGATAGGATAAATCTTCTGAAAACCGCTGTAACATTTCTAATACAGCTTCATCATTTGACATAAAAATATCCCGCCACATCGTCGGGTCAGATGAGGCTATACGTGTAAAATCACGAAATCCTGATGCAGAGAAACGAATCACATCATTTTTGAGATCTGTTTCCAGATCTACAGCTGTGCCAACAATAGTATAGGCAATTAGATGTGGTAAATGCGATGTGATAGCCAGAACCCTGTCATGATAATCACTATCCATCCACTCGACCATTGCCCCTAGCTGGGCACAGAAGGATTCAAGTTTTTCCTTGGCAGCCGGCTCGACATTTCCTTCATCTATCAGCAGCCAGTAGCGCTGTTTGAATAGATTTGGGAATCCTGATGCCGGGCCGGAAAATTCGGTACCTGCGAGAGGATGACCGGGAATAAACCAGGCAGTTTCCGGTAATTTTGGGGCAACATCACGAATAACGCTTCTTTTTGTTGACCCCGTATCTGTCACAACAGCGCCAGGGGCAAGATAAGGCGCCATGTCTTCAGCAACCTTGGCCATAGCACCAACCGGGATGGCGAGAATGACAAGCTCTGCATCGCTAACTGCATCTGCTAAATTGTCTTGTATCTCTACCGGCAATCCAATCTGTTTTGCCTCACTACGTGCAGCTGGGTCCGCATCAAAGCTGGAAATTGCCTTTGCCAAACCACCATGTCGTGCCGCCAGCGCAATCGAAGCACCGATCAAGCCGATACCAATGACGGCAATCTTATCATAAAGCTCTGTCATGCGTTTCTTTCCTATTGGCTCGCTTCGGCTCACTGCAGATTATTTACCAAGACTATGACGCAGTCCTACGTAAAGCGCATCCATTTGTGCCACTGTGCCTGTGGAAATACGCAAACTATTTGGCAGGCCATATGGTGCCATGCCACGAACCATAATATTCTGAGACGCAAGAGATTGTGCGACAAATCCAGCCGTTGGCCCATTTGCCCCGTCTGAGCTGTCAGCAGCAAAATGTACAAGCATAAAATTCGCAACACCAGATATATAGGCTAACCCAAATGTCTCACACATATCAGCTAGCATAGCCATGGTGCGGGTATTTTCATCAAGAACCATCTGTTGCCACTCTGTGTCTGCAACAGCAACTCTGCCAGACAAAGCTGCGATGCCATTAACAGAAAATGGCCCCCGCACAGCACCAAGCAATCCCATCATTTCAGCATTCATATAGCCCCAGCCAAGTCTTAGGGCTGCTAAACCATGCATTTTGGAAAATGTGCGCAACATGACAATATTGTCATTCTGCTCTACCATCTGAGTAGCATAAGAGAGGGCAGCTTCCTGATATTCAGCATAAGCCCAATCCAAGACTAAGATCACATGTGAGGGCAACCCAGCATGCAGCCGCCGGACTTCGGCTTCAGAAATCATTGTTCCTGTCGGATTATTTGGGTTTGCCAGAAAAACCAGCTTAGTCTTATCGCTAACAGCCGCCAGAATATTATCCACTGACACTGTGTAGCCATCATCGGCCGCCTGCACCGGCAGAGCCCCAGTTAACCGAATAGCATGCGGAAATACGAGGAACCCATATTGGGTATATATCGCTTCATCACCACTATCTAAATAGGTCTGACATAATAGATAGATCAGCTCATCAGATCCATTTGATGTCAGCACCATTTCTGGTTTAACACCATATCTTTCACCAATAGCGGCTGCCAGTTTTCCATCCTGTTGCTCAGGATAATGATGCAGATTAGGCATCTCGGTTGCCAAGACTTCAGAAATTTTTGGAGACGGACCTAAGCCACTCTCATTTGCTGATAGGCGAATAGGATTCTCTGAAGCTGGCACCCCAAATTGTGGGACATAGGGATCCATCTGTTGCAAGGCTTGCTTTGGAAGAGGGCCTGATGATCTGCGGTTTGTATCTGTCATAAAGGTGAACTATTTTCGTAATATTGCCAGATGATTGGCGGGCTAACATATATTTATGGCTTTAAAATTTGATATATGCCGATTATATGGGCGTCTGGCATATCCTCTGATACTGTCTCAAAATAGCCAGACCGCTCAACAAACTCAATATGGCCATCATCTTTTTTGCGGTCTGCCTTATGGGCAAAAATTGTCACATCTCTCTCAGACGGATCTGGCAGCCCAGCAGCAAGCAAATACCAGTCATCTTCTTTGCTGACAACATAAATACCTGTCTCAGGACCGAGCTGATCTCCAAGAGATAGGACAGCATCATAAGACATAAAACAAATATCTACTGTAGCTGCTTTCAGCCTATCTAGCCCGTCTTGTGCTGTATTGATAGAGGTGAGCGTCAGAAACCCAGCGCTGAAAATTTCAGCTGCAGTCTGAGCGTCAGGTAAAAATGCTACCGTGAAATCCGGTTTTTGTGAGGCGATACTTGCCCGTAATAGGGGTCGCCAGACAGGCGCTATCAGCTTTTGGCTCTCATTTGGAGATCTGCGCGACAGGCTCACCTGTAAGTCAGCTTCGCGTCCGGGTCGAAAAATCGCACTGCCAGGTGCCTTCGCATTAGCCACCTCTGCAACCAGATTTGTGCGCTTTGCCAAAGTGGCTATCAGCTCGGTATCTACAGCGTCAATCTCAGCACGTAATCTATTAAGAGTTTTTGTCATCTCGCTCTAACACAACTTATATGACCAGACAGTTAGCTTCACATATGCGTCAAGATTGCCATCTTTGCAATGCAGGCTTGCCTTGAAGCTTAGTTAATTTACGCAATCCTTGCGCGCTACGCACATCTTTTTTCACATAGACCATTTTTGTCGCTTCAACCAGTAAAACCCCGCCTAACACACGTGCAAATCTGCCGCCAACACGCTCGATGGATTTTTGCACTGATTGTGGTAGCGCCAATGTGGCAGGCGGTAATATCAAGCTGCGATGATAGGCTGTTGGTTGCAGGCCAGAGGCTAGAAGTAACCGGTGTAGCTGACCACGGCTAAAGGGAATACCCTGACCAAAAGGGGTGCGCGCAGACCGCACCCATAAGCCGCCACGATGCGGCACCATCATGATAAGCTTTCCAGACCCACAAAGACAACGGGCTGCCTCACGCAGAAAATCTGCAGGGTCAGGCGCAAATTCCAAAGCATGTGCAATAAGAAGTCTATCAAGACTATCAGTAGCAACAGGCCAATGTTGAGGGTCAATTTCTGCACTCAAAATACCAGACTGTCCTCGCCATGCAGCAGCCCCTGGACGTGCTGGCATAAGTACCGGTGGCATGCGGCGATCTGGCAGAAACGCAAAAGGAAACCCAACCGCAATTTCTGCAAGATTCGGTATGTCTGGCCAGAGCGGTACAATATCCTGTGCTATCAGGCGTGCTGTCTTTTGTCCCTCTACAGAACGGTAATAAGCATCTAAATCTGCAACGCCATACATCTGCATATCCTATGCAATGAACAAAGCCACTGACAATCTTAGCAAACTATACAGCAAACTATAGAGAAATTCAGGCTATCTTTCCAAAATAGGCAGCTACATGCCCCTTTATGTGAGTTTCAACACACCCACCAGCATGCCTGTCTGCCTGCAGATCTGCATGCTGATACGGGTGCCAGCCACTTTGTCAGTCTTAATGCCTGTCTGCAGGATCACTGCGTGCGGCCACCATACAATCCCATTACCTGCCTCAGAGTCTGATGACATATGGCTTGATATGGCGCCCAGTACACTTGGTTGCATTGCAAATATCACCACTATTTGCAAACGCATCTTCCTAAATGCCCAGATATTTATCTATATGCCAGTTCTGCGTGCCGGCCACCAAAATTCCATAGCTATATAATGCTTTGATAAAATAATGCTTTGTTAAAAATAGCTTGCGATAAGACCCGAAATACATATCATCTTATCACCTTTCAAATGTTGCAATGCAAAATCCTTGTCAAAGATCACGAGATAGATGACCAATCAAGTATTAAAGATCAAGAAATACGCCAATCGTAGGCTATATGACACAGAAAATTCTATGTATATTACGCTATCTGATTTAGCAAAATTGGTGCAAAGCGGTAGAAAAATTGACGTCCGTGATGCAAAGACAGATGATGATTTAACACGTCTAACTTTAGTGCAAATCATTCTTGAAATTGAAGCTGAAGGCCATCAAATGCTTCCCGTTGAAGCTTTGAGACAAATCATCATGGCCTATGGCGGCCAATATGAGGCACTATTTTCACGCTATCTTGAACGCACCATGTCAGCCTTTATGCGCCAGCAACATAATGCAGAACGCCTGCTTAATACATCTCTAGATACTATTCGCGATAATAGTTTGAAATCTGAGCCCGCGGTAGCTGCCAAATCAGAGGCAGATAGCTATTCAGAATTCAGAACAGAATTAGATGCATTGAAAGCAAAGCTCGATGCGCTTTCCACAAAGTAAGTGCCGATAATCAGTCTAGCGACCTTTTTAGCACGAAAAGCTGAAAATCTTTGCCGCTATGCCTAAATTCGCCAGATGCCGAACATATTTACCCTAGCATATAACCTACTTCGAGCCAGCTGTGCATTTAGTTATTTTTGCACCTGGCCATTATGGTTAGGGTTTATGATGGGAAATCTGAAAGCTGATAGGAAACAGACCCGACATCCTGATACACATCTGGCTTACTTGTTTTCACCCGCACAGCCTGAACGGTTTTCATAGCTGCGACAGCATCAAAGATGGCGCGCGCCAGCGTTTCCTGTAAATCAAAATGACGTGATGTTGCCAAACTTAATACAGCAACTCGAATATCGTCATAATTTAGCGCTTCATCGATTTTGTCAGCTTGTGGCTCCTGGTTTGGATCTAGCAGCACGTCAATATCAACAAGGATACGCTGAGGGGCAGCACGTTCAAAGTCATGAATGCCAATAGAACATTGTGTTTCGATGGCACGCAATTGAAACTGCCTGGAGGGTATTGCCGTCATGACCTAGTCCTTCAAAAAAGCTACATCGCGCGGAGCTGGCTGCAAATGCGCCCCTCCATCTAGCACGATATGATGACCAGTCATAGATGCTGCATCTAAAATCAACCGCATGGCCGCGACTATTTCTGCCACATCTGCGCCCTGACCTAGAGGATTGCGCTTATGTGCCTGCTGAAATTCAGCTTCACTTTGCCCACCTGATGGCAGGGTGATGCCTGGGGCGATCCCATTAATGCGAAGATTTGGTGCAAAATATTGTGCGCTCATCTGGCTCATAGTGCTCAACGCAGCCTTAGATAAGGTATAGGTAAAATAATCTGGATTCATGCCAAATAATTTTGCATCTAGCATGTTTATAACAACACCCTTATGTGCTGTGCCAAGCGCCTTGGCCATCTCAGCTGTCAGTATAGCAGGGGCAGCAACATTTACCGCCATATGCGCTGCCAAATCCTCTGTATCAAAAGCCTCTGCGCTATCATAACGAAACAGAGAGGCGTTATTAACTAGAGCATCTAGCGGACTGTCTTGACACGCCTTCTGCATCAAGTGCTTACACGCCTCCGCATCTGATAAATCGGCTTGTAATATGCGTGGCTTTAAATACGTCTCACCAAGATTGTCTGCCAGCCGCTCTGCCTCTGCTAAATTCTGATTACAGTGAATTAGCACTTGCCAACCATCCTCAGCAGCAGCCCGCACTAAGGCTGCACCGACTCGTTTTGCCCCGCCAGTAATGAGGATCTTCCGAATTTTCGTCTGTTGTTGAGAAAAAGTCATATCGAGCGCCGTGTCCTGAGATACCTATCTATTAGCATGTACGTGCTATTATAGCGCACCGGATGTTGCGTGAGGCGACATGGCTTACAATCTATCTGTCTGATAGTCAGGATATATACCTGTTGCCTCAGCAATGCCGCGCCAGTC
>WTHY01000007.1:7095-20520 GCA_011522945.1 Alphaproteobacteria bacterium
GGATTTTGTGGTGCAGAAATATCTGGATTCGCAATATATAATGGTCTTGGACGCGCTAATAATGCGTCAATCAGCTGATTATTTTGAGCTTCATCCCAGCTGGTCGCACCTAGCATCACAAAGCTGTCGGCGGCCTCAAGCGCAGCTGTCCCGCCATCAAATCGGAGCTCACCCCCCTGTCCAATAGGTGTGGTTGCCCTATCCAAACTCATTAGCTTACCAACAGAGGCTGTATCTTTCAGGAGGTGCAAAAAGGCATCTCGCGATGATACAATATGATCTGGCTCTATAGATAATCCCCAACTCTGATATTTCGCAGCCCGCCCTTGAGATGGGTGACTGGCGCCATTTGTTAAAATAATAACAGGCTTACCGGCGGCTTTGGCAGCATCTAGGAATTGACTGATACCCGGGATGATATCCTCGCCAATATTTATCACCCCATACCCATCTAAAATAAAGGCATCTACCGCATCTATGATTGATGTCAGACTCTCAATTGATTGCGTGATACGCTCTGCAGTCTGAGGCAATAAAGGACGCAGCGCTTCATAAGCAGCTAGGGTTCCCATAGCATCTAACCTGGAGACTTCAGAAAGCTGAAATGCTGCCCATCCGGCCTGTGCGCCATCACGTATTAACTGCATAAAAAGACCTCTTACCTGTAACGCTATATCCAGCAGACTTGAGAGAAATTGTTGTTAGTCATTGGATGTTCGAACTTTCAGCGCCAATCTATCAGGGCAGACATAAAAAACCTAGCAGGAGTATCTGTACATGGCTGAAGACATACTCATCATCGGTGCAGGAATCGCCGGCCTGGCAGCCGCACGAAAGCTGATGTCAGCTGGAAATTCTGTTCGTGTTTTTGATAAAGGGCGCAGGATTGGTGGCCGTGTAGCCACACGCCGAGCAGATGGCTATATCTTTGACCATGGCGCACAATTTTTGACCGCCCATAAAGATAGCTTTTCTAGCCTCTGCCACGAAGCTGCATCGCAAGGCGCCTTAACAGTTTGGAACAGACCAAATGGCAAACAGGCTTTTATAGGCGGCACCATGATGCGTGATTTTCCAAGCTGGCTTGCTACAGTGCCAGATGGCAGAGAGATTCCTATTCAGCAAGCTGTTGAGATCGCACAAATCACCGAGACAGATGGAAAAATTCATCTCTATGACCAGGATAATAGCCTGATAGCAGAGGGCGCCCAGCTCATAATCACAGCGCCTGCGCCGCAAACAGAACGTTTATTGCAGGACACTGCCCCTGAGCTCAGTCAAACTGCAGCCACAGCAACCTATGATCCCTGCTGGACTGTGATGCTTGGCCTGAAAGATAATGAAGCTTCGATATTGCCGGAAATAGAATCACCTGATTCTGATTTAAGCTTTGTTGCAGATAGCCGCTCACGCCGACCCCATAGTCATGGCGCAACAGACAAATCTGCCTGTCTTACACTTCAGGCAAGTGCACATTGGAGCAAAACACATTTAGAGGCTGAAGCTGATGATATCATCAAGTTCGTTACAGGGCTCTATACAGCCCATCTTCAAAAGGCCGGGCTATCAATGCCAGAGATAAGCTATCAGTCAGCACATCGCTGGCGCTACGCAAAACTTGCCAAAGCTGCAGACGAAACTTATCCACGTAGCAGCCAGTCTGGCAGAGTACATCTTGCCGGAGACTGGCTTATCGCACCGCGCATCGAATCGGCCTTTATAAGTGGTGAGGCTGCCGCAGATGCCGTTTTACATCAACAGAGTCGCACCTAATTTAAGGCAGCAGCGGTAATAAATTCTCCAAATCGCTCACACCAGACAATCACAGCCTTATAATCACCTGGATTGATGGTATCTGGTACATCTAGGCTGAAATTTTCAAATGCCTTTACTGCGCCAACTTCAGCAGACTGGTCTTTGATTTCGTAAAAAGCAGCCTCCGTTTCTACAAATTCTGGCGTCAGATAGAGCCTGTAATCAGGTCCAGGCGAAACCTTGCCATCAAGCCAGACCCTGTTTCCATCTGCATATATGTTTCCCTCACCCCAGTGGAATGCGTCTGAGCCTGCCAACGCTTTGATAAAGGTGCCAGAACGCAAACTGCCACTTTCCTGGGCCTCAGTAGTGATTTGGGCGATTTCTGTCTCACTTAGCCCATCTTCGGCAATCAGAATTGGTAATGTGTAGACACCTACGCCAAAGCCTATCACGAGGCCGACAACAAGATTGGCGCCGCCAAATAAAAAGGGATGCTTGCGAAACCAACCTGTTAGAAATCCTATCATGACTGCCTCATTTTATATGGTTATATAGATGCTTATAATCTTGGTTATGCTGTTTACCGGGCGGATTTTCAGCACGGTCTTCTAGCAGAATGTCAACAGTTTAGCAGAATTAACCATTGGGTAAATGCATAGACCGTTGAATATGTGTGCTGAACATATTCAAATGCTGGATTTGCCATATGTTTTACTAGGCTTGGAATCTGCTGCTTTAGGCTTGACATAAGATGACAGGTGCGTATATTCCGCAAGCTCATCAGACATATAGGTCCTGTGACGTAGATATGTTTTATGATAACGGTAATCCAGCACGGCACGCCACACTCTGTAATGCAGGAAATTATGCAACTCAGAGCTTTGAGTATGGGGTCGTCGTCTAAATATTGAGGGTATCGCCATGTTTGCAGTGGTGAAGACAGGCGGAAAGCAATATCGCGTCGCCAAAGATGATAAAATTCTGGTAGAATCTATCAAGGCTGAAGAAGGCGCAACTGTCGCTTTGGATCAGGTTATGATGGTCGGTGAAAATGGCAGTGTGACTGTCGGCACACCACTTGTGAAAGATGCAGTGGTTTCAGCTGAAGTTGTAAGCCAGACACGTGGGCCAAAGATCATTATCTTCCGCCGCAAGCGTCGTAAGAACCATCGCCGCACACAAGGCCATCGCCAGGATCTGACATTATTGAAGATCACTGACATTAGCCTTGATGGCAAGCCAAAGGCTGCGAAGAAAGCTGCTGCAAAGGCAGATGACGCCGCGCCAAAGGCTGCGAAAAAGACAGCAAAGAAAGCGGCTGCTAAAACAGCTGCTAAAAAGGCCGCACCAAAAGCTGCTGCAAAAAAGTCAGCGAAAAAAGCGGCAGCTAAAGGAGAGTAACAGATGGCACATAAAAAAGCAGGTGGTAGCTCCCGTAACGGTCGTGATTCCGCAGGTCGCCGTCTTGGTGTAAAGAAGTTTGGCGGTGAATCTGTGATTGCAGGCAATATCATCATTCGCCAGCGTGGTACGAAATACCACCCAGGCGCAAATGTTGGCATGGGTAAAGACCACACCCTTTTTGCATTAACTGACGGCAAGGTGAGCTTCCAGCAAAAGTCACGTGGCCGTATGTTTGTTCAGGTTCAAGACCTAGCTGAGGCTGCAGAATAAACGCTTCACTGGCCTGAAACCGGCTAAAGAATTCGCAAAAGAGGGAAGACCAGTCAGGGGCTTCCCTCTTTTGCATTTTAGGCAAAGTAAAAACGAATATGGCATCGTCTTTACACAAGATATACTTTGGCGTGGCATATCGCAGATAGGCTGACGACGACAATAGCGGCATCGTACCGCAGATTTCATCTGCTCTAGCTATTAAGACATGAGCTAAGCATAATACGATCAAAGCTGGCGCAGCTCTTTTGTGAGACAAACCCAATAGGTAGAGAGCGATATGAAATTTCTGGATCAAGCAAAAATCTTCATCCGGTCAGGTAATGGCGGACCAGGTGCCGTTAGTTTTCGCCGTGAGGCACATGTGCCCTTTGGTGGGCCTGATGGCGGTGATGGTGGCCGCGGCGGTGATGTCATTGCGCGTTGTGTCGGTGGTTTAAATACGCTGATTGATTATCGCTACCAGCAGCATTTTAAAGCAGCGTCTGGTCGTCCCGGCGCAGGCCGTGATAAAGCTGGCCTGTCTGGCAATTCTATTGAGATGCGCTTACCTGTTGGCACGCAGATTCTAGCTGAAGATCAACAAACCGTGCTTGCTGACCTGACGAAGGAAGGTCAGGAGATTATTCTGGCGCGTGGCGGTCTTGGCGGTAAGGGCAATGCCTATTTTAAATCATCGACAAACCGAGCGCCTCGCAAGTCTCAGCCTGGAACAAAGGGCACAGAAATGTGGGTCTGGCTAAGGCTGAAACTCATTGCTGATGCTGGGCTTCTTGGACTACCGAATGCGGGAAAGTCTACTTTTTTGAGTGTGGTGTCAGCCGCACGTCCCAAAATTGCAGATTACCCATTTACCACCTTACACCCAAATCTCGGTGTTGTCGGAATAGATGGGTCGGAATTTGTTATGGCTGATATTCCCGGCCTTATCGAGGGGGCGCATGAAGGTGCTGGTATTGGACATCGCTTTTTGGGTCATGTTGAAAGATGCCGTGTGCTGCTACATCTGATTGATTGCACGCATGAAGATCCTGTTGCCAGCTGGCATACGATTCGCCGTGAATTAGAGGCTTATGACGCAAATTTAGCCCAAAAACCTGAGATCCTGGCGCTCTCTAAGACAGATGCGGCACCGCCAGATTATCTTGATGATGTAAAAGCTGCGCTGCAGGAGGCAGGAGCTGGTGAGGTCTATTACCTATCATCAGCAACAAATGATGGTGTAACAGAGCTTTTGCGAGCTCTTATGTCTGTCATTACAGATACAAAAGATGCTGAAATCAAAGCTGCTATGCCTGAGACAGAATGGCACCCATCTGAAATCTAAAAGACAGCCAACCCTCTATCCAGCATGAGCTGACAGGCTTATACTCTTGTCATAAATATACTGATATACGCACGATGAAGATGATGCAGAACCAAAACCTAACATCACCGCTAGACGCACTTGATACGGCTAAACGTATTGTCATCAAAGTTGGCTCAGCACTCCTGTTTGATGAAGCAAGTGGCGGCGCTAAGCAAGACTGGATGCAAGGTCTAGCACGCGATATATCAGCACTTCAGGCATCTGGTAAAGATGTGATCCTTGTCTCATCTGGCTCGATTGCACTTGGACGTCGTTTACTTGGTCTGCCATTGGGACGCATCCGGCTTGAAGAAAAACAGGCGGCGGCGGCTGCAGGTCAGGTTGCCCTTGTGCAAGCCTGGTCAGATGTATTAGCCAAACATGATTTAAAATCAGCACAAATTCTACTTGCACCAGATGACACGGAGACAAGGCGACGCCATCTAAATGCGCGTGCGACAATGAACACCCTGCTCGCCCTCAATGTCATTCCCGTTGTCAATGAAAATGATACGATCACAACCTATGAAATTCGATATGGCGATAATGACAGGTTAGCTGCACGTGTTGCTGGTATGGTTGGGGCTGATTTGCTTGTCCTGCTATCTGATGTGGATGGCTTATATACAGCTAGCCCGCATCGTAATCCTGATGCCAGACATATTGAGCATATTGAGCAGATTACAACAGATATACTGGCAATGGGCGGCGGCACTGATACAGATTTTGCCTCTGGCGGCATGGCAACAAAACTGGCTGCGGCACAGCTTGCGACACAGGCTGGTGTCACTATGATGATTTGTGACGGACGTGCAGAGCAGCCTTTATCTGCCTTGCGCTCCGGAGCGAAATCCAGCCTATTCCATGCAAAATTAAATCCAATGGCAGCACGGCAAAATTGGATTGCTGGCACCCTTGATCCAAAAGGTAGCGTATCAGTTGATGCAGGCGCTTTAAAAGCCCTGCAAGCTGGCAAATCCTTATTGCCTGCAGGCATTATATCTGTCTCAGGCCAGTTTGAGCGTGGCGATGTGATATCTGTAGAATCAGCTTCAGGTGAAGAAATTGCCCGTGGGCTTACCCATTATTCCCATGCTGAGACAGATAGGATAAAAGGGCAGAAAAGTGCCGCATTCCAACAGCTGGTTGGCTTTGAGGGGCGGGCAGAGTTAATTCATGCAGATGACCTCGTCTTGCTAGACTAACGCCAAGATACATACAGACATAAAGAGATATCGATGGACGCAAAGACACTCATTTCAGACTTAGCCAAAGCAGCTAAAACCGCACAATCTGTGCTTGGTAAATCAGACCATGCGATGCGGCAGGCAGCTCTGACAATGTCTGCACAGCATATTCGTCAGTCGCAATCTGAAATCCTAGCGGCAAATGCCATTGATGTTGCCGCTGGTAAAGCGCGTGGGCTGACTGATGCCTTTATTGACCGTCTTACCCTGACACCAGATCGCATTGAGAGCATGGCAAATGGACTGGAAGCGATTTCGGCCCTGCCTGATCCGCTTGGTGCAGAGCTGGCACGCTGGCAAGTGCCATCAGGCCTCGATATTGCGCGTGTGGCAACAGCCTTAGGTGTTATTGGCATTATTTATGAAAGCCGGCCGAATGTAACAGTCGATGCTGCTGGCTTATGCATCAAATCTGGAAACGCAGCGATTCTGCGCGGCGGTTCAGATAGTTTCCATACAAGTCGTTTGCTGGCAAAATTGATGCAAACTGGCCTTGCCGAGGCTGGATTACCAGAAGATGCTGTGGCCATGGTTTCGACATCTGACAGAGACGCTGTAGGCGCAATGCTGCAGGCTGTTGGACAAATTGATGTCATTATTCCGCGCGGTGGCAAAGGTCTGGTTGGCAGAGTGCAAGACGAAGCCAGAGTGCCCGTATTCGCACATCTAGAGGGCATTTGCCATCTCTATCTAGCGCCTGGCGCTGATATTGCCAAAGCAACAAAAGTGATTGTGAATGCCAAGATGCGTAGGACAGGCATTTGCGGGGCAGCAGAAACCTTACTGATAGATAAAAGCATGACAAATCATCTGGCTGGCATTGCCGAGGCGCTGCAACAAGCTGGATGTCATTTGCGCGGCGATGCAGAGGCCTGTGCGCTCGTATCAGGCATGGAACAGGCTGAAGAGGCAGATTGGTCAACAGAATATCTTGATTCGATTTTATCTGTGCGCATTATTGATGATTTTGAGGCTGCTATTGATCATATCCGCACCTATGGATCTGGCCATACAGAAGCGATTTTGACAGAGGATGTTGCGTTGATGGACCGCTTTTTTGCTGAGGTTGATAGCGCAATCGTTATCGCCAATGCCTCAACACAATTTGCTGATGGCGGTGAATTCGGCCTGGGTGCCGAGATTGGCATTGCCACTGGCAAACTGCATGCACGTGGACCTGTTGGGGCTGCACAATTGACTAGCTTTAAATATGTAGTACGTGGTGATGGTACAACACGCCCCTAATCCCGTTAGGCTATCAGGCCGTCTGACAAGAAGCCAATTTCGTGGCAAAATCGGCATTATGGGCGGCTCCTTTAACCCACCGCATGCCGGACATCTTGCGATGGCAAAACGGGCACGCGCCCAAGCAGGATTAAAATATGTCATCTGGCTTGTCAGCCCACAAAACCCGCTCAAATCTAGCCGGGGCATGGCCTCTTTTACCAGTCGATTAGCTGCCTGTGAGAAAATGGCAAAGGGGCATAGCTGGCTACATGTCAGTCAATTTGAAACCTGTCTCCAGCAGCAGGCTGGGCAAATTTATCAGCCTGTAACAACAGCCCAGACGCTTGTCGAATTGCGGCGCCTCCTGCCATATGCGCAGCTCATCTGGGTGATGGGCGCTGATAATCTTATCCAATTTGGCAGCTGGGATAATTGTGAGATGATACAGAATGCCACTGATATGCTGATATTAGGCAGGCCAGGCTATAATTATCAGGCGCTCTCAGGCTATGGTCGTCATCTTATGGGACATAGGACACAGCCACGACTACTTGGCAAAAAAACTATCTCCGGCACCTACACTCGTAGTAGATTGACTGACGGCAAACGGACTAATAGCAACTGGACTGGCGGCAAATGGGCTTTTGATATGAATGCCTATAATTTACTATCGGCGACGCAATTGCGCCAAGCTGGAAACCAGCTTTAGCTTTGCGTGATATGGCAGATTGCGAATCTTCAGGAAGTTAGATATATTACATTTAGAAATTACGCATAGTCTTTATAAGCGTTGTGTAATCGCTGTGCATGAATAGGAGACAAGACCATAGTTGCACCAAAATCGCAGCTAACACCCGACCAGGTACGTGACTTGGTGCTGCAATCACTCGATGATGATAAGGGTCAAGATATCACTACAATTCCCCTATCGGGAAAATCTTCCATGGCAGACTATATGGTAATTGCGACAGGCTCGTCCTCGCGCCAGGTTGCGTCTATGGCAGAGCATCTTGAATTCAAATTAAAACAGTCCGGTGTCGGCATTCTTGGAAAAGAAGGTGTCGGGCAAGCTGATTGGATTCTGCTAGATGCAAACGACGTCATAGTGCATCTATTCCGCCCTGAAGTTCGTGAGTTCTACGGGCTAGAACGCATGTGGCAGACAGCAACAGATAGCGAAGTTGTACATGTATCTGCTGAATCCTAAGGGATTCTGTAGATGCAGCTAAATATCCTCGCGATTGGCAAGGCGCGCAAGAGCCCTGAATCCAGATTATGTGCAGATTATATGAAGCGCCTGCCTTTTGGCGGCAATATTATTGAGCAGGAGTCTCGGCTACCTGAGGGGCCTGCGCGGCAAAAAGACGAATCACAAAAACTCTTATCTTGCCTGCCACAAAAGGGCAGCATCCGCCTTGTTGCCTTCGATCCAACAGGATCGGATATAAGCTCTGAAGCCCTTGCAAATCTTATATCAAAATGGCGAGAGGATGGGGTTGGTGCCTGTTATTTTGCCATTGGCGGCGCAGATGGGCATAATCAAAACCTCCTAGAAAAAGCAAACAAAACACTGGCTTTTGGACGTGCTGTATGGCCCCATATGTTATTTCGGACTATGGTATCAGAGCAGCTTTACCGTGCTGAGATGATTCTCAAACAGCATCCCTATCACCGCGGTTAATATCAATCCGCTCAACATTTTGAGACACAATATGCAATCAAGACAGAAACCGGTAATCTTATGTATTATGGATGGGTGGGGACAGGCTCCAGCTAGTGATATGAATGCTGTTTCTGCTGCACAAACCCCGCATGTTGACAAGTTGATGGCAGACGGGCCGTTGAGCTTTCTGCAGGCATCTGGCCCAGCTGTTGGCCTGCCAGAGGGACAGCCTGGCAATTCTGAGGTAGGACATCTGACAATTGGCTCAGGCCGGCTTATTCAACAAGATCTACCGCGCATTGATGATGCGATTAACACTAATAGCCTCGCAACACTACCAGAAATGCAGGAGTTTATGGCCAAGATGCAGCAGTCTGGCGGTGCTGTGCACTTACTTGGCTTAATTTCAACTGGCGGCGTACATGCACATAGCCGGCATATTCAGGCTATTGCCAATATTTTTGCTCGTTCGGGGCTTAAGGTTCATGTGCATATGTTCACTGATGGGCGTGACACTGTGCCGAAAATTGCCGAGCAGATGCTAGCCGATTTTCTAAACGGGCTTGATGACACGATTCAAATTAGCACAATCACAGGTCGCTATTTTGCAATGGATAGAGATAAAAGATGGGACCGAACAAAGCTGGCACGAGATGTTATTTTATACGGTGATGCTGACTATGTGGCTGGCACAGCGGCCGAGGCGATCGCCATGGCCTATGAACGAGATGAGCAAGATGAGTTCATCCGCCCGACTGTGATCTCAGGCTATGAGGGACTGAAAGCTGGAGATGGGCTTTTCATGGCTAATTTCCGTGTCGATAGAGCACGTCAAATCATGTCTGCTTTCATCACGCCAGATATGACAGAATTACCGGCAGTGACCTTGCCGCCTCTTGCGGCTAGTTTAGCGATGACCCCGCTGTCAGACTGGCTGGATCCCTATGTGCCACATTTATTTGGCCCGCCAGATTTATCCTCGGGACTTGGCGCCTGTGTAGCAGATGCTGGTCTGAAACAGCTGCGCCTAGCTGAGACGGAAAAATACCCACATGTCACATTCTTCTTTAATGGAGGCGCGGAAACAGCCTTTACTGGTGAGGAACGTGCTGTTGTCGCCTCGCCAAAAGTGGCAACCTATGATTTGCAGCCAGAAATGAGTGCTAAAGACGTGTTAAGCCGCGCCGTGGACGCAGTTGAGAGCAAGCAGGTGGATCTTATTATCATCAATTTTGCTAACCCTGATATGGTTGGCCATACAGGCGATATTCAAGCTGCCATAAGGGCTGTTGAAACGGTTGATTCGGCTGTTGGCACACTATCTGATGCCGTTCTGTCTCATGGTGGCATCATGATTGTCACTGCAGACCACGGTAATTGTGAGGTCATGTGGGATACTGCAAATGCATGCCCACATACCGCCCATACAACAAATCTTGTACCTTGCATGATTGTTGGGGCGGATGCAGGCACAGAACTAGCAAACGGCACTTTAGCAGATTTAGCGCCAACAATTCTGACCATGCTTGGCCTTCCGGTACCAGAGGTTATGACAGGGAAAAGCTTGATCATGAAGTAATGTGAGTGGCAAGATGGCACTTAGTCATACCACCTCGAGACATGACGAAACGGAATAGATGAGAGCGGTTGAAAAATAGCCGGTCACAAATAGATATAGACATAAAGACGGATAAGGTCAGGCCCCAACTATGTTTCGATTTTCACCGCTTACGAATATTCTTGCGAAAAGTGCGACATTCATCACCATGGCTGTCATTGCTGGTATGGCATTGCCAACGCTAACAACAGCCCAGTCGAATAATTCAGAAGAAACTTATCGCCAATTATCCCTATTTGGGGATGTCTTCCAAAGGGTGCGGTCATCCTATGTTGAAGAGGTAGAAGATAAAGACCTTATCGAAGCTGCCATTAATGGCATGCTGACTTCGCTGGACCCACATTCCTCATTCTTGCCAGATGATAGTTTTAAGAAAATGCAGGTGCAGACCACAGGCAGATTTGGCGGGCTAGGTATTGAAGTCACCATGGATAGTGGTTTTGTGAAAGTTGTCTCACCTATTGATGATACACCTGCCGCCAAAGCAGGATTACAACCTGAAGATTATATCATAGCCGTGAATGACGAGACTGTTTTAGGTCTTACTCTAAATGAGGCTGTGGAGCGGCTTCGCGGACCGATAGGCAGCGAGGTTGTGATCACTGTGCAGCGCGGTCAAGAAGAACCGTTCGATGTCTCTATCATACGTGACGAGATCAAAATCAAATCTGTGCGCTCAGAACTATTCGAAGATGTAGGTTATATTCGACTTACAACATTCTCAGAACAGACAACACCAGGGCTGTTAGATGCCGTGGATGAGCTGCGCTCACAGGCTGGAGAGGCCGGCTTGGCTGGATTGGTTTTGGATTTACGAAATAACCCAGGCGGTCTTTTAGGAGAGGCCATAAAGGTATCAGATGCTTTCCTTGAAGAAGGCGAGATTGTGTCAACACGGGGCCGTGATGATGCTGATATTTCACATGCCTATGCACGGCCAGGTGACATTGCCGCTGGTCTGCCGCTTGTTGTTCTTATTAATTCTGGGTCAGCATCAGCCTCCGAGATTGTTGCCGGCGCTTTAAAGGATCATAATCGCGCTATTTTGATGGGCAATCGGTCCTTTGGGAAAGGCTCAGTGCAAAGTGTTATCCCGATGCCTGGATTTGGGGCTATGCGCCTGACGACAGCGCGCTATTTCACACCCTCTGGTGTATCTATCCAAGCCAAGGGTATTGCGCCAGATATTGAAGTTGAACTGGCCCGTATTGAAACTGTTGATCAGGGTCTGCGCCGGGAAGAAGATTTGCGAGGCGCTCTAGATAGTTCTGATAATGCTACATCTGAGGCAGAGGCTGAGGAATTTGACCAGTCACAAATCGATTTCCAATTGGCGCGTGCCATTGATTTACTACGTGGCATGAAAATTTTCGATCAACTTGATATGCGCTAAGACAACCCAGCATATATATCGAACAAATCCTACCGTAAGAGACTAAACTATGGCCACACAACCTTATCAAGAACGTCCCTATCGGCCCTGCGTCGGCATAATGCTTATCAATAAAGATAATAAGGTTTTTGCAGGACAGAGGATTGATAATCGTGCAGAAGCCTGGCAGATGCCGCAAGGTGGTATAGACGATGGTGAAGATGTGGAAACCGCCTGCTTCCGTGAAATGGAAGAAGAAATAGGCACGCGCAATGCGCGCATCATTGCCATTCATTCTGACTGGCTAGATTACGATATCCCTGAGGGACTATCTGACAGGCTCTGGAACGGACAATATCGTGGTCAGACCCAAAAGTGGGTTGCTCTGCGCTTTGAAGGCGAGGATAGCGATATCAATATTGAAACAGGTGAGCCGGAATTCTGTAGTTGGCGGTGGGTTGACCCAGGCCAGCTCTCATCTCTTGCCGTCCCGTTTAAGCGGCAGGTATATGATGCCGTGTTGAATGAATTTGCGCCTATTTTCTTGACTAATTCCTAACATATATAAACGGGCATATATAAACGGGCATATATAAACGGGCACATATAAACGGGCGCATTTAGGCGGCCATATTTATTGCGGTTTATAGAGATCAACATATTAGAGCAGGCATATATAGGCACATCTATACTGAGCAAAGCCTCAATAAAAAAGCCGCCTACGGAATTCCGTGGCGGCTTTTTTGATATGATATCTTAGCTTAAATGGCTGCCTTTACCGCCATCAAGAAGTCTTTGTCAGCCTCTGATGCATCAGCTGCGCGAAGATCTAGCTCTTCTGCAGAGACTTTATCTAAATTCTCAGCACGCTCAGCTAATACAATAACGCGCTCACCACTGACATCTGCAACACCGCCATCAATCATGAAACGGCTTGTTACCTTGCCGCCTTCATAGATTTCCAACTGACCACGCTGCAAATTTGCAAGCATAGCAGAATGGCGTGGCAGAACACCAAACAGGCCTTCACTACCAGGAATAACAACCATCTCCACCTCTGCACTCATCATAGTGCGTGCTGGTGTTACAAGTTCAAGTTGTGTTGTCTCTGCCATCAGATTTTCCTCTTTAAGGTGCTAGCAATAGCCAGGATGCTTACGCAGCTTCAGCTGCCAGCTTCTTACCTTTTTCAATGGCTTCTTCAATTGTGCCAACCATATAGAAGGCTGCTTCTGGTAAATCATCATAATCACCTGCAGCAATACCTTTGAAGCCCTTGATTGTATCTTCAAGGCTAACCAGAACACCTGGGGTGCCAGTAAAGACTTCGGCAACATGGAATGGCTGAGATAGGAAACGCTGAATTTTACGGGCACGTGCCACAGTCAGCTTATCTTCTTCACTCAATTCATCCATGCCAAGAATCGCGATGATATCCTGAAGTGACTTATATTTCTGCAATACTTCCTGCACTTCACGAGCCACGCCATAATGCTCATCACCAACAACGCGTGGGTC
>WTHY01000007.1:20620-23238 GCA_011522945.1 Alphaproteobacteria bacterium
GGGATACGACCAAGCAGCGCTGACACTTCTGAACCAGCCTGTGTGAAGCGGAAGATGTTATCAACGAATAACAGAACGTCCTGGCCTTCTTCATCACGGAAATATTCCGCCAATGTCAGACCTGTAAGTGCAACACGCGCACGTGCACCTGGAGGCTCATTCATCTGACCATAAACAAGGGCAGCTTTTGAGCCATCACCATCTGTCTTGATAACGCCTGATTCCACCATTTCATGGAAAAGGTCATTACCTTCACGTGTACGCTCACCAACACCGGCGAAAACTGAGTAACCACCATGTGCCTTAGCAACGTTGTTAATCAATTCCATGATTGTAACGGTTTTACCAACACCGGCACCACCGAATAGCCCAATCTTACCACCCTTCGCATATGGCGCGAGCAGGTCAATAACCTTAATGCCTGTTACCAGAATTTCAGCTTCAGTGGACTGGTCAACATATTCAGGCGCTGGGCGGTGAATAGGATAGTTTACCTTAGCTTTGACAGGTGCACCTTCATCAACCGGCTCACCGATAACGTTCAGAATACGGCCAAGTGTTTCTGGGCCAACTGGAACGGTAATAGGGTTGCCTGTATCAACAGCTTCCGCACCACGAACCAAACCTTCAGTTGAGTCCATCGCGATCGTGCGTACTGTTGATTCGCCTAGGTGCTGTGCAACTTCAAGCACAAGACGTTGACCGTTATTGTCAACTTCCAGCGCGTTCAGAATATCAGGAATCTGGCCGTCGAATTCCACATCGACAACCGCCCCAATTACCTGGCTGATTTTACCAACTGCTTGTTTTGCCATAGGTCTAACTCCGGCTCACTTAAAAATTCAATTATCGTCTTAGACAGCTTCAGCACCAGAGATGATTTCAATCAGCTCTTTGGTGATGTTTGCCTGACGGGTTCGGTTATAAACAAGTGTTAGGCGATCGATCATATCGCCCGCATTACGTGTTGCATTATCCATCGCTGTCATACGAGCGGCTAATTCTGCAGCTGTCGATTCAAGCAATGCGCTAAAGAGCTGTGTGCTGATATTGCGTGGCAGCAAAGCGCCAAGCAACTCACCCTCATCAGGCTCATATTCATAGGATGCTGATAGACCAGCATCTGCGTCTTCAGTAGCCTGCACATCAGCAGGAATAAGACTAGTATGTGTTACCTTCTGTGTGATGGCGTTTACAAAACGGTTATAAATCATCGACACAGAATCAAATGTCTCAGCTTCAAATCCTTCGAGAATCTTTGCAGCAATCTCAGCCGCATCCCCGAATGTGACATGAGAGCCTTGCACATTATCAACACGTGCAAATTGTTTGCCTTCAATCTCTTGACGCAGAGCATCGCCTGATTTGCGGCCTACAATATAGACCTGAACAGCTATGCCAGCGGCTTCTTTTTCTGCAATCAACTCCCTGGCTTCACGAGTGATTGACCCGTTAAACCCGCCACAAAGGCCTTTATCTGCCGACATAATGACCAGCAAATGTGTCTTAATCTCAGCCCGGCCAACAAGTAATGCTGGTGCAGATGATGCATCAGCCTTTGCAGCCAAACCTGAAATCACATCCTGCATCCGGTTGGAATATGGACGACCAGCTTCAGCAGCTTCTTGAGCACGACGCAGTTTCGCAGCGGCAACCATTTTCATGGCTGACGTGATTTTCTGCGTGGATTTCACGCTGTTAATCCGGTTTTTTAAATCCTTCAGATTCGGCATCTGCGGGACTCCTTAAACATCGTCACATAACAGGCTAGCAACCATGGCTGCTAGCCGGTCTCAACTCATCTCTATTTATGCGAAGCTCTTTGCATAGCCTTCAATAGCGGCATGCAATTTTGCGTCTGTATCATCAGAGATTTTCTTCTCATCACGGATGCTTGCTAAGATATCAGCGCCTGAACCACGCATCACATCAAGCAAACCAGCTTCGAAACGGCCAATATCAGCAATATCAACACCGTCAAGATAGCCCTTCACACCTGCGAAGATAACAGCAACCTGTTCTTCAACACTCATTGGTGAATATTGTGGCTGCTTTAACAATTCTGTTAGACGTGCACCACGCTCAAGCAAGCGGCGTGTAGACGCATCCATATCAGAAGCAAACTGCGCGAAGGCTGCCATCTCGCGATACTGAGCCAGATCCATCTTGATAGAGCCAGCAACCTGCTTCATCGCCTTTGTCTGCGCTGCAGAGCCCACACGTGACACTGACAGACCAACGTTAACAGCTGGGCGAATACCTTTATAGAACAGTTCTGTCTCGAGGAAGATCTGACCATCTGTAATCGAAATCACATTTGTTGGGATATAGGCAGATACGTCGCCACCCTGTGTTTCAATCACTGGCAGAGCTGTCAGCGAGCCTGACCCATTTGCTTCATTGAGCTTCGCAGCCCGCTCTAGAAGACGTGAGTGCAGATAGAAAACATCGCCTGGATAGGCTTCACGGCCTGGAGGACGACGAAGCAGCAAGCTCATCTGACGATAGGCTACAGCCTGCTTTGACAAATCATCATAAACAACCAGAGCATGCATGCCATTATCACGGAAATATTCACCCATAGCAGCCGCTGTATATGGCGCTAAGAACTGCATTGG
>WTHY01000062.1 GCA_011522945.1 Alphaproteobacteria bacterium
GCAAAGGCCATGATCAATGTCAGAAGCACCATTAGCCGCCGCTTCGTAACAACAAATTCTGCAAATCTCTCAAAAAATGGTTTTGAGGCAGTCATCTTTAACCCTCTACAGATTGGGTTTTGCGCCCAATATAAATCAAAACAGAAAAGCTAGCATTCAAAGGGTAAAATTATAGATGAACACCGCAGCCGGTCATTAAATATATCCAATATATACCGAGACTATAGATCAGACCTCGTGCAACAACAATCTGTTCAAAATTTTCAGTATAAGTTCTTCAGTTTTGCCTATTTTCCAAGCAGGGCCATTATAGACCTGCCTTTGCGTTGGCCTTGCACAAAATTCAAGAGACCTTTGCAGCGAGCTGATTATGTTTTGTCTGACCTGTAAGCTGGATCTCGCAGAACTATCTCTGCTTTCAGGCCTAAATCTGCTATCCAAGATCATCAAACCTTAAAAAAGCACAACCAAACTTTTACGGATTTCTACATAATGGCGACGAGCAGTTTCCAGCTTCGATATTTATCTCCTAACAAAGTTGCGGCTTGGCTATTTGTCCTGATCTTATGTCTAGAAACTGCCGGCAGCGCCGCAAATTCTGTTGATCCTTTTTTTGAATATAGGTGGGCTCATAGACTCATCATCGTAACAGAACTTGAGACATCAACGCAAATATCAGGCAAAGCTGAGGAATTTTTCGATACTTATCCATGCGAGACAGATGAGCGTAATATGCGGCTTCTGATCTTTAAAACAAATAGCCCTGCATTCAAAACTCTACCTGTTGAGATGCAACAACGACTTGGTATCTGGCTGGTCGGATATGATGGAGCTGTCAAAGCCTTTAGCGCTGATGATAGCCTTCTAAGCGGAGTCTTGACATATATCGACGGTATGTACATCCGAAAACAGGAATTACTGCAATCTACATCGAAATGCTAGCTTGCTGTAGGAAAACAGACCTGTATTGTGGCAGCTCAGGGTAGTATCTCAACGTGATTCTTTTACCTCCCCCTTTCATTTTGAAGATTCGGATAAAACAGACCCTAAGCCAATACAAAATCAATAGATCTGGCTTTAGATAGAAAAGTACCAGTTTTAAGCTCAAATATGAAATTTTCAGCGATTCCTAAAAAGCTGTGATTTTTATTTCACTATAAAATACAGTTACTTGGAAAGCATATTGACGTATTAACGCCATCTTCTTGACTATATCTTTTTACAATTAAACATCAAAAAACAAGCTATAATTTTGTCAAATTTGTATGTGCATTTGACAGAATTATAGTAGTCTTTGGAAATTTCTTTAGGCACCATCACAATGTGCATTTTTACCGAAACTTGGTTTCTTGGGAGGAATAACATGAAATCTCTACGCACTACTGCGCTAGGTCTGACGTTCGCCGTCGCTAGTGCTTCAATCGCATCAGCAGCTGATCTGACGATTGCGATTGTGAACAACGGTCATATGATCAACATGCAGAAGGTCGCTGAAGCTTATACAGCTGAGACTGGCGTTGGCCTAAACTGGGTATCACTTGAAGAAGGTGTACTTCGTGAGCAGGTAACATCAGACACAGCTACAGGCGGTGGCCAGTATGACATCATCAACATTGGTATGCAGGAAGCTCCAATCTGGGGTGCAGCAGGCTGGATCGAGCCTCTGAACTTCGGCGCAGCATACGATATTGACGATATGCTACCTGCAATGCGCAACGGCCTGTCACATGACGGCACACTATATGCTGCTCCATTCTACGGCGAATCATCAATGGTGATGTACCGTAAGGATCTTGCAGATGCTGCTGGCGTAACAGTTCGCAACAATGACTCATGGTCAAACATCAAAGCAGCTGCTGCTGCAATGCATGACCCAGCAAACGACGTTTATGGCGCATGTCTGCGTGGTAAGCCAGGCTGGGGTGACAACATGGCGTTTATCACAACTATGGTAAACTCATTTGGTGGCGCTTGGTTCGATGCGGACATGAAGCCGACTATCGACACAATCCAGTGGCACGATGCAATCAACTTCTATGTAGACCTACTAGGCAATTATGGCCCTCCAGGTTCAGAAGGTAACTCATTCAACGAAATCTTGGCTCTGTACAACGAAGGCAAGTG
>WTHY01000165.1 GCA_011522945.1 Alphaproteobacteria bacterium
AAACAGCCATGGCGTGAATGTTCAGCCACAAGGCTAGCTACAACACATACATCAAAAGTAAAACCGTTTTGGTATGAAAAAAGGCGCCTTGTGGAAACAAGGCGCCTTTATAATTATTATAATGTGGTATTTTACCGTGAGTAATATTCCACAACCAGATTAGGTTCCATTTGCACCGGATAAGGCACCTCATCCAGTGATGGAATGCGCACATAGCTGGCGCTACGCTCTTCATGGTCTGCTTCTACATATTCTGGAACATCACGCTCTGTTGACGCCATAGCTTCCAAAACAGCTGGAATTTCTTTTGCCTTGTCACGAAGCTGGATCTTATCACCTGGCTTCAACATAACAGAGGCAATATTACAACGCTTACCGTTTAGCAACACATGACCATGGTTGATCAGCTGACGTGCTGCAAATACTGTTGGTGCAATCTTTGAGCGGTATAAAAGCGCATCCATGCGGCTTTCTAGAATACCAATAAGGTTCAGGCCTGTATCACCCTTACGGCGGTCAGCTTCCTGATAATATTTCTTAAACTGCTTTTCACCGATATTGCCGTAATAGCCTTTTAGCTTCTGCTTAGCCATAAGCTGAATACCAAAATCTGTTGGCTTTTTGCGGCGCTGACCATGCTGACCAGGCGCATATGAACGTGCATTAAGAGGTGATTTCGCGCGACCCCATAGGTTGACGCCAAGACGGCGATCAATTTTATGTTTGGAGTTACGACGCTTATGTTCGACTTTAGGTGCCATAATTTTCTTCCTTATTTTTGGCCCGGTAGTGCCGTAATGGCCGGGACCATACCCCGCTGGTATAGTCCACTTTCCCGAGAATGCCCGGATAATAGGAATTTCGTTAGGTTTGTCAAGGGATTTACTATCTCAGATGATTTAAGCCAGGCCGTTCACTTTGGTGCACGGCTTAGCACTGTCAGGACCCCTTGCAAGGTACGTAATTCCTGCACAGATGGCTGTCCTCTTGTAAAAAAGGTACGTAAATTGCGTTTCACAACAGGCGCCATTTCAGGTGAGGTAAAAAACCCCTTTTCATCTAACAATGTTTCTAGCCTGTTGAAGAAAAATTCCTTATCTGAAATAGAGGCTAAGTCACGCGCAAAATCGGTAGAGACGGTTTTTGCTTGTGGCACAGCATCTAGCATAGCAGCACGCCATTCCCAGGCCATCATCATTACCGCTTGCGCCAAATTCAGAGAGCTGCCATCAGGGTTTAAATCTGCCTGAATAATCATATCCGCCGTAGCGAGCTCATCATTATCAAGGCCTGTACGCTCTGCACCAAATAAAAAAGCAGCCTGTCCAGTTTCAGACATTTGATGATGTTCTAAGATTTTGTGTGCACCGTCCCGCGGGCTAATAACCGCTTTTGCCAAATCACGTGGGCGCGCTGATGTAGCCAGCAGCAAATCTATATCACTACAGGCATCTGCAAGTGTGTCAAAGACCTTTGCATTCTGGATAATGTCTTTGCCGCTGGCAGCCATAGGCTCTGCAGCTGGGTTTGGCCATCCGTCACGCGGCGCCACAAGACGCAGATCAGATAACCCACAATTTTTCATAGCCCGCGCTGAAGCGCCTATATTTTCGCCCATTTGTGGGCGCGCCAATATCACGATTGGAGGCTTTTCTATTTTTGTCATTACCTTTGGCCCAACGCTAAGTAGCTGGATGCAGTTTCATTAGTTTCCAACTCATGCCGTCAGCCAGCGCAATGATAGACGCATCAATCACATTTGTGGATACACCTACAGTGGTCCATGTCAGGCCATCTTCATCTCGGAATTCAATCAAAACACGTGTATAAGCGCCTGTGCTACCCTCACCATTTTGTGTTTCCAAAATACGTACTTTATAATCAACCAGCTCTACAAGGGATAGCTCAGGATAAGCTCTTACCAGGGCTTGCCGAACAGCCTTATCAACAGCATTAACAGGTCCGTTTCCTACCGCAACCTCGTGATGGCTCTCTCCTTTAACGCTAATCGAAGCAGTGGCCTCTGATTCAACAACCAACTCGCCATTTGCGTTAAATCTGCGTTCATCCATTACACGAAAGCGACCAATTTCAAAGAAATCGGTGGCCTCACCTAGCAGACGTCTTGCCATAAGCTCAAAACTTGCTTCAGCAGAATCAAAAGCCCAGCCTTTGAATTCTAACTCTTTTACCTGACGAATGAGCGCTTCGATACGATCATCTTTAGCGTCAATCTCAATGCCAACTTCTTTGAAGCGCGCTAGAATATTTGACCGTCCTGTCTGGTCAGAGACAAGGTAGTGCCGCTCATTACCAACAGTTGCCGGATCAATATGTTCGTAGGTGCGCGGGTCTTTTTGGGCTGCCGAGGCATGTAATCCACCCTTATGGGCAAAGGCAGCATAACCAACATAGGGTGCATGCGCGTTCGGAATACGGTTTAGACGCTCATCTAGCAATCTTGATAGCGAAACAAGCTTATTGAGCTTTTCTGGTTTAATACCTGTCTCATATCCAAGCTTTAACATCAGGGTTGGCACAAGCGTAATCAGGTTTGCATTGCCACAACGCTCACCAATACCATTGATTGTACCTTGAACCTGACGAGCGCCAGCCTTAATGGCTGCTAAGGAATTGGCAACTGCCATACCGCAATCATTATGACAGTGAATCCCCAGATTGGCATGTGGAACAGCAGTCTTTGTTGCGGATACAATCTCAAAAATCTCATCTGGCAATGTACCGCCATTTGTATCGCAAAGCACAACCCAGTCAGCACCACCATTTGTTGCCGCTTTTACACATTCAAGGGCAAACTCCGCATTCGCTTTATAGCCATCGAAATAATGCTCACAATCAAACATGGCCGTTTTACCAGCAGATTTTACAGCAGCCATGGAGTCTGAAATCATTTTTAAATTTTCATCCTGCGAGATGTTAAGAGCCGTCTCTACATGAAAATCCCACGTTTTCCCGACAAGGCAGCTCACATCTGCATGCGCATCAATATTTGCACGTAAACCTGGATCATTATCAGCTGAGCGCCCTGCACGTCTCGTCATACCGAAAGCGACAAATTTTGCATTGGAAAAAGCTTGAGGCGCACTGAAAAAACTATCATCTGTTGGGTTTGCACCAGGCCACCCACCTTCAATAAAGTCAAAGCCAAACTCATCAAGCGCGGCTGCAATCGCGCGCTTATCAGCTACGGTAAAATCTACACCGCGCGCCTGCCCACCATCACGTAATGTTGTATCAAATAACCAGATGCGTTCGCCGGTCATCTTTGCCTCTCAATCAAAATTTTTCCTGTCTTAGCGCATTCTAGAGCCTGGCGCAATTTTTGTCCTATTATCGTCTTTGCCAGCTTGTCCCTTCAGGGCCGTCTAACAGCTCAATACCCGCAGCATTAAGTTCATCTCTAACAGCATCAGCTGTTGCAAAATCACGATTTGCGCGTGCCTCAGTCCGCTCCTGTATCTTTTTATTTATATCGGCGTCACTTAGGCCTGTCTCTTGAGCTGGAGAGTGCAACCAGTTTTGCAGCGGCTGCTCTAACAATCCAAGCAATTCTGCACTAGCCCGCAAAGCGCCTGCGGCAGCAATATCTCCCTTATTAGCAGCTTTTCCAAGCGCATGTAGCCTTGCTAAGGCTAGTGGAATATTTAAGTCATCTTCCAATGCGGCTTGAAACTCTGGATCAATTCTTGTTGGAGCTGCATCATTGGCCGCACGATAGAGCCTGTCTAGCGCGGATTTTGCTTCTTGAACTGATTTATCCGAATAATCTAATGGAGCGGTGTAATGCGCTGACATCAGGGCATATCGGACAGCTTCACCACGATGCTTTTCTAAAGCTGCTTTAACAGTTGTGAAATTTCCCAATGATTTGGACATTTTTTCGCCATCAACTGTGACATACCCATTATGCAGCCAGTATTTCGCCATAATCTCTGTATCATGGGCACATTTTGACTGAGCCAGTTCGTTCTCATGGTGAGGGAAAATCAAATCTAGACCACCGGCATGAATATCAAACATGCTCCCTAAATAGGCTGCTGACATAGCAGAGCACTCAATATGCCATCCAGGCCTGCCAAAGCCCCAAGGACTATCCCATCCTGGTTGGCCTGCCTCAGATGGCTTCCATAAGACGAAATCTGCTGGATCTTTTTTGTATGGAGCAACCTCCACACGCGCACCGGCAATCATATCATCCATGCTCCGCCCAGACAGAGATCCGTAATCTGACATCGTATGCACCGCAAACAAAACATGTCCCTCAGCTTCATAAGCATGATTTTTGCCAATAAGCTGCTCAATCATTTGGATCATTTCAGCAATATGATGGGTTGCGCGTGGCTCAATGTCAGGGGGCAAAATATGTAAAGCTTTTGTATCTGCCTCATATTGCGCAACTGTCTCAGCACAAAGCTCATCAATAGAGATTCCACGCTCAGCAGATCTGGCATTAATTTTATCATCAACATCGGTGATATTACGAACATATGTGACCTTTGGGAATTGCGCCCGTAAAAGCCTAACAAGCACATCAAAGACAATAAGAGGCCGTGCATTACCTACATGAATAGAATCATAAACAGTCGGCCCACAAGCATAGATCCCAACATCTTCTGGCTTGAGAGGTACGAAAGGATCTTTCGAGCGGGTCGCTGTGTTATATAGATGCAAGCTCATATCTGTATTGGCCTCATTATGCAGATAAGCGCTGAACAATTCGCTCACGCCCAATCAATGGCAGCAGGCCTGCCATGTCCGGGCCAGCTGATTGACCTGTTATAGCGAGGCGTAATGGCATGAAAAGTGCTCGGCCTTTTGTGCTTGTTGCACTGCCAACAGCCCTTGTCCATTCAGACCAGCTATCGGCTGACAAGGTGCCTTCAGGCAATAATGTAAGTGCTGTTGCAATGAAGGCTGCATCTTCAATCTCTGAGGTAACATCACCATAAATAATCTGATGCCAATCTGCAGCCTCCGAAATTTTTGTCAGATTACCACGTATGGCAAGCCAGAAATCTTCTGAGGCATCTATGTCGAGCGCCTCAAGCTTATCTGCAACATCTGCATATTCAAGTTGCTGGATAATCTTACCGTTGATAAAGGCAAGTTCTGACGGGTCAAATTTTGCTGTAGCTCGACCAAATTTTGAAATATCAAATCCATCAATCACATCTTCTAGCTTAGCCAGCGGTACGATTGGATCTGAGGTTCCAATCCGTGATAACAGGCTTGCGATTGATGACGCTTCCATACCGTCAGCACGCAACTCTTCAATGGATAAGCTACCGAGACGCTTTGACAGCCCCTCGCCATCTGCACCAGCTAAAAGCGCTAGATGTCCCATTTCAGGGGCTTTTGCTCCCAAGGCTTCGAACAACTGAATTTGTGCTGCAGAATTTGTAACATGATCTTCACCACGTAGGATCGTCGTTATCCCGTGATCAATATCATCAACAACTGATGCCAATGTATAAATCACACGTCCGTCCTCACGCAGCAATACCGGGTCAGACAGGCTAGACATATGATAGGCAACATCATCGCGAACAAGATCCGTCCAGCGCACCTCTTCATGCGCCAGCAAGAACCGATAATGTGGACGCCGTCCCTCAGCTTCAAATGCAGCCTTTTCAGCATCAGACAATTTTAAACCAGCTCTATCATAAACAGGTGGGCGACCTGCCATAAGTTGTGCTTTGCGCTTTAAATTTAGCTCTTCTGGCGTTTCATAGCAGGCATAAGCACGTCCAGAATCCAACAAAGCCTTAAGAGCATCATCATATCTTGATAGCCTATCTGACTGCCTGTCCTCAACGTCCCACTGCATGCCCATCCACTGCAAATCATCACGAATAGCAGTTTCAAATTCTGTTGTTGACCGCTCTGTGTCCGTATCATCAATGCGAAGCATAAAGCTACCACCTGCCTTACGGGCATAAAGATAATTCACTAAGGCTGTGCGTAAATTGCCTACATGTAGTTTCCCAGTAGGGCTTGGGGCAAAGCGTACTTTTACTTGCGTCATGAGTTTTCCAAACTTTCTGGTATTACATCATCTGGCTGGCATTACATCATCTGGCCGAAAACCAGATGTTAACGGCAAACGTCTATCTCGCCCAAAAGCACGAGGTGTGATTTTAGGCCCTGGTGCGGCTTGAAACCGCTTATATTCCGCGCGAAAGAGTAACAGGCTGGCACGTTCGACAAGCTCTCTGTCATATCCTCTGGCAACGATTGTCTCAATATCTGCCATTTCTTCTGTTAGTGCGATGAGTATTGGGTCTAGCACATCATATGGAGGCAGAGAGTCAGTATCTTCTTGATCAGCGCGCAATTCAGCGGATGGGGGTCTAGTGATGATACGCGTTGGAATGACTTCGCCGTCAGGACCCAACCCGCCACGTGGCAAATGCGTGTTTCGCCAGTTACACAAATCAAATACTTTGGTTTTCCAAACATCCTTTATTGGCGCAAATCCGCCACACATGTCGCCATATAAGGTTGCATACCCAACTGCATATTCCGATTTATTGCCTGTGGCTAACACCATTGGACCAGATTTATTCGATAAGGCCATAAGCAGTAATCCGCGTAACCTAGATTGGATATTTTCTTCTGCAATACCAAGCTCTGTTCCAGCAAAATCACTTGCAAGAGAGGTTTCTATAAGCTGCATTGCTTCGCCAATAGGAACAGATTGATGACGAATAGCAAGATTACCAGCAAGGGTTGCAGCGTCACTTTTCGAAATATCAGCTGTATAGCCAGATGGCATCATCACACATCTAACTCTATCAGCACCAAGCGCATCAACTGCCAAAACAGCAACTAAAGCAGAATCAATTCCCCCGGACAGGCCCAAAATCACGGAGGGAAAGCCATTTTTTTCTACATAGTCGCGGATGCCTAACATCAAGGCTTGATAAAGAGATTCATCTGCAGCGACAGGCTTGGATATTTGGCCAGTTAGGTGAAAAACCTGCCCAGTTTCTGTAGCCTCGATGATAGTTAGACTCTCTTTAAAGCCAGGGAGCTGTGAGGCAAGTCCGCCGCCGAGATTAAGCGCAAAACTATTACCGTCAAAGATGAGTTCATCCTGACCACCAACCA
>WTHY01000019.1 GCA_011522945.1 Alphaproteobacteria bacterium
ATAGACATCTCTGGCATGAGCAAATCTGGCGGCAAAAGTAAACGAGAGCTGAAAAAAGAGGCGGCGGCCGCCAAACGTGCAGAAAAAGATAAAAAGACAAAGCAAGCCTCAGAAGAAAAGACACGTAAACGTCGGCGTAAACAACTATCAAAGATGCGCTTTTCCAGACCGCGTTATCTACGGGAATCTAATGGTAATCTGATTTCGAGTATTGTTCTCTGGCTCTTTATGCTGATGATACTGATTGGTGGCTCGGTCAGTCTTGTGAATCTGTATTTAGCCCCAATCACGGCAGAAAATCAGCAAACGATTAGAGAGATTGAGCAACTTAAAAACACAATTCGAAATTCCCAGCCACGTATCCAGCAAGCTTTAGCGGCGCGTCGTGAACGAGAGAGTGAAGTGCAGTTACTCGCCTCAACTCTCCCATCAGCAGAGCAGACCCGCACTCAATTCGAGCAATTTGTATCACGCATGGAAGCTGTGGATATTATAGTTGAGAATGTGGAGATCCAGAGCATTGATTTAGGTGCATCTGCCATCACAGGAATTCAATTCAGCGCCAATTTAACAACTAATTATCTGCAATGGCTGCAAGAGCGTAACCGCTTTATGCGCCGGCAGACTTTTGGGCGCGTGCCTGTAGAGGTTATAACCGCAAGCGACGAATCGAGTGATATCACTGTTCAAGTGACGATGATTCTTCCTGCGGCAACCTAGGTGATAATCGCGTAGTAAATTGCCTGTGCAATGAAACCGCGACAATGTGATAGGTTTTATAAGAGTGTTCTTAACTTGGCAGATGTGAGATTAGACAAATGATAAAACGTCGACTAAGCCAAATATTGATTACCCTCACCTTAGGGGTATCTATTGTACATCCCGTATTTGCGCAGGATAATTCCCTTGTTGCGCCTGAAGTTCTAGATTTAGATGACCCATTTGCCCGGGATATTAAAAGAGCTTCGGAGCTCGCTACCAGAGGAGTTGATCTACCTATTCCAAGCGGAGCTCTAAACCCGGATGTTCGGCGTGGTGCGGCTCTTGATGGTGTGTCTGATAGACAAGTAGCGCCGGCATCTCTGTATAGGGTTGTTGGGCTTGCTGTTGCCGGCGGGCGTGATACAGGTCAGATCTATTCCTCTTCAAATCAAATGATGACAAGAGGTAATAAACCTAAATTACCGTATATACGCTTGGGTAGCTACCAAAGTGAGGCTGAAGCACGTCAGGTCGCGATTGATCTGCGTGTGTTGCTTAGTGATATGCTCGGCGCACATTTCATTCTACGCCAGCCTGGTGATGGGTCTACAATACTCGACATAGGACCTGCACCATCAATAGAATTTGTTGATAGATATTGTGAGATCATTCGCACAAATGGGCGGGGATTACAGCAGGATTGTTATGCTGAGCTAGAATACCCAGAAATTGAACCTTTAGAAACATTCACCTCTACAGCCATGTTACGATTAGCGAGAACAGCTATTCGTGAATTGATACAAGACCAAGGCACTTTTGACCTTGAAGATACATCAAATCAAACTCTCTTGGTAAAAGAGGGTGATATGCTTGGTGTCGGCAGCCACATGGTTACAAAAATTGTATCAGATGGCGTGATGCTTGTATCTGAAGAAGGTAATATTGATATCCTCAGCCTAAATTACCTGCCGGAAAGTGCCGCCAGCCTGACCGCAGCACCAGCACCAGCTGAAACATTCGAGACTGATGGCGGCGAGAATAATAATGATGCAAATTAAAGCCTGAAAATGCGGCCACGTCCGTACAGATAATTTTACACTCGGACAACTATGCCAGATGCTTTTAAGATAGGTTAGCAAGACAGATTATGGCTATTTACCAGAATGAAGTTGCTGAAAAGGTTTTGCGCATTTTGCAAACAGCAAACAAGCTAGAGAGCACATCTCTTGCTGAAGCACGTGCGGCTGCAAATGGCCGTGCGAGCGACACACTCGTTTCACTCATTCGCAAACAGGCTGTTGATGAGGAGCTCGTGCACACTGTATTGTCACGTGCCTTTGCCATGCGGCGCGCTGTCATTGAGCCGCGACAGATCGATATTCGCGCCCTACCTCTCATACCTGTAACC
>WTHY01000066.1 GCA_011522945.1 Alphaproteobacteria bacterium
ATTGTGCTTCGATACCTAGAAGGACAGCGGTCTTTAGACAGGCTTCAGGAACTCAGGATTCCAACAAGCTCTGGCGAATATGTCCCCCTATCTGTATTTGCGAGCATGAAACCACAGCCACGAGGTGGTGAAATCCAGCGCAAAGATGGCGTGCGGTATTACAATATTACCTCAGATGTCGAAGAAGGACTCTTGCCAGCCGCGCAAATTTCAGCATTGGAAGCAAATTTACAGGCGAATCCATTGCCAGATTCTGTTGAAGTGCGCTTCGGCGGCGAGAATGAAGATATTGCAGAAACGCAAGCATTTCTTGGCCAGGCCTTTGCTATCTCAATGGTGCTGATGATTATCGTTTTGATGATACAGTTTAATTCTGTCTGGCAGACCATTGTTACGATGTCAGCCATTCTATTATCATCTGGCGGTGTGCTATTGGGGCTTGCCATTATGGAACGGCCTTTTGGCATTGTGATGTCCGGCCTTGGTATTATCGCCCTGGCTGGTATCGTTGTGAATAACAATATCGTTCTCATCGATACTTATAATGAATATAGGCGGCGTGGATATGATGCACGTGTATCAGCCTTTCATGCTGGTTTAGCCCGTTTTCGCCCGGTTTTGTTAACAGCTATAACAACAATCCTTGGCTTGCTCCCAATGGTGTATGAGATGACAATCTTATTTGCCGATAGAGAGATATTTTTTGGGGCACCAAGCTCTCAATGGTGGACTGATTTATCCAGTACAATTGCAGGTGGATTAACCTTTGCTACAGCGCTGACGTTACTTGCAACGCCTGCTTTGCTTGTGCTTGGGGCAAATGTTGATAATCGGTTGCGGCAGCTTGCCAATTGGATAACCAAGCCCTTACGTCGCAAATCATCGCCTCAGGTAGATGCTGACGCGCCGGCGCCGGCTGAATAATGAAACCTATATGGCAGGGTCGCAAAACACCGCTCCAAATGGGGCTGCGTGGATGTGCGGTTGAAGACTGGCTTGATAGTCCTTGCCTTTTTGGAGATCTGAATAGGGTAGGCGGGCAAATTGCGCTCAAGTCAGATCTCATTGAAAGGCATTTGCCTGAGATTTATGCCTGCCTGCCTGAAAGTACAGGAGCTGCCTCGGAATTGCTTGGGTTGGTGGCAGACGCAAAAGGCTTTCAGGCAAATCAGGATGACGCCGAGCCTCTCTTGTCTGCTGGTCGCTCTATTAGTGATGATTTGCTGCTTCTGGCGCCGGATGCAAAAACACAGAATTGGGTGCTCAAAGCAGGCTTGCTTGCCTTCCCATCACATTGGGCGTTGCATGAGAAAATGGGTCGCCCCATGTCTGATATACACGCCCCCGTTCCAGGTTATGCCAAAACACTTGAGGCACCTGTTAATCGATTTTTGCATGCAATGAAATCTGAAGGTATCAGCGTCAGAATGAACTGGACATTGCAGGTGGGAAAAGCCTTATTTACCCCGTCATCATCAGATGTTGAAATCCAAAACCCTGACGATATTCCTGATAATTTATATCTGCGTGCTGAGCGTCAGACGTTCCGGAAATTGCCAGAAACAGGCTGGATTGTTTTTGGTATTGGAACACACATCGCTCCTTTAGGGTTGTGGCAAGATGCGCCTGAGATGCTCTCAGGCCTGCAAGATGCTGTTGTAGACCTTTCGCCGGAGATGAGAGCTTATCGCGGCATGCATAGATATGAGGCTGCATTTCATAAATATGTAGACTCTATTGCAAACAGACAGGTAGGAAGAGACTGACCAGCTAAAATGCCATTTCTTGTACCTTGTTGTTATTAAACGCATGCCAACGCACCTGATTTTACCATTTCTATTCATCATCTTATGGTCGTCAGCCTTTATTTCAGGCAAAGCGATTATGGCAGATGCAACACCCTTTCTGGCGCTTCTTATGCGATTTGCAATTGTTGGCGCAGGCTTTGCAGCATTAATGGGTATATTGCAAAAATCCATATCTCTTGAAAGACGTGCCATATTTGATTCCCTTTTGGTTGGTGTGCTTTTTCATGGCATCTATTTAGGTGGCGTTTTCTGGTCTATGTCGAACGGTATGCCAGCTGCCATCGCAGCTCTGATTGTATCCCTGCAACCTGTCATCACAGCTATTCTGGCAGGCCCTATTCTGGGTGAGCAGGTAGGGATACGCCAAAAATTAGGAGTAATTTTAGGGTTTGTCGGCGCTGGATTTGTTATCGGGTTGGATGTTGGCTCTGCGATACCTGTGGCAGGCGTGATCGTTTGTTTGATATCGCTTGGCGCAATTACTGGTGGAACGCTCTATCAAAAACGGCGCGGATCACAAATTCCTGTCATGGCAGGTAATCTATATCAAGCCATTGGCGGTGCGCTCTTTCATCTAATTTTTATGAGCCTGTTTGAAGTGCCATCTGTTGCATGGACAACAAATTTTATTGTTGGGATGGCATGGCAGATATTAGCTGTCTCTGGCATCGCCTGGTTAATCCTCTTAATTCTATTGAAAAGAGGGACGGCAAGTCAGACAACGGCTCTCTTTTTCCTGGTGCCGCCGACAGCGGCATTGATGGGATATGTTGTCCTCGCAGAACCAATGACAGGCATAGATATTGGTGGCATGATACTTGCCTCGCTCGGGGTTTATATCGCAACACGTCCGCAGAGCGAGATCACACCCGCCAAAGCGTGAAAAATCCCTACACGCACTCTTGTGTCCCGAAATGCTTAGGCGCAGTGTGGCGTTACTGGCGTTTCATGGGCCAGATGGGTGAAATAATTGAAAAGGAGGTGATCGAATGTCGAGTGTCCAGTTTATTGCAAATGTAAAGACCGGTGTTTTGTGTTGGCAGGAGAGCAACCTTTCTTGTCGGGGCGAGGCATAAGCTAAAATCTAGAATTTTGGCAAAACGGTAGATTTACGTCTGCCTGACACGAAAAGGAGAGGGGAACCTCTCCTTTTTTTATTCCTTTGAATTAAGCCACAGCGGCAGCTAAGCTAAGCTCTGACTATCTAAGTTGAACAGAGATTTTTTATGTCCACAGCACAAATGCTTAATAGACGCATGGATTTTAGAAGCGATACAGTCACACAGCCTACCGAAGGGATGTATCAGGCGATGTTATCTGCGCCCCTTGGCGATGATGTCTATGCTGATGATCCGACTGTTAACCGCCTTGAGGCAGTAGTTGCAGATATGACCGGCAAACAGAATGCATTATTTGTAAGCTCTGGCACACAAAGTAATCTGATTGCGTTATTGACGCATCTTCATCGTGGTGAAGAGTTTCTGGCTGGATCGGAATATCATGTAATTAGCTATGAAGCTGGCGGTTCATCCGCACTTGGTGGTGCAATTGCCTGTGGCCTGCCAACAGCAGCAAATGGGCAGATTTCAATTTCTGAGATGTTGGGCGCTATCAAGCAAGATGATTCACATTTTCCGATGACAAAGCTACTCAGTTTGGAAAATACCGTGAGTGGCCGTGTGCAACCTTATAGATATATGCATGACATTACAGCAGCAGCCCGTAAAGCAGGATTGCAACTGCATTTAGATGGTGCACGTCTTATGAATGCTGTGGTGGCATCAGGTACAAGCCTGCAGGATTATGCAAACTTATTTGATACTGTATCGCTTTGTTTATCAAAGGGGCTTGGTGCTCCCTTTGGCTCTGTCCTTGTTGGCCCATCAGATTTTATCAAGCGAGCCCGGCGTTTGCGGAAAATGTTGGGTGGCGGGTTGCGGCAAGCAGGCATTGCAGCCGCAGCAGGCCTATATGCTCTTGAGCATCATGTTGAACGACTTGCTGAAGATCATCAGCTGGCGCGCCAGCTCGCAGAAGCTCTAAATCAGCATGCAGATGCTGTTGTGGATTTAGATGCTGTTGAGACCAATATGGTATTCTTAACGCTGCCAGCAGATAGAGGGCTGAAATTACAGGCAGCGCTTGCAGAACAAGATATTATCATTAGTGGCCCTAGCCTTTATAGCGAGGTCAGCACCTTCCGGCTGGTCACACATCTTGATTGCAGCCCTTTGGCTGTTGAAAAATTGGCTGATGCTGTAAAACAGTTTCTGGCGCACTAATGATTGGTAGATGCCCATAATCAACAGGGAGAATCAGCAGACTGCCTGCAATCATCTGCACAGATAATCGCAGAAATCGATCGCCGTTTTAATATGCCAACGTTGACCAGCCTGGCCACGTTCATGGAACCCTATATGCCCGCCGCCAGTGCTGAGACTTATTTTCGATGTTGGCGAGACTGTTGCCGATAAATACGGTGTTACTGGAATCCAAGGGTCATTTCTAGCATGGATAAGCAATAAAGGTCTGTTTGCATTAGACAAACGATGAGCTGTGCTTGCAGATTTGTAATACGCCTCAAGAGAGGGAAATCCATTTACTGGCGCTGTTACATATTCATCAAATTCTACCAAGCTTTTGGCCGCGGCTGCTGCATCCTGATAGGATGTGTCCAACCCCGGACAGTTTTTTGATAAGTCCTTGAGCCCAGAGAGGATATACCGCATGTAAGGACGGTTCCGTATTTTATGGAATTGTGCACTACTCTCTATCAAATCAAGAGGAGCTGATATCGTGATCATCCCAGATAGTTGCATAGCCTCCTCTGGAAAATCTAGAAGCATATTCAGAGCAACGCTACCACCTAATGAATGAGCAATCATAAAAATTGGAAGGTCTGGAAAACCTGTTCTTGCTGCAGTTATGAAATGTAAAAGGTCACTGCCACGTTGAGCGTGATAGGTTTGATGACATAAAGGTCTGCTGCTACCGGCGCCGCGCATATTCACGCGCATGCAAATATAGCCGCTAGCAAGCGCATCATCTGAGAGTGCGCGTGCATGTTGAGATTGTGCTGACCCGCCAAGGCCATGCACAATAATCATAACAGCCTTTGGAATAGTGGCTGGATATTCCAGGCGATAGGTCAGGCTGTCACCATCCTTCAGAGAGATTGTGAACTCCGTGGCACTATCGGCCCCGCTCACTGGGGGAAAGACCCAGTCACGCAAGGTTTGCAAATCACCACCTATCCATGGAAAGGCTTCTCCAGTAAAGGGATGTAGGTGAAAATTTACCATGGTAATTTTATTTCAAAATTCATTTTTGTAACTTTATTACAAAGGCTATGGTTTTTGCTAACAGCGGTATCTTCTGTTACTATGATATAGGCGCTTAGCTGGCAGCAATCCAGTTTCATATGCGGACTGCCAGTTGGAACGCCGTGAGGGATTTATGGTCTTTCAGATAAAATCTGTAAGCATTATCCGTATATACCGCGTTATTATTACAGGCCATTAGAGAGGGGCAGTTGATGAGCCGAACATCACTTGAAAATATGCGCCCTGATGCACAGGATCCGAATGCGCTACAGGTTGCCTCGCTCTATGGTCTGACACCCAAGGTTGAAGATGCAATTCTGGACGCGCTTGAGGCTGGGCAGCATAGCCGGGTTCGTATGCTTGTTGCACCGCTACACCCAGCTGATCAGGCAGATTTACTTGAGCGTGTTAAACCATCTATTTGTGCTAATCTTATTGCCGCGTTAGGGGAGGATCTTGATCCAGAGGCTATCGCCTATCTTGACGAGGAGGGACTTGAACAAGTCTTAGATGTGCTTGGCCCTGATGCTATTGCTGAAAAATTGCCATCACTAGATTCGGATGATGTTGTCACCATTGCAGAAGAGCTAGAGCCAGATGAGCTTGATGAAGTGCTACAAGCCATGCCGGCGCAAGATCGTGTGCTAGTTGAGCAGGCACTCGCCTATCCTGAAGATTCTGCTGGCCGCCTCATGCAACGTGAAATGGTCGTCGTGCCGCCATTCTGGACTGTTGGCCAGACAATTGATTATTTGCGGTCTGCAGAATTTGATAAACAGGATTTCCATCAGATTATGGTCACAGACCCTGCGAGCCATCCGATTGGAGAGGTGCCGCTGAGCCGGTTGCTTTGTACAGCACGCCCGAAACGGCTCTCTGAGATAATGGATCAGGATATGCGGTCTATCCCTGTTCTTATGGACCAGGAAGAGGTAGCTATTCTGTTCCGTCGCTATGCCATGATTAGTGCTGGCGTCATAGATGATGAAGGCAGGCTTGTCGGCATTATCACGCAAGATGATGTCCTTGATGTTATCGATGAAGAGGCAGAGGAAGATCTGATGGCATTAGCAGGTGTGTCAGATGCCAATATCCGTATCTCAGTGCTAGAGACACTACGTGGTCGTGCTGGTTGGTTGATGGTGAATTTGCTGACAGCTGTTCTGGCCTCCATAGTGATTGGCTTTTTTGAAAGCACTATAGAACAGCTTGTCGTGCTTGCAGTGCTGATGCCTATCGTTGCCTCTATGGGGGGTAATGCAGGAACACAGACTGTTACGGTCGCTGTCAGGGCCATTGCCATGCGTGAATTTGGTCAAACGAAAGTATTGGATTTTGCTCGTAAAGAGCTTCTGGTTGGGCTGCTAAACGGTCTGTTATTTGCGGTAGTCGCTGCCATATTTTGTCTAATCTGGTTTGGCAATATAAATGTCGCGCTGGTACTTGGCGCTGCTATGATTGTAAATCTTGTAGTTGCAGCACTTTCCGGCACTGTTATTCCGCTCACTTTGGTGCGGTTGGGTGTGGACCCAGCTGTGGCCTCAAGCGTATTTCTGACGACTGTTACAGATGTTATAGGGTTCTTTGTATTTTTAGGTCTTGCTGGACTATTTTTACTATAAATAAAAGCTAGTCTTTGACGCGCCAAGGCATATATATATATCAAGACATGACAGTACATCTAAAAAAATTATCTGTAGGTGCAACTTCCATTGACAGTTTGCGTGGCTGGCAGCAACGATATATGGCAGCCGGCCAGCCAATTTTACACCCAACACGCAATCGACCCAAACGGGCTGCTGAATTGCTTGATGGTGGGTCTATTTACTGGATTATCAAAGGCAAAATGCAAGTTCGTCAGCGCATCACGGATTTAATTGAAATTACCCGCGCTGATGGCAAGCCAGGATGTGGGATAGTATTGCATCCTGAATTGATACCTGTATGGCCGCGGCAGGTGCGCATTTTTCAGGGTTGGCGATATCTTGAGGCATCAGATACACCGGATGACATGCCCGTATCAGCAGATGGTGAGGCCCCTATGCCAGCAGATATGGCAGCAGAATTACGTGAATTAGGGCTGTTGTGAGGACAGGGTAGGTCTGGTTTTTCCGCCTCCAGTCATATAAAAATTTCATAGATAGTCTTAAAATAGATAGGCTGAAAGAAGATAACTTCGCTGCCTCTCAGATTAGCACAAACCATGTATAGCCTGCATCTTGACTGGCATAAAGCTGATGCATAATGTCCCTGCTTTACTGACGTTGTGCGCGCCGAAATTCATAAGGCTCTTGAAAGCTACCTGCCCATATACCTAAACGATTTTCACGAGCATATAATTCTGCTGGTACATAACGATGCGAATAATAGCGATAGGCAATCGCCATTCCTTCAGCAATCAGCTGCTCTGCAATATCCCCATTGTTATTCTTACAAGATACAACAAGTCGTTTGTAGCGGTCTGTATCAAGATGTGTGCACTGCAAATCTGTTCCTATAGGTACAAGTTCACGCATACGGTCACGCGCTACGATACCACAGGCATAATCATGTCCCTCAGCCGACTGACATTTTTGTGCCAATTCCGGTGCATCTATTCCAAAAAGACGGAGCCGCATGGCACCTGCACGTAGACTATCACCGTCTGTCACAGCAGAAACTTGCACCTCAAGAGTTTTGGTGGCAGCAGCAGGCAGGTTTATTAGGCCGAGCATAAACCACGTACATAAAACAGGTATCATCAGTCGAGTAACTGTCATTGTTCACACCATCAGCGACGATAGATTAAATAATATAAAACTAATATATAATATCTAACCTAAAAAGCCTGACAGTCTAACTACATCTAATCGTCTATCTGAAATATCCTGCAACTGGCCAGCACATACATTGCCAAAAGGTGATGATGTGGGTGCACTTGTATAGCCCCTACCTGAAAGGACTGGGGCTTTGTGTTAGCTGTATGGTGCTAAAGATCGGCGGTTTATTGTTGTTCTTGCGTGGCAGGAGATGGGAAATATGGATTATCTGCAAGCGGATCTGCCTCAATCTCACTTTCCTCATCTGTTGCCACCCAAGCTGTCTCAGGGTTCAGGCTAAGTGCCACCGCTGTACTGGCCTCTGGAACCGCAACAAATGGGCCTTGCGCTTCGGTTGGTGTCGCTGGGCTTGCAAACATTCGCCACAGCACGAAGCTTGCCAAACTAAAATGAATCACCCCAATCATGCCGAAATAGGCAAAATTGCCAACACTATCCATCGCAGCTGCCACAAGAGGCGAGCCGATGATAGCGCCCATACCGTTGACCATAACAAGCGCGGAGGCAGTTGCCACCATCTGGCGCGGTGTTAGATAGTCATTTGCGTGGGCGATTGCGAGTGAATATATAGACATGCTAAGGCCGCCATGTATCCCCATACCCAATACTAACAGCCAGTAATTATTAATGCCAAATTGCATCGCTATAAAGGCTGTTATACTCGATAAAATGGACACGATGAGGATCACAAGGCGTCTATCCAGAATATCTGACATACGCCCGACAGGGAACTGTAGAAGCATGGTACCAACTGTAACAGCCACCATGAAATACGAGACTTGTATAGCACTCATCCCAATAGTGCCTCCGAAAGTAGGCCCCATGCCAAATATCATTGAGGCTGTCACGCCTTGTAATAACATGGCCAACATTGCCAAAGGGGAAATGCCATAAAGGCGGCGTAGGGAAATCCGCTCTGGTTCGCTAAACTCAGGCGCCTTTGCAACTGTGACCAAGATTGGCACGACCGCTATAGACACAAAAATAGAGGCAACAAGGAAGAGTTGCGTGGATAGGCCATCATCTAAGCCTGACAGCAGCTGTCCGCCGCCCATACCAGCCATGGTAATTATCATATATAGAGAGAGTATCTGGCCGCGTGTTTCATTTGTCGCTTTTTCATTCAGCCAACTTTCCACGATGATGTACATGCCTGCATAACAAATCCCGGTAATAAGGCGTAAAACTGCCCAGATGTAAGGATTAAGCGTTAAGGTGTGCATGAGCACAATTGCTGAGGCAACAGCAGCAACAGCCCCAAATAAACGAATATGTCCTACATCTGATAAGAGTTTTGGCACAATGACGGAGCCAATAAACATGCCAAGGAAATAGCCACCCATCATGATACCAGTCATAATGGTAGAATAGTCTGCCGCACCAGCACGCAGGCCAAGTAAAACCATCTGCAGACCATTGCCAGCCATGATCAGCAACAGGCCGAAAAAGAGAGTCCAATTTTCACGGAGGCTCTGGAACATATTTGCGCGATTCCTAAAAAAGGGGTTGTGCGATTTCAATGTGCTGTCCTGTTCGGACATTTACACAAAAAAGTGACGGCTTTATGTATCGACTTTGCCGCTCTCTATGTTTCCTCGTATTATGCAAGACCTTTAAATCAGGTAACAACAGCATGCTCTTCTAAATACGCCCTGATACGGTCGTAAATGCGATACCGGACCAATTTCGGTGGCATCACAGGTCATTTACATCATCCATAAGCAAAGAAAAAAGAACATACCTAAAAGAACCAACATGAATTTGCATTAATAAGTAAGGGCTGGTTGGTAACTAGTTAGTCAGCTCGCAGTTAAATTGAAAATGACCGTTTAGAGTGTAGCTAGCTAAAATCTAACTGATAAGAACCCATCAAATATGAGCTTAATCAAGGAGATACCAACTAAGCAGAGTGCAGCTATGCAGGGAATGATTAACAAAATCGCAATTGTATGAGGTAGAATCTGGGAACTGACCAACAGTTACTGTGTAATTTCTAATAGGGTCAATGGTTTCAAATAGGCTAGGCAAAATGCAGGTGATGAATTACAAAATAAAGAGTAATTATGAGGGGGTATTATGACGATTGATTGGGTAAATTTCACGCCTATTGCATCTCTAATTGGTGGTGTAATGGTTGGTTGTGCAGCCTTGCTGCTGATGGCTTTGCATGGCCGTATAATGGGTGTGTCAGGCATTGCTGGTGCTTTGGTCCGCACACCAAAATCTAAAGATACTGGCTGGCGCCTTGCCTTTATTATCGGATTATTGGCAGGGCCGCTATTTATTGCAGCTCTATCTGGGCCAGTTGAAAGCATATTCGTAGCTGATGGAATGCTATTGGCGATAGCTGGCCTGTTGGTAGGTGTCGGAACAGCCATAGGATCTGGATGCACATCAGGTCATGGTATTTGCGGCATTTCCCGTTTATCGCTGCGGTCTATAACAGCAACCTGCACCTTTGTAGCCTTTGGCATGATAACTGTATTTATTGTAGGAGGCTGATATGACAAGATTATTATCTGCCGCATTTATTGGGCTCATCTTTGGTGCTGGCTTGGCGATTTCGGGGATGCTTAATCCTGAAAAAGTACAAGGCTTCTTGGATATCACACGTATTTGGGATCCATCTCTGGCTTTTGTCATGGTTGGCGGCATTGCTGTTACGCTCATTGGCTTTCCAATTGTGCTTAAGCGGCCAAACCCTATCTTTGCTGAGATGTTTCAACTGCCAAAATTGACCAAGATAGACCGTCCAATTCTTATAGGGGCAGCCCTATTTGGTGTCGGTTGGGGACTTGGTGGGTTATGCCCAGGCCCAGCCATAGCATCTCTTTCAACAAATTTTAGTGCTGTTTTACTCTTTGTTGTGATGATGCTTATCGGTCTCTGGGCTGGCGCCAAGATCAAGCTGTAGCGCTGTTTCTAGTCTTTGCGCGATTAAGGCTGTATCCTGTCTAAGCTGATTTAGTACAGCCTGCTGGCCCGGCATATTCATATGACGGGCCATCAACACGCCTAACCGCTCTGGAAGCTGTTCTATTTCGGCTTTGCGCCCAAGACCAACTTGTAGCCAATAGGATAGGAATTCTATTCTAGATATCGCCTTTGCCTCATCTTCAGTTAAGATGATATGGGGGTATTTCGATGCAAGCTGTTGTAGTAAATCACAATCTAAGCTACCGCCAGCAATGCGTTTGAGCCTCCATGGCGTTTTCTCCATATCAACAGGAAATGCTGCATGCAATTTAGCCCGCATGGTCTGCAGATTTTCACCCAATTTGCGTGGCTCTATTGGCTGCGCTTTCAGCATCTTCTGTAATTTATCCAGAACCGATATGAGCCTATCATCGCCTGTGATTGTGCGGGCTGAGTGAAATGCCAGCCTCTCCCAAGGCCAAGCTTCTGACTCAAAATAGTTATGCAGCCTCTCCACATGCACGCTAAGCGGCCCGGCATTTCCATCTGGACGTAGCCGCATATCCACTTCATAGAGTGCCCCCTCAGATGTATGAATAGTCAGCCAGCTAACGATTGTTTGGGTCAGGCGGATCATATAGGCGCTAAGTCCGATAGACCGGCCACCATGAGCATCACCTTCTGATTGACAGCTTAGATCTCCATCATAAATCGCTATGAGATCGAGATCAGAATGCCCATTCATGGCGTATCTTCCTAGACTGCCTAAGCCAATAAGGGCAAATTCCGCTGTAATCCTGCCATGACGTCTGATCATATCTGCCCGTGCAAGACGGGTGATATGATATACAGCCTGGCTAGCCAGTTCAGTATATGCTTGTGCAATTTCGGTTTCATCAGATAGGCGCTGGAGCTGGTGTACAGAAATACCAAACCGAATTGGGCGCATGAGGCGCCGAATTTGATCTAGCTGGGCCTCGATAGACGCATCGATATCAATCTGCAAAGACGTGTCTGGTAACTGTTGAAAGAATGCTGGGTCTAGGAGCGATTCCATCAATTCAGGATACCGTCTGATCTGGTCAGCTAATTGTGGTGCGCTTGTTAAAATATCCACAATCAAACCAACTAATTTTGGATGAAATTCGAGTAGGGCAAAGATTTGCACACCTGCTGGCTGGCCTTCAATAACATCCGCAAAAGCAGCAAACGCCTCATCTGGCATGTCTGTGCTGGCGAGCTGTGCAAACAGCTCTGGTAATAATTTTATTAAATATTGCTGTGCACGGCTATTTCTGGTTGCGGCTATACGCCCACTTAGCCAGCCATCTACAATATTACTGATTGAATATGCGTTTTCAAAGCCAATATTGGCCAACCATTCGCGTCTTAAATCGACATCCTGTAGATTTGGTGCGTGATTTTCAACTGTCGCCTGACTAGTGATATTTTGTTGATTTGTTTTTGACTCGAGCAGCTTTTGTAGAACAGGATGATGTGCCGCAGATGCTGTTTGCCCTTGCAACTGTTCAAGGTGTCTACGTAGCTCAGTGGCTGTTTCAAATCCTGAAAAGCGAGCAAAAACCTCAAAATCTTCTGCCCCTCTGGGCAGTCGATAAAGATGTGCATCTCTTTGGTATTGAATACGATGTTCAATGCAACGCCAAGCGTCATATAAAGATTGCAGTTGTTTTGATTGCGGCTTTGTCAGGATATTTAAGTGCGCCAATTGCTCTAGCGCTTCATGCGTTGAATTGGTGCGCAAACATTTATGGCGACCACCGTTTAAAAGCTGCAAAATATGTGTCAGCAGCTCTATATGGCGTATGGCATAAGCACCATTTTTGACATCAAAACCAAAATACTCTGCAGGCACAGGTTTCTTTTGCAGCCAGATTTTTAAATCATCAATAACAGAATAATCCAGATAACGGCGCCAGATAAAGGGCTGCAACTCATCAAGAAATGCCTGACCCGCTTTGCGATCTCCTGCAATGGGGCGTGCACGTATAAATGCGGCTCTTTCCCAAGTCCGAGCCTGGCTCTCATAATAGGAGAGGGCAGCAGTTTGATCGATAGAGATTGCAGTTGCCCCAGGGTCTGGGCGCAGCCTAAGGTCAATGCGAAACGCAAACCCATCTTTTGTCTGTGCCGATAATAGATGTACCAGGCGTCTGGTCATAGCAACGAAATGCTGCCTGTCTATTCCCGTCGCTGCACTATCATGCAAGATAATGAGGTCAAGATCTGAGGAATAGTTCAGCTCTGCGGCACCCAGCTTGCCAAGGGCAAGAATGATATATCCTTTATAGTATGTTTCCTCACGCAAAGGCTGCATGATAGCAGTCTGCTCACATATCCAAAATGTGGTACGCTGCAGGACTTTTTCCGCCGTTAGAGACAGGTAATGATAGCAATCGGGCATCGAAAACCGGCCAGATAATTCGGCCACAGCGATGGTAAGCCACACCTTTACCCGCAATTTTCGAACCGCAGACATGAAAGCATTATCATCTATGTAGTTAGCACATGCAGCCTGCCAGTCATTGATTTCTTGGGCTATCTCATCTGCTGGCGATATCAGCATCTGATGCAAGCTATCTGCGCTAAATTGCTGTGCAGTTTGGTGGAGGTGTGGTGCTGCAGCGAAAATAGATGCCCACAAAGACTGATCTGACTTATGACATAGTTCGGCAGCTCTTTCCTGCCAGATGGTAAATTTCGCCTCATCCGAAGAGATGAGAGGCTGTGATAGACTGAAATTTGTGTCTAAGTCAGTGCGCATTTTTGGGTCTTTTCGATTACGGATCCTTTTATAAAACTACATTATCTACTCATGTACAATATGCGGTATAACCATCCGTTATTTTGATAGGATCTGGCCGCCAGCAGCGATAGCTTTCATGCGCAGATGCCATCGCACATATAAACCGATTGTTGCTGCTGTTAGACCAATTGCCACGCCTGACCAAATCGCAGTAGGTCCCAAACCAAACCAGAAGCCAAGTACATAACCGCTACCAAGGCCGATACCCCAAAAACTGATAAATCCGATAATAGCAGGCCAGAATGTATCATTTAAGCCGCGCAGACCACCAGAAAGCACAGCTTGGAGGCCATCCGGCACCTGGAATAACGCTGTTATAATAAACAGACCGACAGCTACGGTCCTGATAGCCTCATAATCTGGGTTTGTTGAAGCCAAGAACGTTATGAGGATCAAATCCATAGCAAGCCAGATAATTATCATCACAATGGCTGTAATAGCCGTGGTGCATAGCAAAGCTGCTTTACCAATGATTAGAATGTTTTGCGCATGTTTCATGCCTGCAGCGCGACCAAGCTGAATAGAGGCCGCAATCGAGATACCTAGCGGCAACATAAATGCGATAGCTGCAATCTGCACTACGATGGAGGCTGCAGCAATAGCATGACTCCCATAGACGCCTACCATCAAAGCAGCAGCTGTGAACATACCTGTTTCGGTCGTGACAAGTATCGCACTCGGTATACCTAGGCGTAATTGACGTAATGTTAGGTCCCAATCCATGACCCATAATCTTTGAAATGGAGCGAATGCTTTAAATGGTAATTTTGTCTGTATGACCCATCCTAAATACATATTCATTGCTATGTAGGCACATAATGTGGCTAGGGCTATGCCCTCAATGCCTAATGCAGGAAGTGGCCCAAAACCATAAGCAAACAGATAATTCAAAATGATATTGAGGAGCAAACCAAATATGACGGCCTGAAGCTGGATACGCGGCTGGTCATGCGCAATCACAAATAATCGAAATATGATGAATATGTTCAAAACAGGCATGCTTATCGCTGACAGTGTGAGGTATGTCTTTGCATGTTTTGATATGACTTGGTCCTGGCCAAGAACAGGTAATAACCAATCACCTTGTGATACGGGAATAGCAAATAAAGTGCCAAAGCCTAGCGCCACGACAAGCCCCTGGCGAAAGCTGCGACGTACATGTCTGTCATCGCCGCTGCCTAGCCCTTGTGAGACAAGCGGGCCTACAATGGTCAATATGCCAAGAGAAAAGAAGTAAAATGGTTGATAAAACCGGATAGCAAGAGACCCCGCAGCTAAGTCTATTGTGCTCATACGCCCCATCATCCAGATATCAGCGGTCATGATGCTAACCGTTAGCATTTGTGCAACAGATAACGGTATGGCCATAAAGATAATAGCCCGCATTGCTGAGGAAAATGTTGTTGGGCATATGGCGGATGGAGGTGTCATAAAATTCTATATTTTTCTGTGATTTTGTTCATTGCGGTGGATTATGTCGACGTAAATGGATGTTGGTCCAGTTACTTGTTACGTAAAAGGTTTTTTCATCATATTTAGGTTGATTTTTAGTCATCCAAATTTATTGTCTCGCACTATAAACTCTGTACCGGCTGAAAAGGGTTTTTCTTAATGTTTCGTGCAATTTTGCGATTTTTAGTGCGGGCTGTCCCCGCCATTTTGTTTCTAGGCCTGTTTATCTGGCTCTACAACTATCTTGTCTCAACCAAGCCAGAGGTGATTGCAGAACCGCGTCAGGAGCAGGTTTGGACAGTTTCTGCAACCATCGCAGAGCAGCGTGATGCCGCGCCTATCCTGACAGCTTATGGCACTGTGGCAGCAGCGCGGTCTGCGGACTTACGCTTTGGTTCTGCAGGAGAGGTATCGTCCATTTCAGTAGATATGCGTAATGGTGTATCTGTTGCAGCTGGTGATGTGCTCGGACAGTTGGATGATGTGCGCTATCAGCTTGCTCTTGAAGAGGTTGAAGTGCAGATTTCAGGTGAAGAGCGCAATATTGCTTCACTGGAAAAACAGATAATTTTGCGGGAAAAATCCTTGCTGCGTACCAAGCAGATGGTAGAGCGTCAGGTTGCCTCTGCATCAGCCCTAGATGAGGCTGAGCTTGCCCTTACAATTGCTGAAAACCAGCTTATTCTTGCTAAAAGTAGGCTGGCACAATTGCAAGTAGCACGTAAGAGCCGCCAGCAAGATATTGACGATAGTATTTTGCGGGCTCCGTTTGCTGGCACGCTTTCTAATGTGTCTATTGGGCTTGGCAAACGTGTCTCAAATGCAGCCGCTGTTGCCGTACTGACAGACCCTACCAGCTTAGAAGTGCCATTCACAGTTCCGGCAGAAATTTTTGCAAATGTCTCTTCGCTTGTTGGTCAGATTGTTGATGTCACATGGCGTACGGGTGGCACTGAAGTTGCGCGTGTTGCTGCAACGATTACACGCGCTGAAGCTATAGTTGATAAACGTGAAGGCGGTGGTCAACTTTATGCTGTCTTGGAGAGTGGAAAAGCAGCCATTATTCCGCCGGGTGCATTTGTCGAGGTCCGTTTTGTCGGCAAGGTGCTTGAAGATGTATTTGAGCTGCCAGAAGAAGCGCTAGTCAATAATGATAAGGTATTTGTCATCCTAGATGGCAAAACTGAAATGCGTACAGTTCGTGCTGAATATCGCGCTGGGGGCAGCGTTTGGGTTAGCGGAGCATTACAAGCTGGAGATAATATTGTCTCTAGCCGGCTGCCTGGGATCGGACCTGGTATGCGTGTGCGTGTTACATCCACCTCTGGATCTTAAAAGGGGGCTTAGTGATGTTTGGAAATATGATCGAATTCTTTGCACGACACCGTACGGCTGCCAATATCGTAATGATCCTGATGCTCGTCATCGGGGTCATGTCTGCCAATAGGCTAAACAAACAGTTTTTTCCTGACATTAATGTTGAAGTGGTTGGGGTAACAGTCGATTGGTCTGGGGCAACAGCTGAGGATGTGGATGCCAATATTATCCAAACGCTGGAACCTGAATTACGCACAATTGCGAATGTGAAACGTGTCAATTCCTCTTCATTTGAAGGGCGGGGGACAACACAGGTTGAATTCGAATTTGGTACAGATATGCAAAAAGCGCTCGCCGATGTTGAAGCGGCGGTCGGTCTTGTTGATTTTCCAACAGAAGCAGAAGCGCCAAAAGTCGTTAAAGCTGAGTTCTTTGATACGATATCACGCCTAGTTTTATATGGCCCTTATTCCATCGATGCTCTGCGGTATCATGGTAAAGCTATTAAAGAAGATTTGCTGCAGCGTGGCGCTGATAAGGTGGAAATTATTGGCCTGCCAGATGAAGAAATTTTGATTGAGGTCAATGAGCAAGAGCTTGCACGCCTCGGCTTATCTCTCATCACTATTTCTAATGCAATTGCACAAACCTCTGTTGATGTGCCAGCTGGCCGGTTTGCAGATGGTGCTTTGCGTGTGCGCTCGCTTGGCAAGCGAAAGTCAGCTGCAGAATTTGCCGATATTGAAGTGCTTGTGCGAGAAGACGGATCTTCGGTTTTGCTCGGCGATATTGCGCGTCTCACAGATACGGTGCGTGATCCAGCACTCCTTTTGACGCATAAGGAGCAGCCAGCAATCGAAATCCATGTGTTGCGCGGACGCAGTTCTGACTCTCTTCAGACAAATGCCATTGTGCAAGACTATGTAATGGATAAAGCGCCAACCCTGCCGCAAAATTTGCAGATAGCTCAGCATGATGTGCGTGCTATTTTAATATCAGAGCGTATCCAATTGATGGTGAGTAATGGTATTGGCGGCCTCATCATTGTGATGACGGTTCTGTTCCTATTCTTGCCAGGTCGTGTGGCATTCTGGGTAGCAGCGGGAATTCCTGTAGCATTTCTGGCGACGTTTGGTGTGATGCTGGTCTCTGGTCAGACCATCAATATGATTTCACTCTTTGGGCTGATTATGGCACTTGGCATTGTGGTGGATGACGCCATTGTGATTGGCGAGCATGCAGAACATTTGCGTGTGCGTCGCAATCTGCCAATGAAAGAGGCTGCAGTCATGGCAGCAACACGCATGGGACCGCCTGTCATCTCAGCCATGCTGACAACAGTCGCAGCCTTTTTGCCATTATTTATGGTAAAGGGCATTATTGGCGTGATTATTGGGGCTATCCCTGCCGTAGTCTGCGCAGTGCTTGTTGCTTCATTATTGGAATGTTTCTTTATTCTACCTGCACACCTTGCCCATTATGGTTCAGGAACAAAGGAGCCTGGATGGTTTAGACGCGGCTTTGATGCTGGTTTTGATTTCTTTAAAAATCGTGTCTTCGCGCCTTTGGTTGGTATTGCCTATCGTTTCCGGTATGCAACATTAGCACTGGCTTTTGGGCTGTTACTCGTTTCAGTGGGTATGATTGCTGGTGGCCGTGTTGGATTTGTGTTTTTCTCTGCGCCAGAGGCTGATCGTGTTTATGCGAATGTGACCATGGTCTCAGGGTCAACACGTGGCCAAACAGAAGCCATGATTTCAGAGGTGGAGCGCGCCTTAGACAAAGTTGAACAAGAATTAACGCCTGATGGTGAAGAGCTGATTTCATTCGCCTTCTCTCAGATAGGCGGGAATGTTGGCGCCGGTGAGCAAGGTCAAGCAACAGGGGCGGCTGACGAGCTCAAGGGCGGTTTGATGATTGAGCTTGTGACAGCCGATAGCCGGTCTGTACGTGTAACAGATTTTGTTGCAGCACTCCGTGCAGAAATTCAGCCTCAGCCAGGCCTCGAAAGATTGCTCGTAAGAGCGCCCGTTGGTGGCCCACCAGGCCGTGAGGTTGATATACGGTTGATGGGTGATGATCTTGAACAGTTGAAGGCAGCGGCACAAACGGTGATTACCATCACGGATGCTATCGCCGGCACTGAAGATATTGAAGAAAATCTCAATTACGGCGCTGAAGAACGCATTGTACGTCTGACACCGTTAGGCCGCTCTCTGGGATTCACAGTGTCATCAGTTGGCGCCCAAATACGGGCAGCTCTGGATGGGTCAATTGTACAGCGTTTTGCACGCGGAGATGAGGAGGTCACTGTGCGTCTATCGCGTCCAGACAGTGAAATTTCCTCAGATAATCTGGCCGATTTACGTCTTGTCACACCAGCGGGAACAAATGTTGATTTAGGAGATGTGGCCACCGTAGAAGAGCGTCTTGGTTTCTCAGTTGTGCGTCGTCAGGACGGATTCCGGGAGGTGGCTATTCAGGGCGATCTTGATGATGATGTCATCAATACAGCGCAATTAAGGGAATCTCTTGAAAGTGGCGAGTTTGCTGAATTTATGCGTGATAGCGGCCTGCGTCATAGGTTTGGCGGACGTGATGAAGAGCAGGGTGAAGCCTTTGCGGATATGCAAATTGGCGGCACACTGGCTCTCATATCAATTTACGTGATTTTGGCATGGGTATTTTCAAGCTGGACACGACCCTTTGCAGTTATGATAATGATCCCATTTGGTTTGATCGGGGCAGTGTTTGGGCATTTTGTTATGGGCCTAAACCTGAATATCCTCTCCTTATTCGCCCTCGTAGCCTTATCTGGCATTGTGGTGAATAATTCCATTATTCTTGTGGCAACGATTGAGAGGCGACTTGAAGAATTTGGCGGTGATAAGAGCCGCCTTGAAGAGGCAGTCATATCTGGGGCAGCTGATAGATTGCGTCCTGTGATTTTGACATCACTGACAACAATAGGCGGCTTATCTACCCTCATGTTCGAAACAAGCTTGCAAGCACAATTCCTGATACCGATGGCAACAACCATTGTATTCGGCCTTGGTGTAACAACATGCTTGGTGCTGTTTGTGGTCCCTGCAACCATAGGATTGGGTGAAGATATTGGTCGTATTTTCCGTCTCTTGGCCAGCCCATTTGTATGGATGTATCGTTTGGTGTTTGGACATCCTGAAAAAAGCGCGTAAAACAAAGATAGGCGGTCAAAGTAAACGCGACAGCACCACAAGTTACTGGTGCGCCATATATGATTCAGGGGAAATTCATGCGGTTTAGCTCTATGCAAGAGCGCCGCATAGGTAAGGCACGTCACATATGACTCAGGGGAAAAAATCGGGTGGCTCAGGCAATAGCAGCCGCGCAGGTAAAGGTAGTTCAGGTAGGTCTTATCGCGGGAAAGCAGGGCTTACGGTTCAGCCAAAGAAAATGCGAGGACGCAAACCCTCATCCCAGCGCTGGCTGACACGCCAGCTTAATGATCCTTATGTTAATGAAACACACCGGCGTGGTCTGCGCTCCAGAGCCGCTATCAAGCTAGAGCAGATGGATGATAAATTTGGCTTTCTGCGGCCGCATATGCATGTTGTTGACCTAGGATGCGCACCTGGCGGCTGGCTGCAGGTTGTAAGCGATAGGTGCCGACTATCTCAAGGCAAAGGTAAGCTTGTGGGTATTGACCTGCTTGAAACGGAATCTGTTCCTGATGCTGAGATTTTTGTAGGTGATATCACCGAGCCAGACATGCTTGATAAGGTCAGCGCGGCCATTGGCGGTAAAGCTGATGCGGTCATCTCAGATATGGCAGCTGCAACAACTGGGCACAGACCAACAGATCATTTGCGGACCATGGGGCTTTTAGAAATTGCTCTGGATTTTGCAGATGAAATTTTAGAACCCGGTGGCATTTTCCTGACCAAAGCCTTTCGCGGCGGTACAGATAAAGTGTTGCTGGATGCGCTAAATCTACGTTTTGATAAAGTGCGCCATATTAAGCCAGAGGCTAGCCGTGCGGAATCTGTTGAAATGTACCTGCTTGCAACCGGTTATCGTGGTGCGCCAACTGCCGAAAATGATGAAATTGATTAGGACTGCCTGTCAGGTATGATCACCATATGAACCAAGTGGCATGGTTTTTTCCATGGTCTTTGTTTTAAGGTGGATTTTTGTCCCTTTTCAGGCTATACATCGGCGTCATCCACGCATCTGGAGGACATAGCCATGGCGCCATCTGTTTCGCCCACCCCATCTATTATCGAAGCTCTTACTTTTGATGATGTGCTTTTGCAACCAGCACATTCAGAAGTCCTGCCAGGTGATGTGGATATTTCATCGCAACTTACAAAGTCTATTCGTCTGAACGTGCCGCTTATCTCTGCTGCTATGGATACTGTTACAGAACATCAGCTGGCTATCGCTATGGCGCAAGCTGGCGGTATTGGTGTCTTGCACAAGAATTTTACAATTGAAGAACAGGCAGCTCAGGTGTCAGCTGTAAAGCGCTTTGAAGCTGGTATGGTCGTCAATCCTGTTACCATCAGCCCAGAGGCTACATTGGGCAATGCTCTAGAACTTATGTCACAGCATCGCATTAGTGGTGTGCCAGTGGTGACAGACGGTAACAAGCTTGTTGGTATTCTGACGAACCGCGATGTGCGTTTTGCGCGCGATAATGACCAAAAAGTAGCTGACCTAATGACACCAGATGTTGTTACGATTTCCCAAGATGCGTCTGCTGGTCAGGCGCGAAAGCTGTTACACGAGCATCGCATCGAAAAGCTTGTTGTTGTTGATGAGGCAGGTTGCTGCATCGGGCTGATCACTGTCAAAGATATGGAAAAGTCAGAAAATTATCCTTTGGCGTCAAAAGATACGGCAGGCAGATTATTGGTGGCAGCAGCGACAGGGGCTGGCCCGCAAGGTGTCGAGCGTGCAGAGGCGCTGATTGAGGCTGGTGTTGATGTCGTTGTGATTGATACAGCTCATGGACATTCTGCTGGTGTCCTGAGCACTGTTAGCCAGGTGCGGAAATTATCAAATGATGTACAGATTATCGGGGGTAACATCGCCACCGAAGCTGGTGCACAGGCGTTGATTGATGCAGGTGTTGATGCGGTTAAGGTTGGTATTGGTCCAGGTTCTATTTGCACAACACGCATGATTGCAGGTGTTGGTGTGCCACAATTAACTGCGATTATGGATGCTGCTCGTGCCTGTGCAAAAGCAGGTGTGCCAGCGATTGCAGATGGCGGTATCAAATATTCAGGTGATTTGGCAAAAGCGATTGCAGCTGGTGCCTCTGTTGCGATGGTTGGCTCGTTATTAGCTGGAACTGATGAAACGCCCGGTGAGGTTTTCTTATATCAGGGCCGTTCTTATAAAGCCTATCGCGGTATGGGATCGCTTGGCGCGATGGCGCGCGGCTCTGCAGATCGCTATTTCCAAGCTGAGGTTTCTCAGCCTTTAAAACTAGTGCCAGAGGGGATTGAGGGGCAGGTGCCTTATAAAGGCCCTGTATCGAATGTCTTGCATCAATTATCTGGTGGTCTGCGTGCAGCTATGGGCTATACAGGAAATGCAACGATTCCAGATATGCAAACAAATTGCACGTTCCAGAAAATCAGTACAGCTGGTTTGGCAGAGAGCCATGTGCATGATGTTACAATTACAAGAGAGGCACCTAATTACCGTCCTGGTATGTAGGGTTTCTGAATTTAGACCAAGGGCCTGATGGCTTGGCGGTCACGTGGGTAGGTAATTTACACTATGTCTGACTCCATTCTGATTATTGATTTTGGCTCTCAAGTTACGCAGCTTATTGCACGACGCCTTCGTGAGATGGGTATTTTTGCTGAAATTCTACCATCAACAGTTGCAGCTGAAAAAATGGGAGATACAAACCCAAAGGGCATTATCTTATCAGGGGGACCAAACTCTGTCACGGCAGCTGATACACCGCGCGCGCCGGATGCTGTATGGGATTTGAATGTCCCAGTTCTTGGTATCTGTTACGGTCAGCAAACCATGTGTAGCCAGTTAGGCGGCAGAGTAGAGGCTGGAACCAGCCGTGAATTTGGACGTGCCGATGTCACAATTCATGAAGAAAGCCCTCTATTTGGCTCAGTCTGGCCAAAAGGCACAGCGCAAACCGTCTGGATGAGCCATGGAGACCATGTAGCCGCTCTGCCAGATGGGTTTAGTGTTTTGGCAAGCTCGGAAGGTGCGCCTTATGCTGTGATTGCAAATGAGGATAGACGCTATTATGGCGTGCAGTTTCATCCTGAGGTGGTGCATACATCAGGCGGCGCAGAATTGCTGGAAAATTTTGCCAAGGGCATATGCGGCTGTGCTGCCAGCTGGACGATGGAAGCCTATCGCAAACAAGCTATTACAGCTATCCAAGCACAAGTCGGCCCAGAAGGGCGTGTTATTTGTGGCTTGTCTGGCGGCGTTGATAGC
>WTHY01000143.1 GCA_011522945.1 Alphaproteobacteria bacterium
CCGAGGCGATTCCAATGTTGGTTGGCCTATATATTACGGCGGCTTATTGGTTTACTGCATCAACCAGTTTTGCTAATCCAGCTGTGACAATAGCCCGGACATTTACAGATAGTTTCTCTGGCATTTCTATCGCCGATACGCCGTATTTCATTGTGGCTCAGATCCTTGGCGGTTTGCTGGCCATGATCTTTGCAAAGCAACTCGTCAGGGCTGAGGATTAATCCTCTAAACTGCCAATGGCGTCCAGATCTGTCTGCATGTCTGCAACATCTTCTGTCAGGGTAAGATTAAGGAAGGCTGTTATACGACGGTGCATCTGGTCAAATGTCTTTGAGAAGGCCGCTTTCACCGCATCTGCTGGTGCGGTAATCGCTGCTGGATCATCAACGCCCCAATGGGCTGTCATAGGATGGCCTGGCCAAATGGGACATGTCTCATTCGCGGCATTGCTGCATACTGTAATCACAATATGCATCTCTGCTGCCTCTGATATTGCAAATTCATCCCAGCTTTTTGATCTAGCAAAACTGATATCAATACCATTATCAGATAGAACAGCTAAAGCCGCCGGGTTGGGGCGTCCAGTTGGCTGTGAGCCTGCTGAATAAGCCATATATCTATTCCCACCAAGATGGCGCAATATACCTTCTGCAATAAGAGAACGAGCAGAATTTCCTGTGCATAGAAATAATATGTTTTTCATAGATGCTCTCTTCTTGTTCAGCTTATTTTAGTTAGCCTATTTACATGAATCTTAGAGGCTTAACTTCATTGCTGATAGTTTGCCCAGCCTGTTTGTAATCAGTAAAAATTACAGTTTTATGACATAGGCATAATAAAGCATTTTAGTGAGATTTTTGACCGTATGCTCTGCTAAAGTTTAGGCATTATATGGCTAGCAAATAGCGGCCGATTCCGAAGGCAAATATCGGTAATTGGAGACAAAAATTGGTTAGCAAGGCTCTATCTTTTGTCAAATAACCGGCAATGGTCCAGCCTAAGGCTCCTGACCCATGAATGATGATATTTAACGGAAAAATATTTAGATTTGTTAATGCGATACCTGTCAGAACGGCCGCTGTACTTGCCCATTTTAGAAATTTGATGTTTTCCATAATATTGCTCATAACTAGTCGTATTTTACTGCGCTAAATGCTGAGTGTTGCTCTATATCAGGTCAGCTGCACCCTATGAAACCCAAAACAAATTTGTAAATGCCTGATAGGTTGGCGTTTAGAGACAAGTGGCAATAATCTTTTGCAGCTCAGATTTTCTTTGTAAAAGGTCTGCATCACTATAGGGCTGCATAATGCCGCGTCCCCAAATCGGATCAGGCCAAGCAGCATCTCCGATATGGCGTGCCACGATATGTAGATGAAATTGTGGCACGATATTTCCGATAGACGCTATGTTCATTTTATCTGCTTTATAGTGCGCCTTTACTGCTGCGCTGAGGCTTGTTGCCAGAGAGATGATTTTCCCTCTTATCGGCTCAGGCATATCCTCAAATTCTGAAATATCTGGTAGTTGCGGCACCAGATACAGCCATACAAAACGGCTGTCATCCGCTAATCTAATATCTATTGTCTCTATAACCCCAATGCTATGAGATAGCGTTTCAAGTCTTGGATCTAATATAAATGGCATTTTCTGCTCCTCATATTTGCCATGCTAGCCTACGATATTATTGATGAAAGCAATAAGAGAATGATTGATGCCATATGTATTTGATGTTTATGGAACACTTCTGGATGTAGATTCCGCAGCCCGTCTCGCAGCCTCTGAGCCTGGTATGGAGGCGCTTGCTGAGATATGGCCAGAATTGGCAGCAAAATGGCGTGCGCGCCAATTAAACCATAGCTGGCTTAGAACAAGCATGCAGCAATATATAAATTTTTGGGAAATTACGGAAAACGCCCTGGATGTCAGCTTAGCAGAATTTGGGCTTAATGATACTGCGCTTCGAACACGTCTACTATCATTATACACGCAATTATCTGCCTATGATGATGCTACAATTGCACTTGATAGGCTTATACAAAATCAGCAAAGCTGCTCAGTTTTGTCAAATGGACCGCCTGACATGCTGGAGCAGGCCTTAGCCTCCTCTGGTATGAAATCAAAATTTGACCATATGCTGAGTGTTGATAGCTTACAGCTGTATAAGCCTGACCCAGCAGTCTACCGGCTTGTTCTTGATGCCTATGGATGTACAGCCAAAGATGTGACCTTCTTCTCATCAAATCACTGGGATATTTCTGGAGCTGGTAGCTTTGGGTTTAAGACAATCTGGGTAAATCGCGCTGGCCAGAACTGGGAGGGACTGCCAACACCGCCTACCTATGAGGTTACAACTCTAACCGAAGCTATAGCACTGATGTAGATAGGTACTAGACTGGTGCTAGGCGGAAGCGGGCTGAGCTGACACCTATGTCTGTCCATAGGCTTGGCTTAGCCTGATGCCAAAAATAATGACAGGACATAAGATTTTGGAAGATATTAGGTATCTCAATATTCGATGTCAGGCATGACGGCATAACAGACGATATTGATAAGGCCAGATCGCGCGTGTTCTGATGCTAGCCTAATTGACATCATCTCAGTGATATGAGAGGTGATTTTGGTAAAAATATAGCGCTTGTTATCTGGCGTCAGGCCCAATGACGTGACAGGCGATTTCAATAAAATTTGGTTTCGCTGTAGCTAATGCTAGTCTATCAGGCTGGCAAGATGTAAGAGGCAATATCAAGCGTCTTTATTACCTGTCATTTACTTCAACAATGCTGTGTGAAATATCGTAATAATCGATATTTGCGAATGCAGATGCTTTCCATGCTTTTGTTGCATCCTCGTGATCAGAATGTGTGGATAGGATTGTCACGCGGGCTGGACGAATAGAGCTATCGACTTCAACCACCTGATATTTTTGTGTGTCTGTTCTGACTTGCGTTTGTGAAGCAAATGTCATTTTCGTCTCCTAGCCAAAGAAATATCAATATGAACGGCCGCATTATAGCGGAATGGCAGTAAAATATCAATCTCATCCCTCAGACGCCAAAACCAGATGAAGCTACAGCCGTGCCTACCTTTGCTAGCACTCACTGGGCTTGAATATAGGCTGACACCTATGCCAAGCTGAACAAGCTGAACAAGCTGGACAGGCAAATAAGCTAGACAAGGTGGGTTAGCGAAATAGTGAGGTTGGGCAGAGGTATGGCTGATAGCCACAAAAGAGACTATGACCTTGCGGCGTTTGCCAAAACAGCGCCAGCGCATGCGCAGATCTCGCCACACTGGTATCGCACGCCAATTGATAAAAAATCACTCAAGCCATTACTGGAACGGCGAGATGCCCCTGCTTTGCGAGATACAGCCCTATTATATCTATTGATGGCATCGTTTGCGACGATTGCCATCCTGCTTATGCCAAGCCACTGGTCTATCCCTTTCTGGGCAGCATATGGGGTTTTATATGCCTCTGCCGCGGATTCTAGATGGCATGAATGTGGGCATCGCACAGCTTTCAAAACAGGATGGATGAATAGTACTGTCTATCACATAGCTTGCTTTATGATTATGCGGAATCCGATTACTTGGAAATATAGTCATGCGCGGCATCACACAGATACAATCATTGCTGGGCGGGATTTTGAAATTGCCCTGATGCGCCCCCCAAAAGCTATACATACATGCCTCAATCTCCTCGGCATTCCTGATTTTATAGATGCGTGCCGCCGTATGGGTCGTCATGCTATTGGCAGGCTTGCCGATGATGAGGCAACCTTTATACCAGCTACACAGGCACAGCGCGCTATTCTCATTTCGCGTATTTGGCTATGTATTTATGCTGCTGTTATTGCGCTCGTTTTTAGTCTGAACAGTCTTATACCTCTATTACTGGTCGGGGGGCCGCGCCTTTTTGGAGCATGGCATTTTAATATGACAGGCTTGCTTCAGCATGGTGGATTAGATGAAAATGTTGATGATTTTCGGCTAAATACACGCACAGTCTATATGAATCCTATAAGCCGTTTCATTTATTTGAATATGAATTACCATTTAGAACATCATATGTTCCCAGCCGTGCCTTACTATAATTTGCCAGCCCTTCATGAGTTGCTGAAGCATGATTTGCCGCCACCAACCACATCAATTTGGGCAGGATATAAAGAGATGTTGCCAATCTTGTGGCGGCAACTGCGCGGCGAAGATGTGCATCTTACGCGTATCTTGCCTGAGTCGAAATCATAGTGGTGAGATTTTCATTGCGGTTATTTGCAATGCCTATAACCGCGTCAGACCAAGCAAGTTGGGCGATAAGACTATAGTTGTGAGTTAGGTCTCAGTGCATTGGTATATCGCCAATCTCAGCCATTTTGTCTGTTAGCGCGGCGGTCATCATAGCCACTACATCTTTATAGGCAGGATCATGATAGAGATTAAACAGCTCTAGCGGGTCTTTCTGGCAATCAAATAGTTCCCACTCTTTATCTTCTCCGCCTTGGTTTGTGCCAGGCAGGTCGAAACCTTCATTATACCAGTAGATAAGCTTATAGCGCTGATTGCGAATGCCATAATGGGCGTAAGCATTGTGATCTGGATCTCGGTGCATCCAATATCTGTGATAGGCAATATTCTGCCAGTCTTCTGGGGCTTGTCCATTTAGGAGAGGGCGCAAACTTCTGCCTTGCATATAGGCTGGAATCGTCTCACCAGCGAAATCTAAAAATGTAGGCGCGAAATCCACATTGCAGGCAATATTTGTACATAGGCTGTTTGCCGGTATTTCTTTTGGATATCGAACTAAGAACGGCATTTGAAAGGATTCTTCATACATGAAGCGCTTATCAAACCAGCCATGTTCACCAAGAAAGAATCCTTGATCTGAGGTATAAATCACGATGGTATTTTCGCTAAGCCCTGCCTCATCCAAATAATCCAGCAAACGTCCTACATTCTCATCAATAGAGGCTATAACTTGCAGATATCGTTTCATGTAACGCTGATATTTGAACCTGCCCAATGCCTCTTGTGAGTCAAAGGTGAATACTTCACCAGTATCCTTATCAATAAGACGTAGGTCAGATACATCGTCTGGATTAGGGATTTTGCGATTGAGATTACCAGGGCTTTGCGGCGTGCCAACCTCATCTCCGCCCTCAGGCTGGACCAGACCCAAATCAGCATAGGTCATATCATCTTTGATACGCATCTTTGCTTCTGCTGCGGCTTTGGCACGATGTTTATAATCATCATCAAATGTATCTGGGATCTGGATGTCATCCTGATAGAGATGTTTATGTTTTGGGTGAGGCTCCCAGGCGCGATGCGGTGCCTTGTGATGACACATCAAAAAGAAGGGTTTCGTTTTGTCTCGGGAGTTCAGCCAGTTCAGACTTTTATCTGTGATGATATCTGTTGCATAGCCAGATGTATGAATGTCTTTTCCCATTTCGATCATATCCGGATCGAAATAGTCGCCTTGCCCCGGCAAGACTGACCAGAAATCAAACCCTGTTGGCTCATGTGCCGCGCCTTCCCCTAGATGCCATTTGCCAACCATGGCTGTTTGGTAGCCTGCAGCCTGAAGGTGTTTTGCAACATGCGGCAATCTGTTGTCTATCGGTGTGTTTAGGGTTGTAACACCATTCACATGATTATAAGTGCCTGTCAGAATGGCAGCGCGGCTCGGTGTGCAAATTGAGTTGGTAACACAACAATGATCAAGCCGCATGCCTTCTGTGGCAAGCCTGTCAAGATGTAGCGTCTGATTGATGCCGCTGCCATAACAGCTAATGGCTTTAGCCGCATGATCATCAGCCATGATGAACAGAATATTCGGCCTGTCAGTCATAATACCCTCTCACATAGGAAAGATTTGCCCGTCCCAGACTAGAGTGTCAGAAACTGCGCAGCGCTGCATCTAAATTATTGCCTAATGCAAGCAGCTGGTTATGCCCATTTCATTTTATCAAAAGCGAGAAGAACAGGGTTTGCATGAGGTAGTTTGCAGGCGGCAGATGATGTGGTTGCATCACAATATTCATAAAAAAGCGGCAGCTACATATGGGGTTGTAGCTGCCGTCTTTTGCAGGGGATTTAAAGCGGTGCAATCCTAAGGAGAGGAAGTCTGAGATGCACAATTTTCCTTAAATACCCAAATATGTGGGGCTCAAAACTATGTCATGTTTTAACCAGTCGTGAAGGTGATTCCTAAATTGATCTTTGTCTTCTTGATGTGATTTTCACGCTTAACAGGTTGGTATAGCATGTGGCGTAATTTTGATGCCTCATCAGATAGGGCGTTTGTATCGCCGCCAGCCCCAGACGCTGCTTCAGCGCCAATAGGCATCACAAAGGAGATTTGTGCCCGTGTGTCTGATTTTGATTTGCTTTCATCTTTATGGAATAGCTCAAGGCGCATGTTATCTGTCAGCGCCAAGCCAAGCCCAACCTCATTTCCTGTAACTTTAAAGCCTGAATCGCCTGACCAACGGAAGCTGCGTATCGAGATTGTTGGGGTGTAGGGCATATTTTGAAAGCTATAGGCATAGGTCAGGTCTGTGCCTGTCATTGCTTTTTCAATAACGCCTTTCACCGTTTTTTCATCAGTCAGATGGGCGTAATGGTTCAGATGGAGGCTACCTGACAATGATAGATATTCAAGCCCGACACTAGCACGCTGATGGCCACTGTCAAATTCATTATCGAAGAATATATTGGCGCCAATAATGCCACTATCATCTGGCTGGATTTGCCTATAGCCAAATCCGATATTACCAGTTGTGCGCTCATATCTGCGGTTTAGAGATAGTTGGCTGAAGGTAAAGCTATCTGCTGTTTCCGTGATGCCAATGACGGCTTTTGCTTCGCCGCTAAGTTTTGACTCATCTTCAGTTATAGATACATCAAGATGTTTGATGCGGTTGCCAACTAGTTTCTGACTTTGGTCTGAAATGAAGCCTGCTGCTTTATCTACCACCGTGTCCGTCGCAAGTGATTTCACCTTATCTGTGTCGCTTTCAGCCAAAACAGTCTGGGTGAAAGTTGGGACGGAAAGGCCAATAGCAATCGTTGCAGCTAGAGGGAGTGTTTTCA
>WTHY01000124.1 GCA_011522945.1 Alphaproteobacteria bacterium
GATGCGGGCGTGGCGAAATTGGTAGACGCGCCAGATTTAGGTTCTGGTATCTAACGATGTGGGGGTTCAAGTCCCTCCGCCCGCACCACCTGCTCATCACAGAATTCGGCGCACGACGCCACAGACAGGTAATCTATCCATGAACATCACCGAATCTCTTAAAGACGGCCTCGCGCGCGAATATGCTATTGTTATTACCGCCGCTGAGCTTGATGAAAAGACAACAGCTCGTCTTTCCGAGCTTGCTGGCGAAGTCAAGATGCCAGGCTTTCGCCCAGGTAAAGTGCCTATGTCGGTTGTGAAGGCACGTTTCGGTGACCAAGCAAAAAGCGAAGTTATTCGTAGCGCCCTAGATGAAGCTGCTAAGGAAGCCATTGAAAGCAATGAGCTAAATCTTGCTAGTCAGCCTGGCCTTGATATTACCTCATTTGAGGATGGCAGCGATTTAGAAGCCGTTCTGAAATGCGAAATCATGCCGGAAATCTCTATCCCAAATCTTGGTGATATGTCAGTTGAAAGGCCAGTTTTACCAGCTGACGAAAGTGAAATCGACGAAACCATGCAGCGCATTGCTGACGAAAATCGTCCGACAACATTGGTAGAATCAAAGCGTGCTGCCAAAGATGGTGACACAGTCGTTATTGATTTTATTGGCCGCATTGATGGTGAAGCTTTTGAAGGCGGCGCCGCTACCGACCATAATCTACAGCTTGGCTCAGGCCAGTTCATTCCTGGTTTTGAAGACGGGCTAATTGGCGCGAAAGCCGGCGATACATTGAATGTTCCTGTATCCTTCCCAGACGAATATCAGGCAGCGCACCTTGCTGGTAAGCCGGCCGTATTCGAGGTGACTGTTAAAGAACTTCGCGAGATGGGTGAAGCATCTTTGGATGACGAATTAGCATCAAAGCTTGGCTTCGAGACATTGGACCAGCTTCGCGACGCGGTTGCAGAACAGCTTGCTGGACAGCACGCAACAGCACTACGTCAGGCAGTGAAGAAAAATATCCTTGATGCTTTAGCGGAAAAGGTCGATTTCGATTTGCCGCCTAGCTTGTATAAGTCTGAATATGAAACAGTGGCACGGTCTATGAACCCAGATGCTGCTGCCCATAATCACGACCACGACCACGATCATGACCACGACCACGATCATGACCATGACCATGACCATCATCATCCAGCAGCGGATGAGGGCATGGATGATGCTGCGAAACAAGAAGCCTCTGACATTGCGGCTCGCCGTGTTCGTCTTGGCTTGTTATTGACTGAAATCGGCCGTGTGAACGAAATTCAGGTTTCTGAAGAAGATACACGCCGTGCTGTATTTGACCAGGCACGTCGTTTTCCAGGTCAAGAACAACAGGTTCTGGAATATTATCAGAATAATAATGACGCTATGCAACAGCTTGCAGGTCCGATTTTCGAAGATAAGGTTATTGACTACATTCTTGAGCTGGCAAAGGTAACTGAAGTTGAGACAACAACTGAGGCCCTTTATGCTGAGCCTGAGGATGAGGCAAAACCAGCAGCGAAGAAAGCTGCCAAGAAAGCTGGCAAGAAAGCCGCAAAAAAAGCCGCTAAAGCATCTGAGAAATCTGATAAGCCAGCCGCCAAGAAGGCCGCCAAAAAAGCTGCTAAAAAGGCTGCAAAGAAATCCTAGTAAACAAATAGCTGTTTAGTCTAACTAATGCGCTATATGAAATGAAATATCGAAAATGCGTTGTGAAATTTGCAACGCATTTTTTTATTTGCATGTTCTAATGGTTTTCAAACTGTTTGCTGTAAAGTTGTGCTCTTGGTGACATTTGTAAAAATATGTCGCGCTGGCGGGTTGGCATGACGCTGCTGAGACCCTACATTATGATTTGGGCCTCTATATAGGGGCTATATGTTGTCATTTTTTATTCTGAGCGGAGACTGTTACATGCAGGCACCTCATACACCTGAAACCGCAGCCCTTATCCCTATGGTGATTGAGCAAACCAGTCGAGGTGAGCGCTCATTTGATATATATTCACGGCTACTTAAAGAGCGTATTATCTTCTTGAATGGACCTGTAGAAGACAATATGGCGTCTGTGATTTGTGCGCAGCTGCTCTTTTTAGAGTCTGAAAACCCAACAAAAGATATTTTTATGTACATTAATTCGCCTGGCGGTGTCGTTACGTCAGGCATGGCGATTTATGACACGATGGAATATATCAGGCCAGATGTGGCAACGGTTTGTATGGGGCAAGCCGCGTCAATGGGGTCTTTGTTATTGACCGCAGGCGCCGCCGGCAAGCGTTTTAGCTTGCCAAATGCCCGTATTATGACGCATCAGCCATCTGGCGGGTTTCAAGGACAAGCCACTGATATCGAAATTCATGCACGTGAAATCATCAAGCTACGTGAGAGACTAAATGGCATTTACGAGAAACATTCTGGTAAGTCTCTGAAAGATATTGAGAAAATAATGGAGCGCGATACATTTATGTCACCAGAAGAAGCGCTTGAGCGCGGGTTGATTGATGAAATTGTCAGCAAGCGCCCAGTACCAGAGGCAGATGCGTAAAGTATGCGCCTAAATTTTGCTCAAATTCCGGGTTAGATATTGGTTTCGTGTTTGGGGGTTGTGTGAAAGTCATTTCCCCCTTTAGACTAAAGTTAGATATGAGTGATGTAAAAGTGGGTAAGCCCCGCTAATAGGAGCCTGTTATGGCATCGTCAGACGAAGACGGCAAATCAACATTATTTTGTTCTTTTTGCGGAAAGAGCCAGCATGAAGTTCGCAAACTGATCGCAGGACCGACAGTTTATATTTGCGATGAATGCGTTGAATTATGCATGGATATCATCCGTGAAGAGCATAAGGGCGGCCTACAGCGTAGTCAGGATGGCGTGCCAACACCAGCTGACATTAATAAGGTGCTTGATGATTATGTTATCGGGCAGGCGAAAGCGAAACGCATTTTGTCTGTGGCAGTGCATAATCATTATAAGCGCCTGGCAAATGCTGGTAAAACTGGCGAACTTGAAATTTCTAAATCCAATATCTTACTTGTTGGGCCTACCGGATGTGGCAAAACATTGTTGGCGCAAACACTGGCACGTATTCTTGATGTGCCATTTACAATGGCAGATGCCACAACTTTGACTGAAGCCGGGTATGTTGGTGAGGATGTTGAAAATATTATCCTAAAACTGCTACAGGCTGCAGATTATAATGTTGAGAAAGCGCAACGTGGCATCGTCTATATTGACGAGGTAGATAAAATCTCTCGCAAGTCCGACAATCCGTCGATTACACGTGATGTATCAGGAGAGGGGGTTCAGCAAGCTCTTCTCAAAATTATGGAAGGCACAGTGGCATCAGTGCCGCCACAAGGTGGACGTAAGCATCCACAGCAAGAATTCTTGCAAGTTGATACAACAAATATTCTATTTATCTGTGGTGGTGCCTTTGCCGGTCTGGACAAGTTGATTGCCAACAGGAATACGGGCGCAGGCATTGGATTTGGCGCTGAAGTCCGTGCACCAAATGACAGAAATATAGGTGAGCTTCTAGCGGATGTTGAACCATCGGACCTTGTGAAATTTGGCTTAATTCCAGAATTTATCGGCAGATTGCCTGTTCTGGCAACTCTTGAAGATCTAGATGAAGAAGCGCTGGTTCGTATTTTGACAGAACCGAAAAATGCGCTGACCAAACAGTATCAAGCCTTATTTGATATGGATGGTGTCACACTTGATTTTCGGGATGATGCCTTGCGTGCGATCGCCCGTAAAGCCATCGAAAGAAAGACAGGTGCGCGGGGCCTTAGGTCAATTCTAGAAAATATTCTGATGGACACCATGTTTGATATGCCAACTGCGACAGATGTTCGTGATGTGATCGTCAATGAGGATGTGGTTACATCAGGGGCTGCACCAATGATTGTGCATGAGGGAACTGCTGAAGAGGCAGGTGCCTAAGCCTCTTGTTGGTGCCGCACGCTAAATTTATCAATCTCAGCTCCGAAGGTAATGCTGGCTGAGATAGACTATTCGGTTGCACCACTTGAATTTTCGATCTGATCACCACATCTGTATGCGGGTATGATAAATCTATCTGCCGTGATGGTTTTGCCTTTAGTTAGTTTACGAAAACGAGTTTTTGATGACATCTGCTCTTCCTCTAAATGATATCCCTGTCCTGCCCTTACGAGATATCGTGGTATTTCCACATATGATCGTACCATTATTTGTAGGCCGTGAACGGTCTATCAAAGCGCTTGAAGATGTAATGGCGCAAAATAAACAGATTTTGCTGCTTGCTCAAAAAGATGCTGGTGTAGAGGATCCAGCTGAAGATGATTTATATCGTGTTGGTACATTAGGCTCTATTTTACAGCTGCTAAAATTGCCTGACGGTACAGTCAAAGTGCTTGTCGAAGGCGGGAGCAGGGTGGCTGTTCAAGATTTCATTGATGGCGACGAATTCTTATCGGCTGATGTGATTGAACATGCTGACACAGAGGTGACTGACCCAGAAGTCATAGCCTTGGGAAAAGCAACGGTTCAGCATTTTGAGGCCTATATCAAGCTGAATAAGAAAATTGCCTCTGAGGTAATGGTTTCCGTAAATCAAATCGAAGATACAGCCAAGCTTGCAGACACACTTGCCTCTCACTTAGCGGTAAAAATTGCCGAGAAGCAGGCATTATTGGAATGTTTCTCTGTAGAAACAAGGCTCGAGAAAATCTATGGTCTGATGGATGGTGAAATGAGCGTCCTCAGAGTTGAAAAGCGCATTAGAGGCCGTGTGAAACGCCAGATGGAAAAAACCCAGCGGGACTATTATTTGAATGAGCAAATGAAAGCCATTCAAAAAGAGCTTGGGGAAACTGAAGATGGCAAAAATGAGCTGGATGAGATTGAAGATCAAATCAAGTCAGCCAAGATGCCAAAAGAAGCGCTCGAAAAGGCACAAGCTGAGCTAAAAAAATTACGCAATATGGGGCCGATGAGTGCTGAAGCCACCGTTGTGCGTAATTATCTCGATTGGATGACATCCCTACCATGGAAGAAGTCCAGCCGTGTGAGCCTAGATATCAAAAAGGCACGCGAAATTCTTGATGCAGATCATTATGGTTTGGAAAAGGTCAAAGACCGTATCATTGAGTTCTTAGCCGTACAAAAGCGCACGAAAAAGGTCAAAGGCCCAATACTTTGCCTGGTCGGCCCTCCAGGTGTGGGAAAAACATCCCTTGGAAAATCAATCGCCCGCGCATCAGGACGTAAATTCGTGCGAATGGCACTAGGTGGTGTTCGTGATGAAGCAGAAATTCGTGGTCATCGCAGAACCTATATAGGTTCAATGCCTGGCAAAATTGCCCAAGGCATGAAAAAGGCTGGAAAGAATAATCCGCTATTTCTACTTGATGAAATTGATAAATTAGGTGCGGACTGGCGCGGCGATCCAAGCTCAGCTCTGCTTGAGGTGCTTGATCCAGCGCAAAATAGCACATTCCAAGATCACTATCTGGAAGTTGATTTCGATCTCTCAAATGTTCTGTTTATCACAACAGCCAACTCAATGAATATGCCAGGACCGTTGCTAGACCGCATGGAAATCATCAGACTGTCTGGATATACAGAGACTGAAAAAATGTCGATTGCGCGTGAGCATTTGCTTGGCCGTCAATTGTCAGATCATGCGCTTAAGGATGGTGAGTTGACTGTTCAGGATGATGCTTTGCAGGCCATTATACGTTTATATACACGCGAAGCTGGCGTCAGATCTTTAGAGCGTGAGTTAGCAAAAATTGCGCGCAAAGCTGTTACGAAAATTGAATCAGGTGATGCAGAAACAGTAATCGTAACTGCTGATAATATATCAGACTATTTGGGTGTTGCTCGGTTTAAGTTTGGTGAAATAGACTCAGAAGATCAGGTTGGAGTTGTAACAGGACTTGCATGGACAGAAGTCGGCGGTGATTTGCTTCAGGTCGAAGCTGTGAAAGTGCCTGGTAAAGGCAAGGTTACAGCAACTGGTAAGCTTGGCGATGTTATGAAAGAATCAATCCAGGCTGCAGAATTCTTTATCAAGTCGCGTGCCCACCATTATGGTATTGATTTATCAATTTCAGAAAAATCAGATTTGCATGTGCATGTACCTGAAGGGGCCACACCGAAAGATGGGCCATCTGCAGGCGTGGCTATGGTAACCTCTATAGTATCTGTCCAGACTGGGATTCCCATTCGCCGTGATGTAGCCATGACAGGTGAAATCACCCTACGTGGACGGGTATTGGCTATTGGCGGTTTGAAAGAAAAATTACTGGCTGCGCTAAGGGGTGGCATCAAAACAGTGTTGATTCCTAAGGAAAATGAAAAAGATCTTGCGGACATTCCTGATGAGATAAAAGGCGGCTTGGATATTCGTCCGATTAGCCTTGTTGATGAGGCGCTCTCAGTTGCCTTGACAGAAATGCCGAAGCCTATTGAGGCCCGTGCAACTGAAACAGCTCTGCCGCCATCACAAAGTGATAACGAAGAACGTATTGCACACTGATTTCATCGAAAAATCTATGAAATTCGGCTGTTTTGTGCGCTTTTTCTGCTTGACCACTAAATGTAGTAGCGTCTAGTGTTACTTAACCTTATCGGTTTCATAATTAACACTAAAGAGGGGGCTATCCCATGAACAAGAATGATCTCGTCGCTGCTGTAGCTGATGCTGCTGATCTGACTAAGGCTGATGCTGGTCGCGCGGTAGACGCTGTGTTCGCATCAATCGAAGGCGCTCTGAAGTCTGGTGGTGATGTTCGTATCGTTGGCTTTGGTACATTTTCTGTAGCTGCACGCGCGGCAAGCACAGGCCGTAACCCACGCACAGGCGAAACAATTCAAATTGCGGCATCAAAGCAACCTAAGTTTAAGGCAGGTGCGCCTCTGAAAGCAGCTGTAAATAGCTAATTTCTTTTTGACTTCTAGGTCGACCCGTTGTAAGTAGGGTCGACCTTTTTCTTGTGTGGGGTGGTTAGCTCAGCTGGGAGAGCAACTCGTTTACACCGAGTAGGTCGGGG
>WTHY01000122.1 GCA_011522945.1 Alphaproteobacteria bacterium
TGCCAAGGATGTGTGACACAGATAGATTTCTGTGCTTGAGAGCTGATGCGGCCAGATTATTTTGAGCAGCGCCGCAAGTCGATGGGTATATGTACTGGCGCACCATCATTATGCAGTCATTTGCGATTGCATGATATTCAAATCTGCCAAAAAACAGATGATTTAATCCTTCTAGAGCAAATCGTGGGAACGGCGTTTCATCACGTAAGTTAGGACATTTTTAAGAGCGTATTTTCTGTACCGGTGTTTTTTCCAGCCATGCCTCTAGGCTTTCATCATTTGCACCTAATTTTGGCGCATCAGAGGTAGGTTCATATGCTGTGCTGTCTGCAATTCGGAAGGGCAGGGTAGGCACTTTGGTTCCATTTGGAAGCGATTGCACAAATCCACGCTGTTGAACTTGGCCAGATGCTAGCGCTTCTGGCAATGTCCGTAATTTGGCACAGGGCACGCCAGCTGATTGCAAAATGGCTTCCCATTCATCAGCAGTTTTCTTGGCGAGTTCAGTTTCAATCTCTTCTGCTAAATCAGCAGCATTAACTTTGCGAGTTGCTCGTTCTGCATACCGTGTGTCGGTTAACCAACCTTCTTTGCCAAGGCCTTTTGCAAGATTGGCAAAATGTGATTCTTCATTCACCCCCAATGATAGAATGCCCTCTTTACAAGGGAAACTTCCAGCACCTGGTGAGCGGCTATTAGCCAAATTGCCACGACGTTGTGGGGGATTACCTGTTTTGTAATAATCGGTAATGGTAGAACTCATTAAAGCAAGCCCTGTCTCTAACATCGAGACATCAACAAAACTTCCTCTGCCTGTCTGTGTTCTCTGGAACAGGGCAGCTGATATAGCAAAACCTGCACTCAAGGCTGTCGAATAATCTAAAATAGGCGCTCCTGTGCGTATGGGGCCACTCTCTGATGTGCCAGTTGCATCCATCAAGCCACAGGCAGCTTGTATATTCACATCATAGGCGGTGGTATTTTCCTGAGGGCCGCCTCTGCCATATCCTGTTAATGCACAATAGATGAGATGCGGATGGCGTTTAAGCACTGCTTTCTCGTCCAAGCCAAGGCGTTTCATAGTTTTGGGAATGTGATTTTCTACCAAAATATCTGCGCGTGACAAAAGCTGATGAAAGCGCTCCTTACCTGCTGTTGTTTCCAAATCTAGTGTGATTGCCTTTTTGCCTGCTGCTTGGGTGAGGTAGGCTGTGCTCATACCTTGCGCGGCTGATTCCGCATCTGTGCCACCACGATACCTAATGGCATCTCCCTTATGTGGCGACTCGACTTTGATTACCTCTGCGCCAAGAAGGCCCAGATAATACGCACAGGCAGGGCCAGCGAGGACATGTGTGAAATCGATAATAATCAGGGATTCAAAAGGCTTATGGTCAGACATGTTTTAGCTCAAAAATTGTATATCCAAGGACTTCTAATATTATAAGTCAATTCTAGTGAATTATTGCATAAAATCTCTGGACAGATGTTCTATGCGTTGCAATAGTGCCTCATGGGATTCATCGGTAGACGGCTATTCAAAGGCAATTTTGCTTGATGAATTATGCCAGCGTTATTACCGAGTGCTTCATAAACTAATTGTTCTGGCATGTTTCTGGGAGGATATAATGAATTTTGCTAAGACACTTGTCGCTGGTATTGCGGCATCTACAATGTTGATCGGCGGCGCTGCGCTAGCTGATTATCCAACAAAGCCAATTAAAATCATGGTTGGTTTCTCAGCTGGTGGTGGTACAGACACAACAGCTCGTGGTTTCGCCTCATATATGCATGAAGCACCATCAATGAATGGTATGCCTGCATATATCGTAAACCTGCCAGGTGCATCAGGCCAGAAGGCAGCCTCAGCTGTTCTTGATGAAGATCGTGATGGTCACACATTATATATGATCAATATCGGTACATTTATTGCTGGTGAATTGGCAAAAGGCGATGACCGCCCATACCATATCCCTGATGATTTCGTGAACCTAGGTTGTGCATCACAGCTTGTAACATCACTACAGGTACATTCATCAAACCCAGCGCAGACAATGCAGGAATTCATCGCTAATGCTAAGGCATCTGGCGAAGAAATCACATGGGGCACATCTGGCGCGGCAACAATGCACGCCACAATCGGCCACGTATTCTTTGACAGCAACGGCATCAAGCACAAGAAAGTACCTTTCAAAGGTGGGTCAAAGGCACGTGCGGCGCTTGTTTCACAGTCAGTTGATGCCGTATTTGGCGGCGTGAACACAATCCCAGGTTTTGAAGCTGACATCCGCGCTCTAGCTTCTGCTGGTGCAAATCGTGATCCAATGGCACCAGACCTACCAACATTTGTTGAGCAAGGTTCACCAGGCATAGAGTTCACAGGTCTAATGTGCCTGTTCGCTGCAAAGGGTGTATCTGACGAAGTGAAAGCTGACGTAGGTGCAGCTATTGAAACTATCGCAGGTATCTCTGGCTACCAGAAATATATGGGTAAGAACGACCTAGCGTCATTCTACACAAATGCAGCTGATGCAGCTGCGTCTCAGGACGTTATGTATGACGTAATGGGCCCAGTTGTAGCCCAGATTATTGCTAATCAATAAGCAGTATAACTGACAAGGAAGGCGAGCCTGATTTTGGGCTCGCCTTCTTTTGCATTTTAAAGCTTTACACCTTAGGGGGCGTAAGTGGACTACCAAAAATACAAGATCAAAGTCGAATATGGCGTAAGCGCAGCTGTCTTGCTCATTGGGGTATTTTTTATTTTCCAAGCCTTCACGATTGAGACCTCTCGTGAAACGATAGGGCCAAGAACAATGCCGATGATCATCGCGTTTTCTTTGGCTATTAGTGGCCTCTGGCTTGCGTTTCGTGCCTATACAGGCAGGGCTGGTGACTTAAAAGAAGGTTATGGGTTCCTCGAAAGTGATGTTAAGCGGATTTTCTTGGTGGTCGGCTGTGGCGCTCTTTTTGTCTTGCTCTTCTGGGGTTTTGGCTATTTCACAGCACTTATTTTTACATTCATCGCCATGCTCTACACATTTGGTGTGCGCAATTGGCTCGTCATGATTATTGGTGCGCTGGTACTTGCCTTTGCGTTTCAAGCACTCTTCATGGGCGTTATGTTATTGAATGACCCGAAAGGCGCTATTATCGATATGCGCCCTTATACAAACTGGATTACAGGAGCCCAGTAATATGTTTCAAAACCAATGTGCTGGCCTTCGTGAGGCATTCGACTCACTTGGGTTCCTATCTGTTTTTTATGATATTTCCTGTGGTTTTGTTATTTTATTTAACGACCCCTATGCCCTTGCCTTTGTGGTTTTAGCGGCACTTGTTGGTATTGTGTTTGGCGCTTTACCTGGCCTAACAGCTGCTGCTGCCATTGCGATGATGTTGCCTATCTTAATCGCTTATAATGATGAAATTGGCGGTCTTGCTGGTTTAGCCTTCTTGTATGTGATTGGTAAATCTGGTCGATATGGCGGCTCTATTGCTGCGATTTTATTTAACACGCCCGGGACGGCGGCATCCGCGGCGACCATGCAGGATGGCTATCCGATGACCCAGAAGGGGCAGGCAGGTAAAGCGCTGAAAACAGCGACAGTTGCCTCTGCCTATGGTGATTATTTTGGCGAAATCATTTTGATTTTTGGCGCGGTGACAGTGGCTGCTTTCACACGCCAATTTGGTCCGCCTGAGAATTTTGCCATTTATCTGATGGCCTTTGTTGTGATTGGCTCTGTTGTTAGTGACAGTATCATCAAAGGTATCATCTCAACTTTATTCGGTGCCATTGTAGGCCTGATTGGTGAGGATATCATCACCGGGCAGTTTAAGATGACGATGGGTATTGACGAGCTTGAGAGCGGCATGGCACTTGTCCCCTTATTGATCGGGGTATTTGTGATTTCTGAGGTTATCATTCAGGCAGAAAAAGCTGCCAAGGTGAAAATGATAGACACGGCCCCACAAACGCTTGATGACCCAACAGCACATTATTTCACATGGGCTGAATTTAAGCGCTGTTTCCCCTTAATGTTCAGATCATCAATTTATGGGTCTTTAATCGGGATGATGCCGGGGCTTGGCTCATCTGTGGCCTGTTTCGTTGCCTATGGTGAAGAAAAGCGAAAAGCTAAGAATAAGAAAGAGTGGGGCACAGGCATTGTCGAAGGCATTGCGGCACCAGAATCAGCGAATAATGCTGTTTCAGGCCCATCAATGATACCTCTCTTATCTCTTGGAATTCCTGGGTCTACGATTGCAGCGGTTCTCATTGGTATGTTCTTGGTTAATGGCCTGCAGCCTGGACCAACAATCTTTGCCTCAGAGCCTCCCTTATTTATGGGTGGTCAGCTGATTAGTCCGCGAGAATTTATCTTTGGCGTCTTTGCAGCGGGTCTTATTGGTATTGCCTGTTATGCGTTGATTGGTTATTTCGCGGCACCACTTGTTGGTCGGCTTATTGCGATGTTGCCAACACAGTATCTGTATCCATTCATTTTCATGACAGCACTTGCTGCTAGCTATTCATCACGGGCTTCAATCTGGGATGTTGCATTTGCCATCTTCTTCGGCGTTGTGGGCTATGCCATGCGGCGCACGAATTTCTCGGCAGCTGCTTTCATCATTGCATTTGTTTTAACAGCAAGTATGGAAGAGGCCTTCAGACAATCAATGATCATTTCTGATAAGGGCTTCTTTGTCTTTACCAGCTTTGAATATGGCGGAAAATTCTCCTACGCACCGATATTCCTATTTATAGGCGTAGCTGTCGTGGCGTTTCGTGCGTGGTCAGCGATCAGCGCTAAAAGAGCTGAAGCCAACTAACTAAAGAGGATATCATTTTCCAAATGGATATCCGTATAGGGTTTAATTTCCTATTTGGCTTGGTTGGCGGAACAGTTGCCTACGTGGCTGGTATGCCGTTGCCATTTCTATTTGGGGGCATTATCGGCACAGCTGGTTTTGTCCTCTTTTATGAACGAGATGGCATGCAGCTGCCAGGCCTGTCTCCCTGGGTGCGTATGGTCTCTATGTCTGTCATTGGGACAATGATTGGCTCACGCTTCTCACCAGACCTATTATCACTATTGCCACTTTTCTGGGTATCTGCTCTTGGCATGTTACTCTTTATATTTGTGGCACATGCTGGCAATTTTTTCCTATTACGCAAAATTGGTAATTATTCAAAGCTAGATGCATATTTTGCGGGCTTGCCTGGGGGTATTGTGGATTCTATCGCTTTGGCAGAGCAAGCTGGTGCTGATGTTCGTATTGTTACGGTGCAGCATTTCATCCGTATCATTCTGGTTGTTGTTACAATACCACTACTATTTCTGATTATAGATGGTAATGCTGTTGGGTCCTTTGCGGGTGAGACTATGGCAAGCGGCCAATATGGCTGGGATGATCTGGCGCTTCTAGCTTTTATTGCGGTAATTGGGCTATTTGGTGGTCGAAGATTGAAATTGCCCGTTGCGCATTTGATGGCACCGCTATTGCTTGCACTTATTTTATCTGTATCAGGCGTTATTTCCCTCAATGTGCCATCCTGGTGTCAGCATGCAGCGCAATATATAGTTGGCGTATCTTTAGGCTCTCAATTTTCTGGCATATCACGCGCCTTGTTAATGCGCGGCATGCGCATGGGCTTGTTATCAGGCGGTTTTATGCTTGGTTTGGCCGCTTTATTTGCATCATTAACAACTGAGCTTGTGCCAGCTGGCTTTGAGGTTATGTTTATCAGCTTTGCGGCTGGTGGTCTTGCAGAGATGAGCCTCATCGCTCTATCTTTGAATTTCAGTCCTATTGTAGTAGCGCTGCATCATCTGGTGCGTATTTTCTTTACAATCTGGATTGGAAATTATTTGTCAAAATCAGTGTTTAAGCTGGTGCCCAAATCGTGATAGCGCTGCACTTCAGAAGTGATGAATTATGATATTTGTAGCGAAATATAGAGGCTTTTATACAGGCCTTTTACCCGCAGCCATTGGGGGGCTTATCTGGTCAAGTCTAGGGCTGCCATTAGCCTGGCTCATGGGTGCGGCACTTGTTACAGGGATCATTAGCTTTTCTGGCTTGAAAATTATCCTGCCAAAATTTCTGTATTTTATATCTCTTGCTATCATTGGTGCAGGCGTTGGCCTAACGATAACGCCGGATGTAGCACTGCAAATTGCGCGCTGGTTTCCTCTAATGGCAGTTATGGCGTTTGCGGGTGTTGTACTGGCGCTGTTGCTTACCCCTTTTGTCGCCCGTAAAGGAGAGATGGAGCTAAGCACAGCCTTTTTCTCACTTATGCCTGGCGGCGTGATTGAGATGCCAAATATTGGGGTAGCGCACGGTGCTGATAAGATCACAATTGCGACCTTGCATGCCATAAGGGTGGCGCTTGTGGTGGGACTGTTACCATTGGGCCTATATTTTGTATTTCCCTCAACAGGATTTTTATTTGTATCTCAAACCTTATCTACATCATCTCTAGCCGTCGTTTTGCTAGTAGCTTTATCTGGTGGCTCGATAGGCCAGAAATATAACTTGCCTGCCTCATGGCTGTTAGGGGCGTTGCTGGCCGTAGCCATTCTAACGGCAAGCGGGTCTGTTGAAGGTCAGATACCAGAAGCCTTAATGGCTGTTGCCCAGATTATTGTTGGCATGTCTCTTGGTGCAAAATTTGAACGTGACAAATTACAAAGATTACCACGTGCTATGGCAATAGGCGGATTGGCGTTATTGGGGATTATTACAGCTATGGCTATTATTGCCATTTTGTTTAGTCAAATCCTACCTATTGATGCCCCCACCATGGTTTTAGCGTTTTCCATCGGCGGTTTGGCAGAGATGGTCCTGACAGCACGATATTTGGAATTGGACATGGCAATGGTAGCTGCTTTCCAAGCCACCAGGGCTGTTTTGGTCAATAGTTTTGCAGGTGCAATCTGGAAACGCTATAACAGCGCATGTAATTCAGACGGATAAGTCATATTGTCCGTTATACAA
>WTHY01000135.1 GCA_011522945.1 Alphaproteobacteria bacterium
GTGGTAGCTTCATAGCCATCCTACCTCTTTGTCTCCGATTTTTTTGTTTGATATAGCAAACGTCTACCTGACTGTATTGCATTTATGCCTAATTCTTTGCGTAATTTATCCGTGGCCTTTTCCAAATTAGCTTTTCGCTCCTCAGTTTCAGGCGTTGCGTTCAGAGCGAGTTCAGATTGTATATCTGTGTTTGTAAAGCCAAAACCTTCAACACCCACACCAATCAGCCGAAAAGCACGCTCTTCCTGTATCTCAGGAACAAGCAGGCTATGCACTATCTCTTCAATTTGATGCGCCTGATTTATAGCCACTGACACTGTTTTCGACCTGGTCATGATCTTGTGATTAGCAAATTTCAATTTCAAAGTAACACGCTTGCCAGACAGGGATTTGGCCTTCAATCGTTCTGATACACGGTATATGAGCGGCTCTAGTTCTGCTTGCAAATCTTCAAGACGCCGCAAATCTGATGCAAAGGTTGTTTCTGCTGATATACTTTTTGCCTTACTATCTGGGATAACAGGCCTGTGATCTCTCCCCTCTGCCAATGCAAGTAGCCTATCGCTATCCTTGCCGATGGCCTGACGAAGTAAATCTGGCTTTGCCGTAACCAAATCCTTACAACTATATATGCCGTGAGCGTGCAAGCGCCCTGCCATCGCCTTGCCCATACCGAATAAGACAGTTATTGGCTGCGGGGCAAGCCAGGCTTTTGCCTCGTCCATACCAATTGTAAAGAACCCCTGCGGCTTATCTCTATCAGACGCCATTTTGGCTAAGGATTTATTACCACTCAATCCTATAGACACTGTGATGCCTATTTCCTCCCAGATACGCTTTTGTAATCGAGAGGCTATTATAGCAGGAGGCGCTTTATGTAGTTGTTCTGTACCAGATAGGTCAAGAAATGCCTCATCTATTGATAGTGGCTCGACCAGCGGTGTGGTTTCAAGCATTAAAGCTCGGATTTTTTGACTTTCCTTTACGTAAACTGACATCCTTGGCTGTATTGTGATGACATCCGGACAGTTTTTTCGGGCTTGCCAACTTGGCATAGCTGATCGGATGCCATATTGACGCGCGATATAGCAAGCAGCAGCTACAACCCCGCGATCTCCTCCACCAACAATGACGGGCTTATCTTGCAAATCGGGATTATCTCGTTTCTCGATAGAGGCATAAAAAGCGTCACAATCTAGATGGACTAAGGACAATGATAGGATTTCATCATGACATCTTATCTGCTCTGACCCACACTCAGGACAGGATTTGAGCGTGTCTACCCCGCCCAAATATCCATGGGAGTCACACATACGGCAAAAGAAGGTAATAGAGGAAAGAGTCATTCGCCAACCATACTCTCAAATGCTCCTGCCTGACTAGCAAATGGCTATGTTTCTATTTCAATGGGTTTAAACAAATGTACGGCGCTTCATCATCTGTATGCACCAGCCTGACTGTCAATTGGCTGTGTTTCCACCCTAATAACTTCAACTATACATCCACTCACTCAGCACTAATATGCACCAGCCGTACTAGCAACTGCCTATTTTACCCGTCACCAACTTTAACCTCATGCCCACCTATTCAGCGTTTATATGCATGATACTAATTCGCTAAGGGACACTCTCCAATATCACTGACAGTGCGCATTTGCGCACCTTTTTAACATATAGCTCTCAATTATAGCGATGCACAAATGCAGGACCTCTATTCCTTATCGAGAAGTTACAGCCATGATTTCACCAATTTTACGAACCGAATGTGTAAAGAATAGAAAGCGCAGGGCAAATTGTTTTGGTGTATGAGAACACAGCCTTTTACATCGGGACAGTTTAGATTAGGCCCTAAATCAAATTGGTTTGCCTTAAGCAAATTATAGATAGCGCTTTGACGACAGCTTTGAAGACCATTGAATCCCTTCAAAGTCTTGTATGAAAATGCGCCTACAATACGTAGGAAAACCATTCGATTCGAGGACTATCTAGGGGTGTGTCGGCAAAAATTGAAAAAATTACTGAATTACTGTTTCTAAATTTGAAACACTGAAAATTATGAAAGAATATAGACTGT
>WTHY01000126.1 GCA_011522945.1 Alphaproteobacteria bacterium
GTGGTGTGGTTGATGTCACAGAAGCCAAGCTTGGCGATAGATATCATACACATTGTGATCCGCGTCTAAATGCTGGCCAATCTCTAGAGCTTGCTTTCTTGCTGGCCGATTTGATGAAGCGCCGTCGTGATAAGAATGCGGAATTGCGCCAGGCTAGTTAAGGGATATCCCGGCTAACAGGAAAACCGAATATGTCAGTACACCAGCCATCAGGGCCAGGGGTCGATGAACAGCCTGGTCTGACAGATAGCTATTTTAATATTGCCCGTGAAATCATTGCCCAACATGGTGATGCAGAGGTGGTGTATGCAATCTTTATGCGCCGCCCTGTAACATTGGCAGGGAAAATGGCCACTGATTGGCTTGAGCGTATGGTTGCCTCACGTGGCGGTTCTGTGCAGATAGAGGCGCTTCACGCTGAGGGCGCCTGGGTTGGTGCGGGTGAGCCTATGTATTACATTTCAGGCGCCATGCAGCAATTAGTTGACCTCGAGACTATTTTTCTACAAAGGCTAGGTGCTGCCTGTGTGGCTGCTTATAACGCCTACCAAATGTGTGTAGATCTCCCTAAAGTCTCCTTTTTGGCTATGGACGCACGGCATTGCGCAGGGGCAGAGATGGCTGATCTTATGGCTTATGGCGCCTCAGTTGGCTCTAAAAAGGCACGCTTGAAAACAGATGCAATTGGATTTGTTGGCTGTGCAGCTGATGCAACAGCGCATTTCTTCGCGCAGGAAGCTGGCATGGGTACAATGCCACATGCACTTGTTGGTTATGCTGGCAGCACAGTCGATGCTGCAAAAATGTTCCATAAAACCTATCCAGAGCGCCGGCTAACGGTCCTTGTCGATTATTTTGGCACAGAAGTTGATGATGCGCTGGCTGTGGCCAAACAATTTCCGGAACTAGCCAGTAGTGGTAGATTGAGCATAAGACTGGACACACATGGCGGCAGATTTGTTCAAGGTCTGGATACGCAAGCCTCCTATGCTGTTCTTGAGCGGCATGTGCCTGAGGCTATTCGTGGGTATCGGTCTGATAGGGAATTGAAGCATCTTATGGGAACAGGGGTATCAGCTGCTGCGGTTTGGCATTTGCGTGAACATTTAGACAAAGCCGGTTTTGATAAGGTGAAGATTGTTGCTTCAAGCGGATTTGGTCCAGATAAATGCCGTGTATTTGCACTTGCAAAAGCGCCTGTTGACGTGATCGGGACAGGGTCTTATTTGCCAGAAAAATGGTCTGAGACATACGCAACCGCAGACATCATTTCATATGATGGTGTGCCTCGGGTCAAAATTGGACGTGAGTTTCTGTTTCGCAAAGGGGTTGGTGTGGACGCTGGAGCTGATGAGGCAAACCCATTGGGTGGCAAGGCGGCAGGCTCATGAGTGGTCGACATCTAAAAATTGCGCTGGCGCAGATGAATGCGCATTTGGGTCATGTGTCAGCAAATCTGGATAAAGTCCTAGATGCTCGTGCTCGTGCAGCTCAGATGGGTGCAGATATTATCGCCACACCAGAAATGTTCTTATCTGGATATCCGGCAGATGATCTTGTGCTTCGCGCTGATTTTATGGAGCGTATAGAGACCGCTCTGGCGACATTGGCAAAAGCGACAGAAGATGGTGGCCCAGCCATAATTGTTGGCGCTCCGTTTAGAGATGGGTCTGTACTGCGAAATTCTGTATTTATTTTCGATGCAGGCAAGGAAATTGCCCGCAGAGACAAGGTTGAGTTGCCAAATTACGGTGTTTTTGACGATAAGCGGCACTTTGTTCCAGGTGATTTGCCAGGGCCTGTTAATCTACGAGGTGTGCGTGTTGGCATCCCAATTTGTGAAGATATTTGGACAACAGATGTTTGTGAAACATTAACTGAGACAGGTGCTGAAATCCTGCTGTCAATAAATGCTAGTCCTTTTGAAGGTCATAAAGTTGATAGCCGGATGACGCATGCTGTTGCGCGCCTCACGGAAAATCAGCGGCCGTTTATATATCTGAATATGGTTGGTGGTCAGGATGAACTCATCTTTGACGGTAATAGTTTTGCGCTTAATCT
>WTHY01000042.1 GCA_011522945.1 Alphaproteobacteria bacterium
TGCGGCTGTGGTGTAGTGGTAGCACAAAAGCCTTCCAAGCTTTTAGGGCCAGTTCGAGTCTGGTCAGCCGCTCCAATTCTCAAAAATCCCCATCATATTTTTGTATCGTGATAATGCTTGATGTTACGAGCGATTACATTTGACGTACCATCTTGCCGTCTGCGCTTGCCGCGCCGTCTCTTACCTGTACCTCATCTACGCAATACCGGCGAATTCAATAGCTTGCCTGTTTGTCTGCCCTTCGACTCTTCCATTATATTATGTTAATGATCTAACCATACTTACAGGCGATAGCCGAAAGCGGTTTTTCAGTAGCTGACTGTCAGTACCGGGGTTGCAGTAGCGCTATTTTCAGTAGCTACACCAAAAGCAAAGGCTGTAACGTCGAGGAAAACCGTTAGATAGTTGATGAGGGTAAAAATGGATAAAGCAACAAAACAAGCTATCAAACAATTGCGTGAAATGCAGAAGCAGCGAGCTGCCCTTTTGAAGCGCATCACAAATTTAGAGCAGAATATGACAAAGGTTGGATGGGATCTGGCCGTAATGCGGGCTCAAGATAAGGATGAGGCTGTTCGAGTGGCCTCAGATGCAGTCAATAATGCTATACGGTGTATGCATGAGGCTATGAATGCTTTTGGCCGCGTTGACACAGCTGTTTTAGACTCACCAAAACCGGCGCGTCCGGTAGCTGTGGCAAAGGTTGAGGCCGTTTCAACAGACCCTGCAAAATAAGTGATTGCGCCTCAAATTATCGCAGGCGCGACGAGCAGAAATAAAGTTTTGAAAAACGTGGGCTGGCAAGCATATATCTGATTGCCAGTGCCTATGTTTTTTGCTTCTATCACGCCAGACTTTACTAAAGTGCATAGAAGGGGGTTCCCTATGTCTGATTTTCCAACCACAGCTAGAGTTGTTATTATTGGCGGCGGCTCTGTAGGTACGTCTTGCCTGTATCACCTTGCCCTCGCCGGCTGGACAGATTGTGTTTTGCTGGAAAAAAATGAGCTAACCTCTGGTTCCACCTGGCATGCTGCTGGCAACTGCCCGAACTTCTCATCCTCTTGGTCAGTTATGAATATGCAGCGCTATGGCACGACACTATATCGTGAACTTGGCGAGCGTGTTGACTATCCGATGAATTACCATGTGACAGGCTCTGTACGCCTTGCGCATAGCCATAACCGGATGATGGAATTTGAACGTGTCTTGGATATGGGCAGGTATCAAGACATAGATATGAAGCTTCTCAACCTTGATGAGCTTAAGGACTATTACCCCTATATTGAGACACATGATCTTGAGGGCGCATTATATGACCCAACAGATGGAGATATTGACCCAGCGCAGCTTACACAGGCCTTTGCGAAAGGTGCGCGTGAGTTAGGGGCGACAATCATTCGTTTCTGCCCTGTCACATCAGTAAAACGTGATGGTACAGAATGGGTGATTGAGTCTGAAAAAGGCACAATCCGCTGTGACTACGTCGTTAACGCAGCCGGGTATCGCGCAGCTGAAGTTGGCCGCATGTTCGGACGCGACATCCCAATGGTATCTATGTCGCACCAATATTTGCTAACTGAAAACACAACAGAATTGGAAGAATACTCAGCCAAGACAGGCCACAAGCTACCATTGCTAAGAGATGTGGATTCCTCATATTATCTACGTCAAGAAAAATTCGGGTTCAACCTAGGCCCTTATGAGGAAAATTGTAGGGCTCACTGGGTTGACGCTGACGATCCAATGCCAGCCGATTTCAGCTTCCAGCTTTGGCCTGACGATATCGACCGGATTTCCTGGCATATTGAAGATGCTATGGCACGTGTGCCACTACTCGGTGAAGCAGGCATGAGCCGCGTGATTAATGGCCCTATCCCTTATGCGCCAGATGGCAACCCACTTATTGGCCCGATGCCTGGTGTCCCTGGGGCTTTTGAAGCCTGTGTGTTCACATTCGGGATTGCGCAAGCCGGCGGTGCTGGCAAGGTGCTGGCTGAATGGGTAACAGAAGGCACAACAGAATGGGATATGTGGTCTTGTGACCCGCGCCGTTTCACTGGTTATGCTGATGATAGTTATGCTGTGGCAAAGGGTATGGAAGTCTATGGCCATGAATATGCCATTCACTACCCACATCATGAGTGGCCTGCGGGACGCAATAAGCGTCTATCGCCACTACATGACAAGCTGACCGAGATGGGCGCACAGATGGGCGCCTATGGCGGCTGGGAGCGTGCCAATTATTTTGCGCAGCCAGGTGATGACACATCTGAAGAGAGCACATTAACATGGTCTCGCAGTGGTCCGTGGGAAGCACGCGTTGAAGAAGAATGCCTTGCTGTTCGTGACCATGTAGGCGTTCTCGACCTGCCAGGCTTTTCACGCTTTAACCTGTCTGGTGCAGGTGCCGCTGACTGGCTCAACAAGCAGATGACAGGTAAACTGCCGCGCATTGGCCGTATGGGCCTTGCCTATTTCTCTGATGAAGCTGGCCGCATAGTGACAGAAACATCTGTCATGCGTCATGCTGAGGACCACTTCACGCTCATCACAGCTGCGGCTGCTGAATGGCATGATTTTGACCTGCTTAATAGTCGCCTGCCAGAGGGGCTTAGCCTCACAGACCATACATCTGAATTTGGCACTTTGATTGTATCAGGTCCAAAGTCGCGTGAGCTTCTATCAGGTCTCACTGATGGCGATTTAAGCTTGCCATGGCTGTCACATCAATCTGCGACAGTGGCTGGCCTGCCAGCTGCGCTCGCACGTGTGTCTTTTGCCGGTGAGCTAGGCTGGGAAATTCATGCAGAGATGCAGCATATCCCCGCACTATATGATGCTGTCCTTGCCGGTGGTGCCAAGCCGTTTGGCATGTATGCCCTAAACCATTTGCGGATGGAAAAAGGCTATCGCGCATGGAAAGGTGATTTATCGACCGATTACACTGTCCTGCAAGCTGGCCTAGATCGCTTTATTGACTGGGATAAAGAAGAGTTTGTTGGCCGTCAGGCGCTGTTAAAGGAAAAACAGTCTGGCAGCAGCAAAGTCTTTAGCCAGCTCACCTATGAAGCTGATGATTTCGATCCGCCTTATATGTCTCTGGTCATGGATGGTGATGAAATCGTCGGTGAAGTTACATCAGCTGGCCGTGGCTACAGATCTGAGACGAATATCGCTTTGGTGATGATCAAGCCTGAAGCGAATGTAGAAGGTAAAGAGCTGTCAATTCGTATCTTTGGTAAGGTGCATAAAGCTGTTGTGGCTGGCAGCGCGTCTATCTGGGACCCGAAAAACGAACGGCTCCGCGCTTAGGTCCTATAGACCGACAAATCTTAAAATTCTGATAAGAGCAGGTGTCCGCATCGGCTCTTTTTCTGTCTGGCCCATGTCATCTATGAGACTTCGAGGTCACGCTTTTCTGAAATTGTTAATTCTGCCTACCCTCAGATATGCGGTATTTTCGTAAATCAAAAGCCAGACAAGATGATGCGGATTGGGCCTTGCCAGGCAACCTGTCCGAACTGGATGTTGAATGTCTGAAACTCATATGGCTGGAGGCAAAGGATAGAGTCAAATCAATTGAAGAGGCAAAAAAGCAATGTCTTTTCAAGTTAGCTATTTTGGCGACCCTCTTTGTTTACCTCCTGACATTCATGTTAGAACATGTCTCGCTTTCAAAGCCTGAATCGTTGCCTATATGGGCGTACCTTATTTATACTCTAATTGCTATTTTTGGCACTACATCATTTATAACTTATTTCATTGGCATGCTACGAGATGATCTGCTCCCTTTAAATGGATTTGCGCCATTGGAGTTCGATGGTGATGGGCTAGTGTCTGATTTTCGAAAAGGCCAAACTGATAATGATAGGACATTATCTATTTTCTATATATTTTGCATTCGGGCTTATGCACGGCAAATACACAAACATCGCAAAAATCTGCAAACACTAAATAAATATAATGCGTATGCTGTAGCCTCTTTAATAGGAGTATCATTCGCAGCCCTTCAATTATCCTAAATAAGGATCATATCAGGTTTGATCAGATTATCCCTTCCCCAAAGTTCGAGGCTTATGAGCGCACTGAAACACTAGCAAGACCCAACTCCGAAATGAGGTGGATCTGTCGCAAGGAATATTTAAGCTCGCGGCGACGATCGGGAAATCGCCAAACTAAGACTAACGCTAAAACTCAGGCAACTGGAAGATTGCCTACAGCTACCAAAGCTGATTTCAAATGAAGCAGCGGTTATGTTGTCCCTTGAGACAATCTACATATATGCTCTTACGCCTTCACACGTTCTGATTTTGGATCATAGAGCGGCTTTAGACTGGCAATAGCTTCTACCTTTACGCCAGCAACATCAATCTCATAGGTAGAGTCCAGCATTTGCGCGCCAGTCTCACCATCCGGACATGGGACATAACCCATACCAATAGACCCGCCAAGATGATGCCCGTAATTCCCTGATGTCAGATAGCCTACGACTTCCCCATCTCTTAGAATAGATTCATTATGATAGAGAAGCGGCTCTGCATCTTTCAGCTGGAACTGCAGCATACGTTTTTGCATGCCTTGCTGCTTTTTGTTCAATACAGCCTCACGTCCAATAAAGTCACCGAATTTTGAGGCTGGCTTCTCTGTCTTCACAGCAAAGCCAAGACCGGCCTCAAGGACATGATCCTCATCTGAAATATCATGGCCAAAATGGCGGAAGGCTTTTTCAATACGGCAGCTATCTAGCACATGCATACCGGCTAGCCGCAAGCCCTTATCAGCGCCAGAGGCCATGATTTCGTCAAACAGATGTACAGCCATGTCAGATGAGACATAAACTTCCCAGCCAAGCTCACCAACATATGAGATACGATGGGCGCGTGCTTCTGCCATACCCATGTGCAAAGTCTTAAACTGACCAAAGGCAAAATCTTCATTAGCCAGAGACTGGTCTGTTAAAGGCTGTAAAATATCACGCGCATTCGGACCCATCACCGCGATTGCTGCTTCTGCTGATGTCATATCAATCACATGACAATCCGCGCCATCTGGAATATGCCGCTTTAACCATGAGATTTCACGACGCACAGTCGCCGCCGGCGTAATAACAAGAAATTCGGTTTCTGAAATGCGAGATACTGTTACGTCAGCCTCGATACCGCCGCGTCCATTCAAAAATTGTGTGTAGACAATCTGGCCGGCTGGAACATCAATATTCGCCCCGCATACAAGCTGCAGTAAATCAGCAGCATCTCTGCCGATGACATGCAGCTTGCCAAAGGTGGACAGATCAAATAACCCAGCTGTTTCACGAACGGCACGATGTTCCTCGGCCGCATAGTCAAACCAGTTCTGGCGACCCCAGCTATATTCATATTCTGGCTGCTTACCAGCATCTGCTTCAGATTTTGGAAGATACCAGTTAGCGCGCTCCCATCCAGATAATTCGCCAAAACAAGCGCCGGATGCTGCTAACCTATCATGCAGAGGTGTACGGCGGATATTCCGCGCACTTGCAAATTGGCGATAGGGGTAATGATCTGCATAGAGCAAACCAAGTGTTTCTGTGACGCGTGCAGACAGATAGCTCCGGTTATTCTGGAATGGCTGCATTCGGCGGATATCCACATCCCATAGATCAACCTGAGGTTCACCAGCATCCATCCATTCGGCCAGAACTTTGCCTGCACCGCCAGCTGACTGGATGCCGACCGAGTTAAAGCCAGCAGCGACGAAAAAGTTTTTGCATTCTGGCGCTTCACCTAAAATATAGCGATCATCAGGGGTAAAACTTTCAGGACCATTAAAGAATGTCTGAATGCCGGCTGTTTCTAATACTGGCAGTCTGTTGATAGCTTTTTCCAGGATAGGCTCAAAATGATCGAAATCATCTGGAAGGCTATCAAATTCAAAATTCTCGGGAATGCCAGCGCCGCCCCATGGCTTAGCGACCGGCTCAAAAGCGCCAAGAAGCAGCTTACCTGCATCTTCTTTATAGTAGGCACATTCATCTGGCACACGGAGTACAGGTAAATTGCGAGACAGCCCGTCCACCTGCTCTGTTACAATGTAGAAATGCTCACAGGCATGCAGTGGCACAGTAACGCCTGCCATTTTGCCAATTTCACGGGCCCACATACCGCCGCAATTCACAACATAGTCTGCTTTAACAGGGCCCTGATCTGTCATAACGCCTGTCGCGCGACCATTTTCCGTAAGAACATCCTGAACCTTGATGCCTTCAATGATTTTTGCGCCAGCGTTACGCGCCCCTTTTGCAAGCGCCTGTGTAATGTTAACAGGATCAGCCTGACCATCCTTATCAAGATACACTCCGCCAACAACATCTTTGGTCTCAAGGCCTGGATATTTGGCTAGAATATCTGATGGGCTAATCTCTTCAATCTCCACACCAAAGGCACGGGCCATAGCTGCGCCACGACGCAACTCTTCCATCCGCGCATCTGTCAGGGCAACAGTGATACTACCATTCTGTTTAAAACCTGTAGCAACGCCGGTCTCTGCCTCTAAATTTGTATAAAGAGACTGAGAATATTTCGCCAATTTCGTCATATTTTGGGTGGCACGAAGCTGCGCAATCAATCCAGCAGCATGCCATGTTGTACCACATGTCAGCTGCTTACGCTCTAGAAGCACTACATCTTTCCAACCTAGTTTGGCCAAATGATAGGCTACAGAACAGCCAACAACACCGCCGCCAATGATCACAGCACGTGCATGGCTAGGAAGCTTTGCTCCAGAGTCATTTCCTGATTGGCTAGAATTTAAAATCTCTGACATGGCCGCTGCCCCCAAACTTTACGGTATTCTAGATAGTTACCGAGTAAACATCACGACGACTATCTCAAAACTGAACATATTTTCCAAGATACACCCATAAGTTCAGCTGTTGAGTAGATGCGCTAAAACGCTATCAGAC
>WTHY01000003.1 GCA_011522945.1 Alphaproteobacteria bacterium
TTGCTACCAGGTGCTAGGCGTTCTGCATCAGAAATATCCAATGGTGATGGGGCGTATGAAAGATTATATCTCCACACCAAAACGCAATGGGTACCGATCCCTGCATACAGGCGTGATCGGCCCAATGAACCAAAAAATAGAAGTGCAAATTCGTACCTCTGAGATGCATGATATTGCTGAACGAGGTGTAGCAGCACATTGGGATTATAAAGCGAATGGCAGTGAAGCTGTCACCTCGTCTGAATGGATGACAGAGCTTGTTCAACTGCTTGAAGAAAACACAGCAGCAGAAGAATTTCTAGAACATACAAAGCTGGAAATGTTTTCTGACCAGGTGTTTTGTTTTACGCCGAAAGGTGATTTGATCAGCTTGCCTCGTGGCGCAACAGCCGTGGACTTTGCCTATGCAGTGCACACAAAGGTAGGTGATACTTGTGTTGGCGTTGAAATCAACAGTAAGACGAGGCAGCTAGCGACTGAAGTACAGAATGGCGATGTTGTGCGCATTTTTACACAAGCAGATGCGCAGCCACAATCTGACTGGGAACACTTTGTCACAACTGGCAGAGCAAAAGCCCGTATCCGTAGATTTGTCCGCCAAAAGGGTCAGGAGGAATTTAGCCGTCTTGGGCAAGCCTTGCTAGAAAAGGAATACAGATTTCGGCGCGTGAAGTTTGATTTAGAGAAGGTCGAAGCCGGTGTTGGCGCGTTTGGTCGCACAAGAGTGGAGGAAATTTTTGCCCAAATTGGCTCTGATGAATTAAGTGCTAAGGATGTGTTTGAAAAGCTGCATCCGGAATTTGCTATTGGTGATGTGAAAAAAGAAAAGCAAGTCGCATCAGAAGAAGAAGCAGAGCAAATCATCAGGCGGCTAAACATCTCTTCTATGGAGCCAGGTGTTGCTTATCATTTGGCAAAATGTTGTCACCCTCTGCCGGGTGATCCAATTGTAGGGATTGTGACAACAGGACGCGGCTTAACAGTGCATTATAAAGATTGTGCTACTCTCGGGAAATTTAACGATGTACCTGAATTGTGGGTTGAAGTTGACTGGGATAAAACTGGTGCTAGGCGGTTTCCCGGACGAATCCAAGCGACCATTTTCAATGAGCCTGGGGCTTTAGCAGCTTTATGTACGATCATTGGGCAGCAGGCTGGGAATATCTCATTTATTCAACTAGTTGAACGTCGGATAGATTTTTTCACCTTTTTGGTTGATATCGACGTAAAAGATAGGGCACATCTGCAATCCATTATGGCTGTGCTTAGATCCAACAAGCATGTTGAATCTGTGGATGAACAAACGCTCTAGATTTGGAATAAAATAGACATGTTATTTCGCCGACGTGTGCCTCTCACAATTCTACAGAAAATAAAAGAGGTGTTATGGCCACGTAAGGGGTTTTACCGCTTATTTAGTTATGTTTGGCAACGCATATTGCGAATGCCGGGCTCTACATATTCTTTGGCAGCCGGTGTCGCAACAGGAGTATCTATTTCTCTTACTCCCTTTATAGGATTTCATCTGCTGCTCATTGTAGCTGCTTGTTATTTACTGCGGGCGAATATGCTTGTTGGGTTTATTTCGTCATTCATTGGAAACCCGTGGACATTCCCATTTTTGTGGATTGCAGAGATGAATACCGGTAAATTTGTACTTGGTGTTCTTGGCTTTGAAGCCTTAGCATCTTTGCGGGGATTTGCAGATATCGTGCAGCAGCCAACGAATGTCATGATTGTCTGGATTTTTGGCGGTGCTATCTTAATGGCAATATGCTGGCCTGTTGTGTTCGGGTTAAGTTTTTATGGCATCAAAAGGTGGCGTCGTTACAGATTGGCAAAACGTAGGCTAAAAGCAGCCGCAAAGCCACATAGAGCAGAGCCAAATATTCAAGGTTGAGAAGGAAAACTTACATGGCACATAGCCTGCGTCTTGGTGTAAATATTGATCATGTGGCAACAATACGGAATGCCCGTGGTGGTGCACATCCTGACCCTGTAACGGCGGCTTTGCTAGCGCAGGATGCTGGCGCAGATGGTATCACAGCACATTTACGTGAAGATAGGCGCCATATAAGAGATGATGACATATTTCGTCTAAAAGATGCTATCGCGATTCCATTGAATTTTGAAATGGGTGCATCTGATGAAATGGTTGGAATTGCCTGCGATGTTATGCCAAATGCAGCCTGCCTCGTGCCAGAACGAAGAGAAGAAATCACAACCGAAGGTGGGTTGGCTGTAAAAGACCAGTATGCTTATTTAGCCCCCAAAATTCAGACATTACGAGATAAACAAATTCGTATTTCGCTTTTTATCGAGCCGAGCGAAATGGAGATACAAGCTGCGGCAGATATTGGCGCGGATATTATCGAGCTTCACACAGGTAGATATTGTCATCTTACTAACCCTGACGAGCTTACTGCGGAAATTGCTAGATTAACAAAGGGCGCTGAGCTTGCAGATAGACTCGGCATGGAGGTGCATGCAGGTCATGGGCTGCGTTTCGACAATGTTGCTCCCATTGCGGCCATAGAGCCTATGCGGGAATTAAACATTGGTCATTTTTTGATAGGCTCATCTGTGTATCTGGGACTAGATCAAGCTATCAAGACAATGAAGAGGCTGATGGAAGAGGCTGTCGCATGATTATTGGCATTGGCCATGATCTCTGTGATATCAGACGGATAGAGGCTATTCTAAAATCAAAAGGTCAGCGTTTTAAGTCTCGTATTTTTACAAATGCAGAAGCAAAAGCTGCTGAAGCTTCAAACAGAGAGGCGTCTTATCTTGCTTTGCGTTTCGCGGCTAAGGAAGCTGTCTATAAGGCATTTGGAAGCTATAACCAAGATGGACTGACATGGCATGATGTAGAGGTTGTTGATAAATCGGAAAAAGGTGCTCCAACCCTGACCTTATCAGGTGCTTGTTTGGAGAGATTGCACGAAATTATGCCTCAAGATTACGTGCCGGATATTCATCTTTCCCTTTCTGATGAATATCCTTATGCTTCTGCCTATGTTGTACTGGCGGCAAAGCCTTCGCATTTAATCAGTTAAAGCTAAATTACATACGGCGTTCGTTACATGTCATCTGAAACAAAAAAAGATAAAAAGCAAAAATCCGGATTTCGTGAGCTAGTCAATGTTCTTGTCGTAGCTGGCCTGATTGCTGTGTCGTTCCGTTCATTAATCGCTGAACCGTTCAATATCCCATCAGGCTCTATGATACCTACATTGTTAGTTGGCGATTATCTATTTGTGTCAAAATACTCTTATGGATATTCGAAATTTTCCTTCCCGTTTGGCGCAGCCCCGATTGCAGATCGTATCCTGGATAATCAGCCGAAACGAGGTGATGTAGCTGTTTTCCGCTTACCCTCCAATGTTTCGGTGGATTATATCAAACGTGTTGTTGGCTTACCAGGTGACCAAATTCAGGTAAAAAATGGTATTTTACATATCAATGGCGAAGCCTCTACACGTCGTCAGATTGGTGAGACTGTTGTTGGTAGTGGGCGATTTGTTCGTAAAGCAAAAGTATATGAAGAGACATTCCCAGATGGTCACACCCATACTATTCAGGAATTTTCTGATACAGCTTCTCTTGATAATACCATCGTATTTACTGTGCCGGAGGGACATTACTTCATGATGGGCGATAATCGCGACGGGTCTCAGGATAGCCGTCTAGCTGCTGTTGGTTTTGTGCCTTTTAGAAATCTTATCGGGCGGTCTGAGTTCCTTTGGTTTAGCCGTGATCAAGCAACGCCATTGTGGCAGATTTGGAATATACCATTCTCTATCCGTTATTCACGAATTGCCCAAGGCATTAACTAATGCAGCCTGACCAGCTATCTGCATTAGAGGCACGCCTCGGATATAGCTTTAAAAACAAAGCCCTGCTTCAACGAGCTATAAGCCATCGCTCGGCAGTCAAAGATTCTGAATCTTATGAAAGGCTTGAGTTTTTAGGTGATCGTGTTTTAGGGCTGGTCTTGGCTGAGAGGCTCTATTTAAGCTATGAGCGCGCAAACCAGGGAGAATTAACCAAACGCTTCCATGCGCAGGCGCAACAATCAGCGCTTGCCACTTTTGCCCGCAAATTAGAATTGCAGGCGTTTGTGGTTACAGAGAAGGGGAGTCAGTTAAATGAACGCGACTCTGTCTTATCTGATATTGTTGAGGCCATAATAGCCGCTATTTATCTTGATGCAGGTCCGGGTGAGGGCATGGCAGCTGCGGCGCGGCTTATTTTGAGCCACCTTGATTGGCAGGCACCGCTGATTGACCAGCAGGGTAATCCAAAATCAGCATTGCAGGAATATTCAGACGGACGAGGCCTAGGGTTGCCGGTCTATGAGGAAATTGACAGATCCGGTCCTGAGCATGCATTGCAATTCACTGTGCGCGTGTCACTAACGACTGGGGTGGAAGCGGTTGGGTCTGGAAAAAATAAGAAGGCTGCTGAATTTTCGGCAGCTCAAAATTTATTGAAAATGCTTACATCAAAGCAGCCATAATGGCATTTGTCAGGACTTGATATAATTATGCAGGATACAAATTCAACAAGCGCAGGTTTTGCGGCGCTCATTGGGGCACCAAATGCTGGTAAGTCAACCCTGATGAATCTTATGGTTGGAGCAAAAGTTTCAATTGTGACACCAAAAGTACAAACCACGCGATCTCGTGTGCGCGGCATTGTGATGGAAGATACATCACAGATAATTTTTGTTGATACACCTGGTATTTTCAGCCCGAAACGCAGACTTGACCGTGCTATGGTAGATGCTGCCTGGCGGGGCGCAGATGATAGTGATGTGCTATTATTACTTCATGATGTTGCCAGATCTCAAATAGATGAAGACACAAAGGCAATTATTGCAACTTTGAAAGCGCAAGCAGGCGATAAGCCATTGCCAGTCAGTCTTGTGCTAAACAAGATAGATCTGGCCCCTCAAGACCGGTTATTGTCGCGGGCAGCAGACCTATCTGAACTATATGATTTTGAGAGAATTTTTATGGTGTCAGCACAAAGCGGAAGTGGGGTGTCTGATCTCAGAAGCTGGTTGGCCAGTAAAATGCCTGCCAGCCCATATCTTTTTGATCCAGAGGATTTATCTGATCTGCCACAAAGATTACTGGCAGCAGAAATTTTACGGGAAAAACTATTTCTCAATTTGCATCAGGAACTACCATATCAGTTAACAGTTGAAACTGAAAAATGGTTTGAGCGGGAAGATGGAAGTGCCGAAATTCACCTGACGATATATGTAGCACGAGAAGGTCATCGTGGTATAATTCTAGGTAAAGGTGGACAGACAATGCGCCGTATAGGTCAGTCTGCTCGTCTTGAGTTAGAAGATGCATTAGATAGGCGTATCCATCTGTTTTCTCATGTAAAGTACCGTAAAGACTGGATGAATGATCGTGGTAGATTTGATGCCTGGGATCTAGATTTCGATGCCTGAATGGACTGACAGGGCCATTATTTTATCAGCCCGCCCGCATGGGGAGGCGAGTGCTGTCGTTAATTTGCTAACAGAAACTAGAGGTCGACATGCTGGCCTTGTGCAAGCTGGCCTATCTAGCAAGAATAAACAGAATATTATGATGGGTAATCTTGTTGAGGCAGATTGGCGCGCCCGCCTGCCTGAACAGCTTGGCACCCTGAAAATTGAGGCAGTCCGGACAAGCAGCGCTACCTATCTTGATGATCCATTAAAATTGGCAGGCCTTGGTGCAATTTGTGCACTTTTAGAGACATCTCTTGCAGAGCGAGAACCACAGCCGGTAGTTTGGGACAGCACGATTGCGTTATTGGAAATAATAGCTTTGTCAGAAGATTTGCGTTGGTTGCAATTTTTTGTGCGATGGGAACTTGGTATTTTGGCAAGTGCCGGATTTGGTTTGGCATTAGATAGATGTGCTGTAACAGGGGTTGCAGACGGGCTTGCCTATGTCTCGCCTAAGACTGGGCATGCTGTAACAGAAGCTGCGGCGGGCGCTTTTAAAGATAGGCTGCTGTCTTTACCAGCCTTCTTAGGCGGGCAAGGGCCTCTTATTGATACCGATGCAGCCTTGATGGAAAATAGTCATTTGGATGAGATTTTATCTGGATTAGCTATTTCAACGCATTTCTTACGTAAACATATATTTGCGCTCATGAATAAAGATTTACCACCGGCTAGATTACGACTTGACGAGATGCTGCAAAATCAAACTACAGCAAATGCTAATAAATGATGGGCATGAAAAGGGTTCTGTATAACTGGTTAAGTCTAGTTTGAATGCGTTCATGTCTGAAGTTCGCCTCACCAAAACTTTGTATAGACGTCATAAAGCTATCGCTGTCTTTCTGTATGACTAACATGCCTATCAAACCATGCCTATCAAACCATGCCTGTAGAGACATACCCAAAAAATGCGACCAACAGCAGGCCTGTAAACCTATGTGAGCGAAAATAGGTTAAGGAAATTTACGAACCTAGGGTGGAAGTGTCACCGGACAAATCCCAAACAAATCATGGTGACATTGCCCAAGCGACACTTCCGTTTGTCTAAAACTATAAATCTAGCCTTTTCGGGCGCAAATATGTGGTCCCGATAGTATTAGATGTACGATAAACTTATAGGTAGTGTAAATAAAATAAAATACACCTATGAAAGGTTTATGATCTTGCTAGCTGTTCTGTTCTGCATAGTCTGCTGTAATGCGTCAGCGCTACCAATGCTAAATGGGATTTCCGATATATATCAGCACAGGCAGGTGAAGAGATACAGCTGGGTATAACCAAAGACTCAGGGCTGTGCTCTCATCAATTTAGGAATTATGTACGGCCAAAGATTTTGTGAACTGGTCTCTTATTAAAGCTGGCTTGTATATCTGTCTCTTATACAC
>WTHY01000005.1 GCA_011522945.1 Alphaproteobacteria bacterium
CTATTATACACAAGGCAATTTCATTGATTTATGTCGTGGTCCGCATTTGCCCTCTACCGGCAGACTTGGTCATGCCTTTAAGCTGATGAAGGTAGCAGGCGCCTATTGGCGTGGTGACTCAAATAACCCAGTGCTACAACGTATTTACGGCACGGCTTGGCTGACAGAAAAAGATCTGAAATCTTACCTGACTATGCTGGAAGAGGCTGAGAAGCGCGACCATCGCAAATTAGGCCGCAGCTTAGATTTATTCCATATGCAGGAAGAAGCTACCGGATCTGTCTTCTGGCATCCACGTGGTTGGACTCTCTATCGCGAAATCGAAACCTATATGCGTCGTAAGCTTGCTAAAGCTGGCTATAGTGAGGTGAAAACACCTCAGCTTATTGACCGTTCTTTGTGGGAAGCATCAGGGCATTGGGAAAAATTCGGCGAGAATATGTTCACTGCTGAATCCGAGGATGACAGAACACTAGCGCTGAAGCCAATGAACTGCCCAGGTCACGTGCAGATTTATCGTCAAGGGGTAAAATCCTATCGCGATTTGCCTCTGCGTATGGCTGAATTTGGCTCTTGCCACCGCAATGAGCCTTCGGGCGCTTTGCATGGTATCATGCGTGTTCGTGCTTTCACACAGGATGATGCGCATATCTTCTGTACCGAGGACCAGATTAATGATGAGTCCGTTGCATTCTGTAATTTGTTGCAGGAGATTTACAAAGATTTCGGCTTTACAGATATTCGCGTGAAATTCTCTGATAGGCCAGAAACACGTGCTGGTGACGACGCCACTTGGGATAAAGCGGAAAAGGCCCTGTCTGATGCGACAGCAGCAGCAGGACTTGAGACAACATTAAACCCTGGTGAAGGCGCATTTTATGGGCCAAAGCTTGAATTTGTTCTGACTGATGCGATTGGCCGTGATTGGCAATGCGGAACATTGCAGGCTGATTTTGTGCTGCCAGAGCGCCTTGATGCAGAATATGTTGGTGAGGATGGCGTGCGTCATCGTCCTGTTATGTTACATCGTGCAATTCTAGGGTCTCTTGAACGTTGGATTGGCATCTTAATTGAACAATATGCTGGTCGTATGCCTGGTTGGTTGGCGCCTGTGCAGATTGTGGTGGCGCCGATTACCGATAATGCAAATGCCTATGCAGCGCGTGTCGCTGAAGCAGCTATGGATGCAGGCCTACGTGTGGAAACAGACCTGCGTAATGAAAAAATTGGCTATAAGATCAGAGAGCATAGCACTGCAAAAATTCCGTATATTTTGGCTGTTGGTGGCCGCGAAGAAGAGGCAGGTACAGTAGCTATTCGCCAACTTGGCTCATCTGAGCAAACGGTTATGCCATTAGGGGAAGCGATTACCATGCTAAAAGGGGCTTGTTTGCCACCTGATCTTGCGCTCGCAGATGAAAAAAGCCAATAAAATGTGCTATTTTTCGGTTTTTGCGCGGAAAATGCATGTTCATCAGTCCGTATCTTGCTAAATCTATTTACAAACGTATGATGGTGGCCACGTTGGCTTCCAGCCTAAACGAAACAGACAGTGGAGAGTTTCAATAGCACGTCCAAGAAATGAAGTGCCCTCAAATGATGGCCCGCGCATAAATGAGGCCATTAGTGCCCGTTCCGTTCGTTGTATCGACCCAGAGGGTGAACAGCTAGGTATCCTATCGATTGGTGAGGCGCTTGATAAAGCTGCTGACCTTGGCATGGATCTAGTTGAATTACAGCCAAATGCTGAGCCGCCAGTTTGTAAAATTCTGGATTATGGTAAATATAAGTACCAAGCACAAAAACGTGCAAATGAAGCACGCAAGAAGCAAAAAATCATCGAAGTCAAAGAAATCAAGCTGCGTCCTAATATTGACCAGCATGATTATGATGTGAAGATGAAAGCTGTGCGGAAATTCATCGATGGCGGTGACAAGGTAAAAATCACACTTCGTTTTCGTGGTCGCGAAATGGCACATGTCGAACTTGGAGCAGCGTTGCTTGAGCGTGTTAAGGGTGAGATTGACGAGTTTGCAAAGGTAGAGGCGCTTCCAAAAATGGAAGGGCGGCAAATGATTATGATATTGGCGCCAAAATAAGGGGCACCTGTATTTGAACGTCATATGAGAAGCAGGCGTAGCAGCCTGCTTTTTGTATTTTGAACAGGGCCCAATTTTTGAAACTGCCAATAGCGAAAAGATGTTGCTAATCTGCCCGATTATCGCTATAACGCCGAACACGATTATGCCGCGATTAGGCGAGGGTATGCCTATCCGGTTCATTTAGACAGTCTGTTTTACACTGACGTCACAGATAAAAAGAGGTCAAAATGCCCAAGATGAAAACCAAAAGTGGTGCGAAAAAGCGTTTTTCGCTAACTGCTAAAGGTAAGGTTCGCGGTTCAGCTGCCTTCCTAAGTCACAATCTCCGTCGCCGGTCTCAGAAAATGAAGCGCCAAGCACGCGGCACCATGATTCTTCATGAAGCTGATGCAAAAATTGTAAAGCGCTTCCTGCCATACGCTTAGTCGTTCGGCCAGTTCTGATTTAATATTAAGGAGACTATAAGATGGCTCGAGTTAGCAGAGGCACAACTTCACATGCCCGCCATAAAAAAGTTTTAAACGCAGCGAAAGGCTATTATGGCCGTCGCAAAAATACGATTCGTGTAGCAAAGCAAGCTGTTGATAAAGCACGTCAATATGCCTATCGTGACCGTCGTGTCCGGAAGCGGGAGTTTCGTGCTTTATGGATCCAGCGTATCAATGCTGCAGCACGCGTGCATGGTCTAACATATTCGCAATTGATGGGTGGCTTAGGTAAAGCTGGCATCGAAGTGGATCGCAAAATGCTTGCAGACCTAGCTGTGCGTGAGCCAGCTGCATTTGCTGCGCTTGTAGAACAGTCAAAGCAGGCCAGCTAATTTAGCTCAGCTATCCATAGCTTAGTGAGGCTTGCCTGATGTCTGATTTAGACGCACTAAAAACTGAATTCCTATCTGCCATTGCAGCGGCTAGCTCTTTGGCAGATTTGGACGCCATCCGTGTAGATGCTTTAGGTAAAAAAGGCCGTATTTCAGGCTTATTAAAGCAGCTTGGCGGCATGGACCCAGATGCCCGTAAACAAATGGGCCAAGATCTCAATATCTTGAAAACTGAAATCGCTGAAGCGATCACAACACGCCAGATAGTGCTGGCCGACGAGGCTATGGCAGAGAAGCTTGCGTCTGAGACCGTAGATGTTTCAATGCCGTCGCGGCCACAACGAAACGGCTATCTGCATCCTTTGTCGCGCACGATTGAAGAAATCAGTGCAATATTTGCCGATATGGGTTTTACGATTGCAGAAGGTCCGGATATTGAAGCGGATTATTACAATTTTACAGCATTGAATATCCCGCCAGAGCATCCTGCCCGCCAGGAACATGATACATTCTACCTACAGCCAGATGAGACTGGTGCCAGGCCTGTGCTGCGGACACATACATCACCTGTTCAAGTCCGTACGATGGAAGCAAATGAGCCACCTATTCGTATTATTGTGCCAGGCCGTACGTTCCGGTCTGACCATGATGCAACGCACTCACCCATGTTCCATCAATGTGAGGGTTTGGTGATTGGGCCTAATATTCATATGGGGCATCTTAAAGCGGTACTTATTGATTTCTGCCGTATCTTTTTTGGTGTTGATGATTTGCCGGTTCGGTTCCGTCCAAGCTATTTCCCGTTTACTGAGCCATCAGCTGAGGTGGATATTGGCTGTAGCCGTGAAGGTGGCGGCTTGAAAATTGGTGCTGGCGATGATTGGTTGGAGATTTTGGGATCAGGCATGGTGAACCCAAAGGTGCTCGAAAATTGTGGCTATGATCCTGAAAAGGTACAAGGTTTTGCCTTTGGCATGGGTGTTGAGCGGTTAGCAATGCTGAAATATGGCATTCCAGATTTGAGAACATTCTATGATAGTGACATGCGTTGGTTGCGCCATTATGGTTTTGTGCCATCAGACGTACCAGCTCTGCATACTGGCCTGACAGGGTAGGGGTAAGTTAAGATGAAATTTACCTGGAATTGGCTATGCGATCACCTCGCGACTGAACATGACATGCAAGTCATACTCGATGCCTTGCCGATGCTTGGTCTAGAGGTGGAATCTGTAGATAACCCCGCAGAGCGATTAGGGGCATTCACTGTTGTCGAAATTCTTGAGGCTAATCCTCATCCGGATGCGGATAAGTTGCAAGTTTGTATGGTTAATACAGGCAGTGAGACACTTCAGATTGTGTGTGGCGCGCCAAATGCGCGCGCTGGTCTAAAGACTGTTTTAGCACCGGTCGGCACTTATGTGCCTGGCATTGATATTACGATTAAGGCTGGCAAGATTCGCGGGCAGCTATCGAACGGCATGCTTTGTGCAGCCACAGAGCTTGGCTTTGATGTGCAAGATACAGGCGGCATTATGGAGCTGTCAGCCGATGCAGCTGTTGGTATGTCCTATGTAGAACATGCCGAACTTGCTGACACTGTTATCGAGATTGCCATTACACCGAATCGCGGCGATTGTCTTGGTGTGCGCGGTGTAGCGCGTGATTTAGCAGCAGCTGGTTACGGCACGATGAAACCTATCGATTTCAGTGCAGAGGCTGGTAGTTTTGATAGCCCTCTTAGCTGGAAAATCGAAGATAATGCAGCTGATATTGCACCGTTGGTATCAGGCCGATATTTCCGCGGTGTTACAAATGGGCCGTCCCCAGATTGGATGGCGCGGCGGTTAGAGGCGATTGGGCAACGTCCTATTTCTGCGCTTGTTGATATAACAAATTACGTCATGTTCGACCTTGGTCGTCCCCTGCATGCCTATGATGCAGATAAGGTGGTTGGCGAACAGCTCATTATTCGGCGTGCAAAAGCTGGTGAAGCGTTATTAGCGCTCAATGAAAAGACATATACGCTAGATGATGAAATGCTTGTCATTGGTGATCAGCATGGCGCTGATGATATTGCCGGCGTTATGGGCGGGGAGCGGTCTTCGGTCTCTGAAACCACTAAGAATATGTTTTTGGAAATTGCGGTTTTTGATCCTATTGCTGTTGCGATGACAGGCCGCAAATTGCAGCTTAATTCTGATGCACGGTTCCGCTTTGAGCGCGGCCTTGATGGGGATAGCCCTGTATCAATGGCAGGCTATATAGCGCGGTTAGTTCAGTCTATTTGCGGCGGCGAGCTTAGCAAAATTACTATCGCTGGAGCGGCTGGCGGCTGGGAGCGTTATATTGCCTATGCGCCTATGCGTGTTAAGCAGCTTACTGGTGTTGATTGCCCAGATGAGACACAAGCTGAAATTCTTCAAATCCTTGGTTTTGACATTGACAGTACAGATGCTGCCAACTGGTCTGTAAAGCCCCCGGCCTGGCGCAATGATATCGTTGGCGCTGCAGATTTGGTTGAGGAAATCATCCGTATTTATGGATATGACAAGCTTGAGATGACAGCGCTGCCACGAGACTTTGTTGTTGCAAAACCGTCATATAACCCAGCGCAGAAACGGCCTGTCATTCTGCGCCGTGTTCTCGCTGCTGCTGGTATGACAGAGGCTGTAACTTTCTCATTTTTGAAGTCATCTGATGCTACGTTATTTGGTGGGGGTGATGCCAAGTTACAATTGGCAAACCCGATTTCTGCTGACCTTGACTGTATGCGTCCTTCACTATTGCCAAACTTGTTGCAAGCGGCCGCCCGGAATGTCAATCGGGGTGAACAAAATATCCAGCTCTTTGAGGTAGGTCCAGTCTATTTTGGGACAGGCCCACAGGATCAGCGCACAGCATGTGGCGGTATTTTGCAAGGTGATGCACAATCAGCAGATTGGCTGCAAACGGCACGAAAAATTGATGTGTTTGATGCAAAAGCACAGCTTATATCAGCATTAGCGGCGGTTGGCGTGGCCACTGATAATCTTCAGGTTACAAATGATGCGCCAGATTGGTATCATCCTGGACGTTCAGGGCGCTTGCGTCTTGGAAAGACGGATATGGGTAGCTTTGGTGAGCTGCATCCAAAATTATTGGAAGCATATGATTTGGCTGCGCCAGTTGCTGCCTTTGAAATGCATATAGAAAACGTACCAGCTGCGAAATCAAAAGGGCCTGCCAAGCCGCTTCTTAGTTTGTCACCGTTTCAGCCTATTGCGCGTGACTTCGCCTTTATTTTGGATGAGGCGGTGAAAGCAGAATCTGTTGTTCGTGCTGTGCGCGGTGCTGCAAAACCATATCTGACAGATATGTCTATCTTTGACCTTTATCAGGGGGACAAGATGGAAGCTGGCAAAAAATCACTCGCATTTAAGATTATCTTACAGCCGCAAAAAGCAACTTTTGGTGATGCCGAAATCACATCTATAACAGATGCAGTCATCGCAGCTGTTACAAAACATTGCGGCGGACAGCTGCGCGGAGCGTAATGACTGGCATAGTCTGAACCCGCAGTGTGTTTGCTAGGGTAAAGACGGGCTTACGCGTGAATGCGCACTCAGTTTATCCAAACTAGTTGGAGAGCTATGCCGCCGCATGGCGACAGGCATAATCTGTGCCTGACAAGCTTCAGCTAAAATAAAGGCAACATCTCGCCTGAATATGCACCCTAGGCCTCTTACATAAAGCGTCGCGGCAGTATGCAGAATGGCACTCTATATTATCATGTTGTTATCGCAGCGCTTCGTGTATCAA
>WTHY01000142.1 GCA_011522945.1 Alphaproteobacteria bacterium
ATCTCTAAATAGACCACCATAACAAGCCGGCTAGCCATCGCCGCGGATATCAGACTTAACATGATATGCAACCCAGGCTGCAACTCTGATAAAGCGCCTATACGGGCGCCAATAAACAGAATAAGTGCCAGCACACCATAGCTGCCTATCCGACTATCTTTCATAATATCTAATTTTTGGGCCTTATCTTGGCCACCGCCAAGACCATCTGCACTATCGGCAAGCCCATCTTCATGCAGTGCGCCTGTGCAGATAAGACTAATGCCTGTAGCAAGCAAAGCGGCTAAAATCACCGGCACGCCTAGCGCTTGGCACAATATGAATAAAAGAGCTGTTATGCTGCCGATAGCAAGTCCCACCAGTGGATAGGCCCATCGTGCGGCAGCCAAACTGGGAACATATGACCCAAATTGTCCAACAGGCAACCTTGTCAGCAGCATAAAAGCTGCTTGTAATTCGGCCACCCATTTGGAGGTTGTCATCATGCGCCTGCGATACCTGCTGAGCTAAAAGTTGCCATATCATTATGGCATGCAATTGCCCCTTTGAGAATAGATAGCGCAAGAGCAGCACCTGTACCTTCGCCAAGACGCATCTGCAGGTCTAGCAGCGCCTCCTTCTGCATTTCTGCAAGGAGTTTTTTGTGGCCCGGCTCAACAGACATATGTGCCACTAGGCAGTGATCTAAAGCTTTCGGATATTGTTTATATAGAGGGGCAGCAGCAGCTGTGCAGATAAACCCATCCAGCATGACCGGGATATGTGCAGCCCTCGCCGCCAGAATTGCACCACAAATAGCTGCCTGCTCGCGCCCACCAAAGGCCAATAAAGCTGACAAACCATCCTGCATACCATGCAACGCAATAGCCGTTTCTATTATTGCTGCCTTATGTTTCATGCCAGCATCATCAGAGCCGGTACCTGCACCAACCCATCCCATTACATCGCCACCAAACAGACTTGCAGCTAAAGCTGCTGAAACTGTCGAATTTCCGATACCCATCTCGCCAAGCAGAATTATGTCTGATGATGTATCAATTGCAGCTGCACCTTGCTGCATTGCGGCGAATAAAGCTGTTTCGTCAAGCGCTGGGCCTTTAGAAAAATCACCTGTAGGGGTCTCCAGATCGAGGGCTATGACAGATAATTCTGCACCACTTACAGCGCAAAGCTGGTTCATAGCAGCGCCGCCAGCCTTAAAATTTGCAACCATCTGGGTTGTGACGTCTTGCGGAAACGGGTTTACACCCTGCGCACAAATACCATGATTACCCGCAAAGATAAGAGCTTGTGCCTTGTCAATTTTTGGATGTGCAGTTTGCTGCCAACCTGCCATAAATAGGGCTAAATCTTCTAATTTCCCAAGTGCCCCAGGCGGCTTCGTAAGCTGAGACTGATGGGCTTCAGCAGCAGCGATAGCCGCTGAATCAGCTTCAGGCATATCTGAATAAAATACGTCCAGTTCTTGAAAATTTGACAAAGACATCATGAGTTGGTCCGTTAGATTTCTGTATAAGTAGATTAGGGTTTTAACTGCATCGGAATGCCGGAAATGCTGACATATACTTCATCAGCAATTGCAGCAACCTTTTGATTTAATCGACCTGCTTCATCCCGGAATCGCCTTGCTAATGCATTTTCAGGCACGATGCCACTGCCTACTTCGTTCGTGACAAAAATTACCGGGTCTTGCCTATCTGCAATCGCGGTCAGCAACCCTTCTGTGGCTGTGCTTATATCCATGTCTGAAAATATCAGATTATTAAGCCATATTGTTAAGCAATCGACTAGACAAACACCTTGTCCATCTGATGCATATAGAGTTTCAGCTAAAGCTAGTGGTGCATGTAGATTTGCCCATTCACTGCCACGACGCAGCTGATGTTCTTCAATACGTGTTTGCATTTCAGCATCAAAGGCCTCAGCTGTAGCGATGTAAACCAGCCCGACACCTTTTGCGTCTGCTAAGCGTCTTGCATATGTTTCGGCATAAACACTCTTTCCAGAGCGGCTGCCACCGGTTACGACTATTATGTGTTTCATGCTAACGGTGTTAACGCAAAATCACCGCAAAGGGGAGTGTTTTTGAAAATGCAATTCAGAAACAGACAAATTACGCTGGTTCGCCATGCGCCTGTTACACCGTCCGACAGGCTCTTTGGCAGGACTGATGCCGATATCATGCCCCTACCAGAGGAAGATATTGATAGGCTTAGCAGATCCTTAAAAGCCTGTGATGCTGTTTATACAAGCCCTGCGATACGTTGTGTTAAGACTTGTAAAGCTGTTTTGCCAAATGTGCCAGCGCCGCAGCCAGTTGATGCGTTTTGGGAGCAGAATTTTGGCTCTTGGGAAGCTATGCTATATGCAGATATACCAGATATTGGCCACTTGCAGGGAAACGAGCTGACAAGTTTTCGCCCCCCGCAAGGCGAGAGCTTTTCAGATCTCTGTTCGCGCACCATTCCAGCGTTGCAGGCTATAATCAAAAATACTGACAGCCAGCATATTGCTCTATTCGCACATGCCGGCGTAATACGTTCCTTTTTGTCTTGTGCGTTGGAAAGCCAGCCAGCTGCACTGAAATTTGAGATCGACACCTTATCGATGACATGCCTCAGAATTTTACCAGACGGTCAGCTAACGGTGATTGCAAGCAATATCACAAGTTAACCGTAGCAAATGAGCCTCGACATGGGAATTTCAGACTGTTAGATCAGCTCTATGTTTTTTTGTTCTTCCATGTTGATAGCACTTTTGCTGGACAGGCTTATCGGCTGGCCAGACTGGGTATTTCAGCGTCTATCACATCCAGTTGTATGGATTGGTAAATTAATCAGCCTTGCTGAGATTAGTTTCAATCAAACAAGCCAGACAGACCAGGCACAAAAATTTTTAGGTGCCATCACAATAATTGGCGTTATTTCTATCTGCGGATTTGCAGGCTTTATTGTAATGTCTATTCTGCCATCAGGGTTTTGGGGCATGATTTTGACTGCCTTGATTGCGTGGCCTTTTCTTGCATCAAAATCGCTTGCTGACCATGTTATGGCCGTGGCACGCCCGCTTGTCGCGGATAATTTAGCTGAAGCCAGACAAGCTGTGTCTATGATCGTAGGGCGTGATGCAGAGGAAATGGAGAGTACTGCCATTTCCCGTGCTGCAATTGAAAGTCTTGCCGAAAACACATCTGACGGCATTATAGCGCCTGTATTTTGGGGCGCTTTTTTTGGCCTGCCAGGACTTATCATCTACAAAGCTATAAACACAGCTGATTCGATGATTGGCTATCGAAATGCTAGATATCTACATTTCGGCTGGGCGTCTGCAAAATTAGATGATCTTGTGAATCTCATTCCGGCACGGCTAACAGGTGGCCTCTATGCTCTGACATCTCCACAAAGACAATTCGTCTTTGCAATCATGCAAAGAGATGCACCTCAGCATAGATCCCCAAACGCTGGATGGCCAGAATCTGCGTTGGCCGCTAGTCTAGGAGTACGTCTGTCTGGCCCGCGCCATTATGAGGGCACACCTACAAATGATCCTTGGCTAAATGCGACTGGCAAAGATCCCGAACCACGTGATATCGTCATTGGTTTATCACGATATAATTATGTCTTATGTGCCATGGCCGGCCTATTGCTTGTCGGCGCACTATTCCTAGGATAACTAACCAAGATGGCAGAGCATGGCGGCGATTTGGATAAGGCTATTTCACGGTTTGGCGGCACCCGCGCAGACTGGATAGACTTATCGACTGGCATAAACCCCCATGCCTATTCTATACCCCAAATTACAGCAGAGCACTGGCAAGACTTGCCTGACAAAAACATGTCAGATGCGCTCATAAGTGCAGCGCAAAAAGCCTACCAAACAGATATGCCCATATTACCGATGGCGGGCGCACAGCAAGCTATTCAAAACTATCCATTTTTGCTATCGCCTGGAACTGCAAGACTTTTACATCCATCCTATAATGAGCATGGCTTACAATTACGTCGAGTTGGCTGGAATGTAGAGGAAAAGCGAACCCTCTTAGAGCTAGTAGGCAGTGATTTAGCCGTAATCGTAAATCCCAACAACCCAGATGGGCAGACATTCGCGCCCGCTGACTTATTGGCACTCTCAAAAAAGGTTGGATTACTTATTGTTGATGAGAGCTTTGTTGATGCACACCCAACCCTATCACTGTGCCCGCATTTAACAGAGGCACATCGTAATATCCTGATTTTGCGTTCATTCGGAAAATTCTACGGCTTGGCCGGCCTACGACTTGGGTTTGCTATTGGCGCTGGCCACTTACTCAAAACACTTGCCGCACAGCAGGGAAGTTGGGCGGTTTCTGGTCCTGCCCTAGCTGTTGGTTGTGCAGCCCTAGCTGATTCTGGCTGGGCAGATATGACACGCAAGCAACTTGCGGCGGATGCGCATAGATTAGATAGTCTGGCCTTACAGGCTGGTTGGCGTCTATATGGCGGCTGCGATCTGTTCCGCCTCTATGAGATGGATGACGCAAAGCACTGGCAGGGTAGATTGGCTGAGCATCAGATTTGGTCGCGATGTTTTCACCACGCGCCAAATTGGCTTCGTCTTGGCCTACCTCCTATCCATGGGTGGAGCCGGCTGGAAACGGCGCTCAAAATCTAGCAAACCACAGGCAAATCCTGCATAGTCTTGCAATAGCTCGCAAAGACAAATTTCCTGCGCGATGCGCCAACGACATCTATTCAAACGAGGTCTGGTATTTTGACAATATCCAGCCAGTTTAGCGTGCGATATCTAGCAAGCCGTCTACATCAAGATGTGCCTCAATATGCTCAGATAAGGCATCTAGGGCAGTGTCAACCACCATGTCATAAGATGATTGATTATGCGCAGCCCCAAGTTCATCTAGGAAACTGGCGCGAAAGGCATCATCTCGAAACATGCCATGTAGATAGCTGCCTATCACGCTACCATCGGCCGATATAGCGCCATCAGATCTACCATCAATCTGCGCAAACGGCCGAGCGCAGTCTGGCCCCGTTGTCTGACCAATGTGAATTTCATATCCTGAAACCTGAAGCGCTGTGCTGTTATGTATGGCCGTAACATCAGTGAGAGTTTTATTACCCGTCATGCTTGTATGCACATCAAGAAACCCAAGACCGTCAGTTATTCCAGCTGGCCCTTCTATGCCATCTGGATCTGCGATGGTTTTTCCAAGCATCTGGTAGCCACCGCAAATCCCTAGAATTTTACCGCCGCGCCTGTGATGCGCTGTCAAATCAACATCCCAGCCCTGCTCTCGCAAAAATGCCAAGTCACCTATAGTCGATTTTGAGCCTGGAATGAGCACAAGATCAGCATCACCCGGAAGGGGCTGACCAGCCTGAAGCATTGTTAACGCAACTCCATTTTCCTGAGCCAGCGGGTCCAAATCGTCAAAATTTGCCATACGTGATAGGCACAAACAAACAATTTTGACCTTTTTTGATGATGCTACTCCAGCCTCCTGCATATTATCAGTACTCTGCGACCTGCCTATATCCTGTGCATCTTCTGCAGGCAGACGCCATGCATCTGAAAAATAGGGAAGCACACCAAATCCAGGCCAGCCCGTACGCTCTGCTATCATCTGATATCCATCGTCAAATAAAGACACATCGCCTCTGAATTTATTCACAATAAAGCCAGCGATCTGGGCCCTATCCGCATCAGACAAAACAGCATGAGTGCCGACAAGCTGAGCTATAATACCGCCGCGATCAATGTCGCCAGTGATGATGACAGGTACATTGCCAGCCAGCGCAAAACCCATATTGGCAATATCATTTGCACGCAGATTAATTTCGGCTGGACTGCCTGCTCCTTCAACAATGACAAGATCATATCCTGCCTTTAGGCGATGAAAACTCTCCAGAACAGGCGCCATAAGCTGTGGTTTCAGTTTTGCATAGTCTCGCGCCTTTAGGCTGCTGTGGCGCTTGCCCTGGATAATTACTTGCGCCCCTGTTTCAGTTTCTGGCTTTAGCAAAATTGGATTCATATCCGTATGCGGCAATAGCTGACAGGCCTGTGCCTGCAGTGCCTGCGCACGACCAATTTCCCCGCCATCTGAGGTTACAGCAGCATTATTGGACATATTCTGCGGTTTGAACGGTGCAACACTCAACCCCCGCCGTTTCACAGCACGACATAAGCCTGCAACCAGAAGCGATTTGCCAACATTTGAGCCTGTGCCCTGAAACATTAAAGCTGACATTTAGCCGAACACCCTTGATTATGCTGTTAGAAATTCCATAAGACCAGCTGATGTAAAAGGCCTAAATCTGGCCACTTATTTTAGCGTTTAGCAACTGTTTATGGGGTAAAAATCATGCCTCAATAGCAAAGCTGTATTTTCTGAATAGCCAGCCTTTGCTAGGTGATATTAATAGATGTCACATCAGACTGAACTTAAAACTCTATCCCCTTTTGCGCTTTAATACCATCTCTGAACGGATGCTTTAGCAAGGTCATTTCTGTCACAAGATCTGCTGCCTCGATTAGTTCCTCTTTTGCATTTCTGCCAGTTAACACAACATGTGTCATTGGCGGCTTTTCGCTCAAAAGGAAAGACACGACCTCATCTATATCAAGATAATCATAGCGAAGCGCGATATTGATTTCATCTAAGAGCACAAATTGGATATTAGGGTCGCGAATCAGCTCCTTTGCGCGTTCCCATCCGGCCTGTGCGGCCGCAATATCACGTGCACGATCTTGGGTTTCCCATGTGAACCCCTCACCTGACACAACAAAAATACAGTCGTCCTGAAATCTCTGTTCAAGAAAATCCCGTTCGCCAGTCCGCCACGTCCCTTTGATAAATTGTACAACTGCACAGGGCATTTTATGCGCAATACAGCGCATAATCATACCAAACCCAGAAGAGGATTTTCCCTTGCCAGCACCTGTATGCACAACAATGAGCCCCTTTTCCTCTGTCTTGCTCTCCATCAATTTATCACGCGCCGCTTTGATTTTACGCATTTTTTCTGCGTGCTTCGCATTACGTGTTGCATCTGTTTCGACATTTTGGCTGGTCTCGGCCATCTGCAGATCCTTCTTGGTTAGCCGCATTTTTCAATTAGGTGGAGTATGGCAAGGCGGCGAAGGAATAGCCATGATATTTACGACAAAAAATACAACGCTTCAGCACAGCAGGCGATGATTCCGGTCTGCGCACGACACACCATATGGTGAAATATCGAAGACTAGTCGGATTCTGAGCAATCCTCCCCTTGTGCTATACGCTAAATTACCTATACATCTTGGCACAGTTGGCTGTTTTCAACATGAAACTAGCTTAAAGAACAAGCCGCCTGATATATGGTTAGGTTTACACGACAATAGTTGGCAAAAAAGAGACTGAAGATAACAATGCGTACAAATGATATTGTAAAAATTCCGGTAAGCGTCATCACAGGCTTTCTAGGGTCTGGCAAAACAACGCTCATCAGCCAGCTTATGCAGAACCCGAATGGTAAGCGTCTTGCTGTGATTGTTAATGAATTTGGCGATGTTGGTGTTGATGGCGAAATCCTGAAAAGCTGCGCTATTCCAAACTGCCCGGAAGAGAATATTGTCGAGCTTGCTAATGGGTGCATTTGTTGCACGGTTGCAGATGATTTCATCCCTACAATTGAAGCTCTCATGGCTGTTGAACCACAACCTGACCATATATTGATTGAAACCTCAGGTCTGGCATTACCAAAACCACTATTAAAAGCCTTTGATTGGCCAGATATTCGGAGCCGTATCACTGTCGATGGTGTGATTGCCCTTGCAGATGCAGAAGCTGTTGCCGCTGGCCAGTTTGCGCCTGATCTAGACGGTGTTGAGGCACAGCGCGCTGCAGATGATGCGCTAGACCATGAAACACCGCTATCTGAAGTGTTTGAAGATCAGATTTCCTGTGCAGACATTATTCTGCTCACCAAATCTGACTTAGCCGATGCCGCACAAAAACAGACAGCAAAGCAGATGATTGCTGAAGCAGCGCCGCGGCAATTGCCCGTGATCGAAGTTGTAGAGGGGCAAATTGACCCACGGCTAATACTTGGTCTGGAAGCAGCTGCGGAAGATGATATGGCAGCGCGCCCATCACATCATGATGGTGTGCCTGAGCATGATCATGAAGATTTTGACAGTGCGGTATTTGATATACCCTCCATCTCAGCCGTCGATGATTTGGTAGCGCGCATTGAGAGGCTGGCCAACGAGCAGCATATCCTGCGGGTTAAAGGCTATGCTGCCGTGGATGGCAAGCCAATGCGGCTCCTCGTTCAAGCTGTTGGAAGCCGGGTTCGTACGCAATTTGATAGGCTTTGGAAACAAGATGAGATGCAGGCAGGCAAATTGGTTGTCATTGCTGAACATGATCATTTAGATATGGCTGCAATTCAGTCTATTCTTCAGAGTTAGACACTAGGCTAGCAAAAGCCTACACGTCGGATAAGGGCGCATATGCACGTTTTATTCGTTGAACGACACGGGTTAGAGGAGACAGAGATCCCGGTAGATCTCGACCAGTCTCCTGCTGACCTCGTGATGCTGTCTTTTTCTGACAGCGATCTGGGCGCCTTTGCCGAAGGCTGGCGACGTGCACGCTCTGAAACTCAGGATGAATTCCCCACATTAAGGCTGGCAAATCTGGCAGCGCTCAAACATCCTGTGTCCGTTGACACTTATATTGAAAAGACACTTGAGCATGCAAAAGGCATTTTGATCCGCCTTATTGGCGGCGTGCCCTATTGGTCATATGGATTGCAACAACTTGCTGCTCTGGCGGCAAAGAAACATATTGCGCTTGCAGTTCTCCCTGCAGATGGGCGGCAGGATGACCAGCTTGATGAGATGTCTACCCTTCCCGTATCCACCTTACGTCGCCTGCAACATCTGTGCGATACAGGCGGTGTGGTTGCAGCACATGCAGCGCTGGCACAGATGGCGCTTGCTGCCGGACTATATGCAGCGCCTGTCCGTGGCAGCAAAGTGATTGGCTCTGTTGGTGGATGGACCCCGGAATATAATATTTGCTGTCCCGTAACAGCACGAGGGGTGGTCACAGACAAACCACTGGCCCTTATCACCTTTTATCGCTCCTACATCACTGCAGCTGACGTAAAGCCTATCACCGCCCTGTTTGAGGCACTAAGTGACCGTGGTTTTGATGTCATGGGCCTTTTTGCCCCATCACTTAAGGCACCTGACGCTGCCAAATGGTTACAGCGGCAAATCACCTACTATCAGCCCGATGTCATAGTCAATGCCACGTCATTTTCTGGAAAAGGGGCAGATGGCACATCCCCATTGGATGCAGGTAATGTGCCTGTTTTCCAAATGGCTCTATCGACATCCAATCGAAAGGGGTGGGCTGAAGCAGAGCGGGGACTGTCTCCAGCGGATATGGCTATGCATGTGGTCTTACCGGAGGTAGATGGCCGTATTTTCACTGGCGTTGCCTCTTTCAAAGAAGCTGGCGAAATTGATCCAGTCTTAGAATTCTCTCGTGTTGCACATCAGCCAGAGCTGAAACGAATTTCGGCTATCGCTGACAAAATACAGAATTGGCACCAGCTTCAAAATCAGCCGCTGGCAGACCAGAAACATGCCTTTATTTTATCAACATATCCGGGCCGTCCATGGCAAATGGCGCATGCTGTTGGGCTAGATGCACTGGCATCAGCAGAGGCGATGCTGCAGGATTTGGGGCATTTAGACGGGCCGTTGGATAGTCCGCTTGAAAAACGTCTGACACAAGAAACCATTAGCTGGCCTGTGCATGCCTATCGCAAAGCGCTAGCAGAGTTGCCAGAGTCACTCAGAGAGGCTGTAAATACTATCTGGGGCGCACCAGAAAATGACCCTTTATGGAAAGATGGCAGCTTTGAATTTCCAGCAGTGATAATTGGCAATGCGCTAATAGCGCTTCAGCCAGAACGAGGCGCCACGATTAGCCGAGATGCTGATTACCATGATATCTCACGGGTGCCTTGCCATAGTTATGTTGCTTTCTACCTCTGGCTACAAAAAGGATTTGGCACGAAAGCTATTATTCATATTGGCGCACATGGCACATTAGAATGGCTGCCTGGCAAGGCTGTTGCCTTATCTGATGAGTGCTGGCCAGAGGCGCTAGTCGGTAATTTGCCGGTTATATATCCCTTCATTGTAAATGACCCGGGTGAAGCGGCACAGGCAAAGCGCCGTATTTCAGCTGTTACACTTGGGCATATTCCTCCGCCTTTGCGTCTATCTGATACTCCTGAGCAATTCAGCTATCTGGAATCTCTACTAGATGAGTTTTCAAATGCTGACGGCCTCGATCCGAAACGAAGAGAGCGTCTGAAAACAGACATCAGGTCAGAAGCAGAGGCGCTTGGCATAGGGCAGGATCTTGGTCTTGATGATGAAATTAGCCCTGCAGAAGCGCTAACGCGTATCGATAGATTTGTATGTGATATTAAAGAGAGCCAATTTGGAGACGGGTTGCATATATTTGGCCGCCCGGCTCTTGATCAGACTGCGTTTGAAACAGATGCCTCAATTCGATCAGAAAGACAGGCATTACAAGATGCCCTTGCTGGGAAAAGAATTCCATCCGGCCCGTCTGGCTCTCCATATCGCGGACGCAGTGATGTTCTGCCGTCAGGCCGCAATCTTTTTGCGACAGACCCGCTATCTGTGCCAACACGTGCTGCTTATGCACAAGGGGTAAAGCTTGCAGAAGAATTTGTCCGCAGACATCTTCAAGATAATGGCGAATGGCCGTCTGGTGTCATCGTTGATTTGTGGGGATCTGCAACAATGCGTACCGCCGGCGAAGAATTCGCCATGGCACTGCATTTACTGGGTGTTAAACCAGTTTGGACAGACGGATCAGAACGTGTCTCTGGCTTTGAAATTCTTCCCATTGCCCTTTTGGACAGACCACGGATTGATGTGACTTTGCGTGTTTCTGGATTATTCCGAGACGTCTTTCCAAACCTTTCCAGCCTGTATCAGCAGGCAATTGACGCCCTTGCGGCGCGGGAAGAAACATCAGACTGGAACCCTTATGTGGCTGAAGCAACAAGTGCCCGTGTTTTCGGGCCAGCACCTGGCAGCTATGGTCTTGGCATGGGCGGCGCAGCTGAACAATTTAACGAAGCAGGACGCAAAGCTGCTGCAGATGCTTGGATTGAGGCAAGCAGCTGGGCGATAAATGGCGCAGACATCACTGAAGATATAGCTGGCTTAAAGGCACGAATTGCCGAGTCTGATAGTTTTATACACCTCCAAGATTTACCAGAGACAGATCTTTTGATTTCAGCTGATTATGCAGCGCATGAAGCTGGATTTGCAGCAGCAAAACAGCAAATCGGTGGCAGCGTGTCTTTATATCATATTGATAATACCAACCCAGATGCCCCAAAAGCACGGACTTTAGCAGAAGAAGTAGCTCGTGTTGTTCACGCAAGAGCTGCAAATCCGGATTGGCTTGCTGGCATGCAACGTCATGGTTTTCGGGGGGCTGCTGAGATCAGCGCAACCTTGTCTCATATGGCCTCTTTTGCAAATCTCGCAGGCGTTGTTGGCAGCCATTTATTTGATGCTTATCACGATGCAACATTAGGTAATGAAGATATTGTGGCCTTCATGGAAGCGGCAAATCCTGACGCGCTGGATGCCATGCGAGACTGTTTCAAAAATTTGCATGACTCAGGCTTGTGGGAAACAAGGCGCAATTCCATTCGTGCTGCCATGGAAGATGTTGCATGAGCCGCCCAGATGCCAAAGGCTGGTGCCCCTCAGCCTACAGACCGATGGAGTCTGGAGATGGCCTTATCGTCAGGCTGAAACCCAGATTTGGTAGGTTTACTGCCTGGCAATTCAGGCAAATCGGTGCCTATGCCACACAATTTGGTAATGGAATAATAGATATTACGACACGGGCTAATCTTCAGATGCGCGGCGTATCTGAAGCGCACTATCCTGCACTTCTCGAGGCTCTGAGGTCAGATAATATTGTGCATCGTGAACCACATTATGAACAGGTAAATCTGCTTGTCAGCCCAGCTGTATCACAAGATAGCCAGACCCAGATGATTGCTGAAATCATATATGGTGTGTGTGACCAGTTTAAGGATTTACCAGCCAAATTTGGATTTGTGATTGATACAGGCTATGAACGTCAACTTCATAGGGCGTCAGGTGATGTGCGCATCGAACGTGGGTATGATGATGCATTACTAATGCGTTGTGATGGTGTAGAGGCAGGCCTCTTAACATCTCTTGAAAGATTGGCAAAGGATTTGTCTGAATTGCTCAACTGGTTTCAAGAGCACAGTACAGCACAAAACAGACGAATGAAACATCTAAGCCAGATAGTGCCGGACAGATGGACAATAGACAAACCAGACGCCCCTAAAGCTGACCTACCATTACCGTCCGATAAGGCAGATATCATCGCAGCTGCCTATGGACAGATGAAAGCCAGTGGCCTAGCCGCTCTCACATCTGGCCTGTCAGATGACACAGCAATATATGTGCTGCCAAATAAGAGCCTTATGCTAACTTCAGGCCATTTCCAGAAAATTGATGGATATATTACCAGTTTAGAGGACCCACGCTTATTTATTGCCACTTGTTCGGGCATGCCTGCCTGCGGGTCAGCGCATATCAACACACACTCACTCGCTGAAGATATAATATCGGAAGGCTGTCTTCCCACAGGCATGCAGCTACACATTTCTGCATGCGCAAAGGGATGCGCCTCAGCCCATCCAACGGACATTTGCATAACCGGACATGAAGACGCGTTTGATATTGTAGAAAAAGGTTGCGCTTGGCAGAGCGCCTCCGTTAAATCCCTGTCTCGTCCAGCTTTATATGGTTGGCTGGCACAGCAAAAATAGTAAGGCCTGATCATGCCCTATTCATATGAAAAAGATGGAGCCACAATTTATGAAGGCTCGTTTAAAACCATTCGTGCAGAGGCTGATTTAGCGCGTTTTACAGCGGAAGAGGAAATCGTAACCGTCAGAATGATTCATGCTGCTGGCATGGTTGGGCTTGCTGAATTTGTTGAATTCACGCCAGATTTCGCTGTCAAGGCACGAGCAGCACTTGAAAATGGTGCTCCTATTTTATGTGACGCCCGCATGGTCAGTGAGGGCATTACACGCACAAGATTGCCGGCAAATAATGAGATCATATGCACATTGCAGCATCCAGATGTACGCCAAATGGCTAGTGAAGCTGGCAATACGCGCTCGGCAGTAGCCTTAGAATTATGGCGCCCGCATTTAGAGGGAGCAGTAGTGGCAATTGGCAATGCGCCAACAGCCCTCTTCCACTTGCTAAATATGCTAGAAGATCCAAACTGCCCGCGCCCAGCAGCAATCATCGGTTGCCCTGTTGGATTTATTGGGGCTGCTGAAAGTAAAGACGCACTTTTTGAAGCTCGCCCTGTTCCAAGTTGCATTGTACGTGGCCGCCTTGGTGGTAGTGCCATCACAGTGGCAGCTGTAAATGCCCTTGCAAGCCGCGTAGAATGAGAAAATCAATGGCAAAAACTGGAACCTTATATGGTGTAGGCTTAGGGCCTGGCGCTGCTGACCTGCTTTCTGTGCGAGCTGACAAGTTGGTTCGCAATGCGAAACATGTAGCCTTTTTCCGCAAGCAGGGGCGAGCTGGTCATGGGCGTCAGATTGCAGAGGGTTTATTACGTTCTGATGTTATAGAATTCCCGATGGAATATCCTGTGACCACTGAAATTCCACTATCAGACCCGCGTTATAATGAAATTTTAGCTGCCTTTTATGAAACAAGTGTTGCGCATATTTATGCGCTTCTAACCTCTGGTGAAGATGTAATTGTGCTTTGTGAAGGTGACCCGTTTTTCTATGGCTCATTCATGCATATTTACACAAGATTACAGGATAAAGCCCAGATAGAGGTTGTGCCCGCTATCACTGGGATGTCTGGTGCTTGGACAGCCACCTCTGCCCCCATCACATGGGGAGATGATATTCTGACTGTTTTAATGGGCACTTTGCCTGAGGCCACGCTAGCCGATAATTTGCGTCAGACAGATGCCGCTATCATAATGAAAATTGGCCGCAATTTGCCGAAGATTACATCTGCGCTCAAAACATCAGGCAGATATGAGGATGCCTATATAGTTGAATATGCGACTATGGCAGGAGAGACGATATCTCCCCTGCATAGCTATGAAGCAGACAAAGCACCGTATTTTTCAATTATTGTTCTTCATGGACATGGCAGGCGACCATGACTGGTAAGGTTACGATAGCAGGGCTGGGGCCCGGAGCTGATGCGTTTATTACACCCTCTGTGGCAGAGGCTGTGTCACACGCAACAGACGTCATAGGCTACATCCCCTATGTAAAACGCATAACACCTCGTGATGGGCTGACCCTACATGCGAGCGACAACCGTGTTGAGCGAGAACGGGCAGCCCATGCGCTTGATTTAGCTGCTGATGGCAAACAAGTCGTTGTTGTATCGTCTGGCGACCCAGGTGTATTTGCCATGGCAGCTGCGATATTTGAGGTTCTAGAAGAAAACCTAGATAAATGGGGACATATTGATATCGAGGTCCTCCCCGGCATTACGGCTATGTTAGCCGCAGCAGCACGTGCTGGTGCACCACTTGGACATGATTTCTGTACAATTAATCTAAGTGATAATCTAAAGCCTTGGAAAGTGATCGAAAAGCGACTCCGACTTGCGGCTGAAGCAGATTTTGCAATGGCGTTTTATAACCCCCGTTCAAAATCCAGACCTGAAGGATTTGAAAAAGCGCTCATACTGCTAAAATCTATATGCGGTGATAACAGGCCTGTCATTTTTGCCCGCGCTGTCTCAACCAGTGAAGAAACACTGCGGACAGTGCCTCTGCAGGATACAAGTGCTGACATGGCTGATATGCGAACTGTTGTCATTGTCGGCTCAAGTCAAACCCGCACAATTAATACCAAAGCCGGAGCATGGGTATATACGCCCAGAACCTATGGTTAAGGGAGGGCAGGATTATGTTTCAGCCAGTCCAGCACCTGTTGCGGTTCATGACTGATTTCCGTTTTCGGCAAAACAGGGCGGTCTATCATAATAACCTCTATACCAAGCTGACGAGCCGCAGCGATCTTGGCAAAAGCGCCTGCACCCCCGGCATTTTTTGCAACGATCATGTCGATATTGTGGGTTTGCAAAAGCGCAATATCATTCTCAACAGTAAAGGGACCACGCGATATTTCTGCAATATAGTCCGCGAATTGTGGCGGCGTTTCCGGCTTATCCACCAGTCTCAACAGATAAAAATGCTGTTGATGCTGGATAAATTGCCCCAGATGCATACGTCCGATAGCCAACATCACACGTCTTGCGTCACCAGCCAGCGCAGACACAGCAGCATTCATATCCGCAACATGCTGCCAATTATCAGTTGGCATTTTCTGCCATTCTGGGCGTGTCAGCCGCAAAAGTGGTATATTCAGCGCCTGACATGCTACAAAGGCATGTTCGCTCATCTGCGCTGCAAACGGATGGGTAGCATCAATCACATGTGTGATATGGTTTGTTTTCAGGTAGGTTTTCAGCCCATCCGAGCCGCCAAAACCGCCAACACGCTTTGGCAGAGGCTGCGGCGCAATACGCTCCACCCGACCGGCATAAGAAAGTGTAGCCTTTATCGCCTGTTTCGCGATAATCTCTGCCAAAGATGTGGCTTCACTGGTGCCACCCAATATCAAGAGATTTGGCTGCATGCATAACCATCCTTGGCTTACAATTATCGGCATGGATGCAGGCGGGTTTGATACCCTGTCTGCTGATGCCAATACGGCTATTCACAACGCCACAGTTATCATGGGTCCTGAGCGCCATATTTCAATGCTGCCTGATCTACCAGCAAAAATAGTTGCTTGGCCAGTCCCCTTTTCAGATGGAATAGAAAAGCTTAGCAGATTTCGAGGCCAGCCAACTGTTATATTAACCTCAGGCGATCCATTCTGGTATGGCGCAGGCAGCGTTATCACAAAGAATTTTGAGACCTCCGAATGGGTGGCAATTCCTGCACAATCTAGCTTTTCCCTCGCCGCAAATAGACTTGGCTGGTCAATAGAAAAGACAAAAATACTTGGACTGCACGCAGCACCATTTTCAAGATTAAGGCCATTTTTACATGCGGGAACAAGAATTCTGGCAACTGTTCGAGATGGTGATGCCGTTCACGCACTTGCAGCCTATCTTTGCAAGGCAGGTTTCGGTAAAACAGGCCTGTCTATATTAGAAGCTCTGGGCGGCACTAATGAGACATGCACACGCATAAATGCGGATAGCCTAGGTGCTACAAAAATACAGCATCCCGTGATGGTAGGACTAGATATATCAGGCTCAGGACAGCAGATGAGTCTGGCCTCTGGACGCGCTGATGATTGGTTTGAACATGATGGACAAATCACCAAACAACCTGTGCGCGCCCTGACATTGAGCGCCCTTGCCCCAACACCAGGAGCGTATTTATGGGATTTAGGCGCCGGGTCCGGCTCTATTGCCATAGAATGGCTATTATCTGGTCCAGATATGAAAGCGACTGCTGTTGAAAAGCATGCAGAGCGCGCTCAAAGAATTCGTCAAAATGCGGCTAATTTAGGCGTAGATTGGCTAGAGGTTGTTGAAGACACATCTTTAAATAGCATTGAAAGCTTGCCAACACCGGACGTTGTTTTCATCGGTGGTGGTCTAAAGCGAGATTTATTAGATGCCTTATGGAATCTTCTTCCCGCAGGAACAAAAATTGTTGCGAATGGTGTTACATTAGAAACTGATGCGCTTCTCATTGCGGCACAGGCTGAATTTGGTGGCGATTTGATGCGCATTGAGCTGTCCAACATGTCTTCAATAGGCACGTTGCGGGGATGGAAAGCCGCATACCCGATTACACAATGGATCGTTAGACGCTGATGCGGTTGGTGAGACGCTGATGAGTACAAATGTTATCGCAGGGTTCGGCTTTCGGCAGATTGCGACTGTTTCAAGCTTAATAGACGCCTTGGAACGAGCGTCAAATGGCATTGAAATTACAGGCCTTGCTAGTCCAACAGACAAATGTGCTCATAAGGCTATGCAAGATTTATCTGCCAAGTTGGATTTGCCGCTTTATCCGATTGACCCAGTCGATTTACAAGCTAAAGTCACGCCATCTCTATCACCCGCAGCATTACATGCGAGAGGAACAGGAAGCGTGGCAGAGGCATCAGCTTTGATAGCGGCTGGACCAACAGCAATATTGATGCGTAAACGAGAAATTTCAACCGATAGGCTGGCTGTATGTGCCATCGCAAAAGGGGATAAAAAGTGACTGTTCATTTTATCGGTGCTGGCCCAGGTGCACCAGATTTGCTGACTTTGCGTGGCCAAGCTCTTATCGCCTCCTGCCCTGTCTGCCTTTATGCTGGCTCACTGGTGCCAGAAGAGATTTTGGGGCATTGTCCTGAAGGAGCAAAAATCATCAATACAGCGCCGCTCGATCTAGATGCGATTATAGCTGAATGTAAGGCTGCCACAGATGCTGGTCTTGATGTAGCTCGTTTACATTCTGGCGATCTCTCAATCTGGTCAGCAATGGGTGAACAGCTTCGCAGACTGCGTGCTGAAAATATCCCTGTTAGCGTTACGCCAGGCGTTCCAAGCTTTGCAGCTGCAGCCGCAGCCTTAGGTACAGAATTGACTTTGCCAGGGGTGGCGCAATCTGTTGTCCTGACACGCACACCAGGCCGTGCCTCGGCTATGCCTGATAATGAGACATTAGAAAATTTTGGACGCACCGGCGCTACGCTAGCGATACATTTGTCCATTCATAATATTCAAAATGTAGTAGATACGCTCCTACCGATTTATGGTGCTGATTGTCCAGCTGCAATTATTTACCGAGCGAGCTGGCCGGATCAGCAGATTATCCGTGGCCTTTTATCAACCATCCAATCTGGTCTATCAGAGGATATTGAGCGGACTGCACTCATTCTTGTTGGTCCGACTCTTGGCAGTCAAGATTTTGATGAAAGCTGCTTATATGCACCAGATTATGACAGGCGGTTCCGTGCGCAATCAGCCGCAGACCCGGCAAGCAGCAATGGCAAGGGTGCATAATGTCTGCACAATTCAAAATGACGACAAAAACAAATAGTGGAAATTCTACTCATGGAACGAAACTGGATGTTACAGGACGCAATCGGCAGATGAATGGGGCAACTATGCCTCCTGGTCTGTTGATATCCGCGCCTAATTCCGGCGCTGGCAAGACTACTGTTATGCTAGGCCTTTTAAGGGCCTTTGCAGATCAGGGTTTATCAGTACAACCCTTTAAAAGCGGGCCTGATTATATCGACCCAGCTTTCCATTTAGCAGCTTGTGGACGTGCATCATTTAATCTTGATAGCTGGGCCATGCCAAAAGGCTTGCTAGATGGCATTGCTGCCAATGCCTTAGGCGCTGATATTATTATTGCAGAAGGATCAATGGGGCTGTTTGATGGCGTTGCCACCAAGGGTGAACACGGTTTCGGCTCATCTGCCGAAACAGCTAAATGCTTTGGCTGGCCTGTTGTACTTGTTCTGGATATTGGGGGTCAGGCACAATCAGCCGCGGCGACAGCCTTAGGGTTTAAAGAATTTGCCAAGGACCTACCATTTGCAGGTGTTATATTGAACCGCGTGGCTAGCCCGCGCCATGAGCGCCTTACACGGCTCGGTATGGAAGCAGCAGGCATTGACGTTTTAGGTGTCTTGCCACGCCGAAAAGACCTTGCGCTACCAGAAAGACATCTCGGCTTGATACAGGCTGTTGAACATCCTGATCTAGATGCAGCCATTTCAGATTATGCCACCTTCCTTTCAGAGCATGTTGATTTAGCACGCCTGAAGGCACTTGCGCAGTCTGGCGCTCATCAGACAGATACTGTCTTTAAGCTACCGCCACCACCTGGCCAGCGCATTGCTTTGGCGAAGGATGCTGCCTTTTCATTTACCTATCCACATCTGCTAGAGCATTGGCGAAAGTCTGGGTCAGAAATTCTGCCCTTCTCACCTCTTGCCAATGAGGCTCCTGCTGCTAACGCAGATATTATTTGGCTACCTGGCGGGTATCCGGAATTACATGCTGGCACCCTTGCATCTGCCCAAACATGTTTTAGCGCCATACGCAAACATGCTGAGACACGCCCTGTGCATGGAGAGTGTGGTGGCTATATGGCGCTTGGCACACATCTGATTGACAAGGATGGCACGGCACATGAAATGCTTGGGCTATTGCGGCTTGTTACCAGCTATGAAAAACGTGCATTCCATCTAGGTTACCGCAGAGCTGAGCTAAGATCAGATACAAAGATTTTTTCTCATATCTCACATTTGCGTGGACATGAATTCCATTATAGCACAATTCTGGAACAGCCTGATGCGCCACTTTTTGATGTTTTTGATGCAAATGGTGATACTGTTGCTGAAACAGGGTCTGTAAATGGCCATGCAACTGGCACATTTTTCCATATGATTTCTGGACATATGGGCTCAGAGGACAGGCAATCAGGAGTGATGAAATGAGTGGTTTTGTCAGTTTCGTCAGTTCCGGCCCTGGCGACCCAGAATTACTAACAGTCAAAGCAGTGAACTGCCTTAAACAGGCAGATGCTATCCTCTTTGATGATTTGTCCTCTGGTCCCATATTACAACATGCACGCCCTGATGCAGATTTGGTCGGTGTGGGTAAACGCGCTGGACGACCATCACCTAAACAACATTCTGTGAGCCGTCTTTTAGTAGAATATGCAAAGGCTGGGGGACGTATTGTCCGGCTAAAATCTGGTGATGGTGGGCTTTTTGGCAGATTAGAAGAAGAGCTGGTTGCTCTGCGTCAGGCAGGCATTGACTATGAAATTATTCCCGGTGTGCCATCGGCTTTTGCGGGCGGTGCGGCAGCTGGCATTCCATTGACGAGACGACTTACTGCACGCCGCATTCAATTTGTTACAGGTCATGATAGCTCTGGTGAGCTGCCTGATGATCTCAATCTGTCGGCACTGGCCGATCCGATGGCTACGACAGTTGTATTTATGGGAAAGCGTACCTTTCCCCTACTGCAGAGAGCGTTGGAAGAGCATGGACTTCCTGCCGACACACCGGCCATGCTAGCAGAAGCTATTTCAACAGCCGACCAGAAGCTCACGCGCACAACCATGGGAGCTCTTGCAGACCAGCTTTCTAACGAGACAAGCAAAACCCCAGCCCTGATTTACTATGGACCACTCGCAGATCCAGACAAATATGAGGATGGCAGTGATGGCGCTTGAGTTACGCTTGATTGGTATTGGCACCGGCAATCCAGATCATGTTACCAAACAAGCCATATCGGCGCTGCAAACCGCTGATGTTATTTTGGTCCCGCGAAAAGGCACAGCCAAGAGTGACCTTGCTGATCTGAGGCATCAAATATGCGAAGCAGTGCTGCCTGAGAACCGACCGGCGTTAATAGAATTTGATCTGCCAGTGCGCGATCCGGATAAACATTATCTGAATGCGGTCGATGAATGGCATGATGCCATTGCACTGGTCTGGCAAGACACGCTCGATAAAGCCGAGGCTATCTTGGGGCGTAAGCCAAAATCTGCAGCTCTGCTCATTTGGGGTGATCCAAGCCTATATGATAGCTCACTTCGAATAGCGGCGCGGTTAAACCCGCAACCAGTTATTTCGGTCATTCCCGGTATCACCTCTATCCAAGCCCTGACAGCAGCACATAAAATCCCTGTAAATGCACTCGGTGCGCCCTTTATGGTCACAACAGGACGTCAGTTACGAGACGCTGGATTTCCAGAGGGCACGAATACAGCGATTATTATGCTGGATGGTGAATGCAGTTTTACCCATTTGCACCAACCTGATTTCGATATTTGGTGGGGCGCCTATCTGGGTATGGATGTTGAGATCATTAAGTCTGGCAGGCTAGATGCGGTAGCAGATGAGATCATCCAAATGCGCAAGGATGCACGGGCTCAGCAAGGCTGGATAATGGACTGTTATCTTTTGCAAAAACGTCCATGATGGATGATTTGAGAATCCACCTAAATTAATAAATTTGCTATTCGGTACGCTTTACAGATTATCCACAGTTTCGGAAATCCTACTGAAATTAAATGTATTAACTCATTGTAATATAAAGAATAAATCGTACTTTATTGCCTCGTTTTACCCCCCTTAATTCGCTGTTGATTATATAAACACACAATATATAGTAGTGA
>WTHY01000047.1:0-12698 GCA_011522945.1 Alphaproteobacteria bacterium
GTATCGGCATAGAGGATTATGAATCCTATGGTGGTAGTCTGAGGCTGACGCGTCCGCTGAATTAATCTTCTAGGGAATAGATAGATAATGGGCAGATGCTATGATCTGTCGCTACTATCTATTCCCATAGGATTTTGGAAATCAGCCCTAACATTTTCCAATTATGAAATTTTATCTTGTCAAGTGCACCAGATAGCAGAATGTTATTTATGATAACGTGTAAGCGATTCTGGTTAATGATGATATTTCTAACGTCTATATGTGTAGGCATATGTGCCTGTTTCGTTTTTGATATTTGTCAGAGGCTTATAAAATACGCTACTGGCATACCGCCTTCAAATTGGGCGTTAGTTGGTAGGTGGTTCTGGGGTGTTGTTCTTGATAGGCGCTTTATCGCAAAGGGTTTGGTATCACAGGCGCCGCGCCCATTTGAAACATCCTTAGGCTGGGCGGTCCATTATAGTGTTGCTATCGGCTATGCCTTGATTTTTGCTGTCCTTATGGAATTTAGAGTTTTTCAGCCATCTATCTTTGATGGGCTCATCTTCGGCATAATAAGTGTGGTAGTGCCATGGTTCTTCTTCATGCCAGCACTTGGAAACGGTATACTGGCACGACACACACCTAACCCGCTCTTAGCTTGCTGCCTGGCTTTTGTTATGCATTCGGTATTTGGTATAGCCATTGGTGCGGGATTTATGCTGTTCACCTGACGGTTAAACGCTACTCTTCCAACTTCACTTTGTCAGCACCTGTGTTTTAGGATAAAAAAGCACTCGGATACTGTGCGATGCAGAATAAGGGCCGGTTATGGATTTTAGAAAACTTGTTTCAGATATCATCATAGTATCTTGGAATTTGTTCAAAATAATGATCCCCACTCTCATTATTGTAAAATTGTGTCAGGAGGTTGGTGCCGATATCTGGTTAGCCGAACTTATGAGCCCTATAATGGGTGTTATGTCATTGCCTGCGGAATTGGCAATCATCCTGACAACCACCATGCTAACAAACCCATATGCAGGGATAATCGTAGCAGCCTCTATTCCAGAGATGGCTAGCCTGAATATTGGGCAAATGTCTGTGTTGGCATTATTCATGTTATTCACACATTCTCTGCCGGTAGAGGTCCTCATCTCACGCAGAGCCGGAGTGAGGGCGCGCATTACCCTAGCTGTGCGTATTGGCGGCGGCATATTGGCCTGCATGATACTGGCACAATTATTTAAATTAACTGGATGGTATTCAGAGCCTGCATCCATACATATTCCGCACATCTCGATAGATACAAGCTGGCTGGGCTGGCTTCAAGGACAGCTGTTATCTCTCATGATGATTCAGATCATTATTATCGTGCTGTTATTCTTCTTAGAGATATTGCGGCTAATTGGCGTTGAAAAGCTTATGCGTATGCTGCTTGCACCTTTCTTGCGGAGTATGAAAATTGGTGAGCGCGCATCCACCATTGCTATTGTTGGTGTGACACTTGGTTTGGGCTTTGGCGGCGGATTGCTTATTAAAGATGTGGAAACCGGAGAGATCCCTAAAGAAGATGTGTTTGGCATTCTCTGTTTCATAAATCTGTTGCATTCTGTGTTTGAAGATACGGCTATTGTGATGCTTTTAGGCCCAAGCCTGCTTATTGTGCTGGGCTTTCGCTTCATATTTTCCTTTGTGCTGATTTATATGATTATGATTGCGGTTCAGCGCTTGCCGAAGCATCTTTGGCACAGTCAGCTTACCAATAGTAATATTCCCCGGAATGCAGGCACCGCCTAGCGAATAGGCTCCATAGTTCTTGGAGCGCGACCGGGTGGTTTATAGGCTAGATAATCCAAAACTGAGTATGCGCACGTATCCAGATAGTTATGGTAAAGATATTTCGGTTAAAACTAACAAGCTTGTTATCGATACGGTTATTTGAGCGCGCGGTAACAACTGTAGCCTTTTTGGCGGTTTTACTGTTGCTGAGGCGATTTGCGAAGAACCTGAATACAGGCGTGAAACCGAAACGGCGGCAGCATCTTAAACCTAATTGAACAGGAAGCAGCTTCTCGTTTAAAGCTTCCTATAAATGGTAGAGGCTGCCCCTGACTTTAACAGGATGTAGGTCAGATTTTAGGCGCCAAGTCTCATATATTTTATGTAACCCCCAATATTTTTGCCATAGCATAAAAGCTGCCTTCAGACCTTAATCTAAAGTGGCTATCAACATATTTATTTTCATAAATCGCGCCTAGGAGGAGAGATGTAATTTTATCTTCCGCCCATACTTATTGTGCTTAAGCTATTAGAAGAAAAACGGCAAATAGCCTGAGAATGCCATGCAACTGTTACAAATTTGCAAGACATGTTACTATCAAATTGGGGAATAAAAGGAGGAAACAATGTCTTCAATAACACTAATCGCCGTGGTTTTACTGATTATTGGCAATTTATTCTATGGATATCGTTGCTTAATAGGTACCAGAGGAATGATTGACCAATATGGGTTTGGAGATGCAAGCGCCACGCCAATAAAGCTTACAGGCAGCTTTGTTGCGGCGCTTGGATTAATGCTGATTTATCTATTGGCAACAGGCATTTCGGGTAGCTGGGAGATTTTTGCATACGGTTTTATTCAAGCTGTAATATTCGCCATTGTAGGATATCAAACGCAAAATAGCCATTGGGTGAAGGTTGATGGCGTCAAACCAACACGCGAAATCTATATAGCGCCTATCATCTTTGCGGTGTTGAACGCCGTGGTTCTATATACAGCGCCAGAGCTGCTATACGCATAAGCAATATAAAATAATCTTGGAGAGGTCCTAGCGCGCGCTTGGGCCTTTCAGCCTTAGAAAGGCACCTGACGTAATCACACTTTCTATAGATGCGATGTTAAAACTAAATACCGCAGCTGTATAGCTAGTCTTCTAGCTTGAGTATTCTGCTGGTATTTGTCTCCGGATTATAGGCAACTAAACCACCACTTGGGACAGATAATCCTGTTACAGCCTGAATAACAACCTGATGTGTGATTAACAGCACATAGTCTGTATTTGTGATGCCTGCCAATATATTATCCAAGGCGGTGAGCGTCTCATCTCTGTCCACATGGCCTTGAAAAAAAGAGCCAAGTCCATATTGGATAGACCAGTCTCCAAGGCCTAAATATTGTGCTGTTTCCTTACAGCGGCACCACGGGCTGGTTAGAATGCGCGTCGGTTGCCAGCCTCTAGCCAAGAGGGTTTTGCCTATGTTTTCTGCTTGCAACCGGCCAGCATCGCTTAAATTCCTTTGAGTGCTGCAATCATCAATATCAAAATGTTCCGGATCGCCATATCCAGGCGCAAGTGTATGGCGCATGAAGAGGATATTATCTGCAGCAGATGCGACTTGCAGAGGCGCAAAAGCAAGGAGCAAAAATGCCAGTGATATAAAGAAACGACGTAGACTAGGTGCGTTACGCATATGCAACGACAGTCTCTATATTAGAAGAAATTATCATTAGGTGCAGTATCACTATTCATGGCCCATTAGGTCTATGTTTGAAAGTTTAGTCGATTAGGTGCTTCTGTCAATTTTGCTAGAAAACAATCATGTGAGTTCAATTAGGAGCTGCATGAACAATCTTTTTTTTAGTTTATATCAATTTGCTTCTCAAATTATGCCATTTGCATCATAGTCATCATATTGTCCTTCTGTTCTGAGATATGCCATGCTGGTTTTTGCTTTTGCGGTATTTTTGCTGATTATCACACCTGGTCCTGGGGTCATGTCTACCGCTGGTGTTGGCGCTGCCTTTGGATGGCGCCAAGGTCTGTTTTATGTTGCAGGTTTATGTGCTGGTACAAATTTGGTGAGTTTGGCTGTGATTTCAGGTGTGGCTGCGGTGATCTTGGCAGATCCTGTTATACGCACAATTCTATTATTTGCTTCAGCAGGCTACCTTGGCTATCTCGCGCTTAGGGTTGGGTTTGCAGGCAGCAAAATAGCATTTATAGAGACATCTGCACCTGGTTTCTGGGCTGGTGTGATGTTGCAATTCATCAATCCAAAAGCCTATGCGGTCAATACAACTTTATTTACAAGTTTTGCGTTTTATCCAGCTAGCTTCATTGTTGAAACAGGCTTGAAGTTAGTTATCGTCAATATCATTTGGCTGCCGTTGCATCTAGCATGGTTATATGCCGGTGTGAGATTGCACAGCATGAACCTGCAGCCAAATATACAAAGACGCATCAACCTAGGAATGGCGATATGTCTGTTTGGTGTGGTCGGTCTATCAGTATGGTCAGTGTTTGCGGCGTAGAGTAGCATTGATAATAGTGTATCTAAAGACGCGTTTCTTCACGCTGAGACGTTTCGTTTGCGCTATGTAAGACGTTCGATAACAGTAAAAGCGCATTGCTTTTTTTGACGGTCTGCTGCTCTTAAGCGTGCTATGTCGTCAGCTAAGATACCTAGTTTTTTCAAAACAGGATGTGTCTCATCAACCACGCGCCAAAATGGTAAGGGTGTCATTTCAACAGCCTCTGGCACCAAGGCAGATTCAATAGCCAATCTAAGGAAAATACCTGTAGAAACAGGACATGTATTATCAGCGCCAGCAGCCTTCGCCAGATCAAGCCGCATTTCCTTAGGTGATTTAAATACACCCGCTTCCAGTCTCAAAATATAATCAGCAATAGCCTCTGGGGATGAGATATGCATTAGCTGTCCAGCTTTCATGTCGCTGAAATTCTTATCCAAAATTTTTACAATATTCCGCGGCATTGATGCTTATGCTCTAAATGTCCAGATTAGGGTACCAAAAAAGAAAGTATTTTTGCAGATGCGCTTGTATCAAGCTTATGCCTAACCCTACCATATAGCATTCTGCCTGTCTTAGATTTTGAGGAGTGTTCACGTGCCTACAGACAAAATTGAGGTTGAGAATATTAACCATCCCGGACAGATAGCCCGGGTAGACGCACGAAAATATGCAGCTGCAAAGACAGCATTATTATCGGTGCTGCCTAACGGCTCGCCTGGCCTAACGCAAAAGGAGATGCTTGCAACGGTCAAAATTGTCATTGACTCAGACCTGTTTCCAAACGGAGAAAAATCAGGGTGGTGGGCAAAGACGGTTCAGCTCGATCTAGAAGCAAAAGGGCTGATATGTAGGCAGGCTGGCACACCATTACGATGGTATTTATCTGGCTAACCTATATGCGCCCATGCGTGCGATCATAACTATTTTGTTGTGGAGATGACCAACCCTCAAGCGCATTATTTGCCGGCGCATATACCTCTACAAGAAGTGGATAGCAGGCAGCAACATCGCTAGAATGTTCTGCTGAGCAATCTCCGCCAGGGCACGCTGATAGTCCGCCCAACAAATCAATTTCAGCAAAAAATTCCAGATAATCGCCAGGCCGCACCGGACTTGCTTTCATGAAATACTGGCCAGTATCTCGCGATAGACCAGTGCACATAAAGACATTCAATACATCATGGACATAAGATTCCACCGCTTCAATTGGCCTTTCGAGATGTTGTGACAATGCGCGTGATAAATTCGAATGACAGCAATGATGATACATATCACCAGTCAATAAGGCCTGCGTGTAGGGATCGCATCTGGTGCCAATAAGATCATGTAAGGCACCCCCAAATTCATCAAATCCATACCAATCAAGTGTGTCTGTAGTCATAGTTGCCATCGGGCGTAGATAGGGGAAACTCGACCACATACGTTGTCCTGTTTTTAGATGAGAGCCATGCAAGGCGCGGGTTTTGCCTGTGTAAAATCTCTCATCGATATTCGTAGCAGACCAGATATTTAAATCACCAACCTGAGGACCTTCAACAGAGGTGATGCGGAAAAAATGCCCGGCTGGCACATCAAAGCACCTAGCATCACGAGGCGGTACAAGGCATTCTGTTATTTTTTCTGCACTAGCCCGTGCCTTAGCATAAAGCTCTAAATCTGGCGCTGGGAGTGTCTCTGGTGGATAGGAAATAACTGGTTTGATCTTGCGAAGCGCCTCAGCATTTTTTGGTGGTGTATGCATAGCTCTGCATCCCCTTTTGCGGTTGGTATCACAGCTGCTCAAAGTAAAAATTTGTTTTCAAACATAGAAAAGCAGAGATTAAAGACAAAGCCAAGTCTGCTTCCAGGCCTCTTTTGCGCTCAAAAAGCACTGGACGCCGAATGCAACGATAGTAACATTGAAAAGAAAGCCTCTTAATGGAAGAGAATGTCTCGTGGTAGCTCCAATTTATGATGTCGACTTTTATAGTGATACTGTCATATCTGCGCCGATTGCAGCCTATCGTGAAATGCGGGCATTAGGCCCGGTCATATGGCTGCCACAAAATCACTGTTGGGCAGCTGTTCAGCACAGCCCAGCTCTGGAAATATTGCGGCGTCCAAAATTATTTTTGTCAGGGAAAGGGCTTAGCCTAAACCCGGACGTGAATAAAATGCTTATCGGCTCCTCTCTTAATAGTGATGGTGAGGCCCATCGGCGGCAACGTGCTGTAACAGCAACTCCTATCATGGCAGATCAGCTGGCCAGCTTGACCCCATTTATTGAAGGGGCTGCCGAAACTCTGGCAGATAGGCTGACATCGCAAAAGCATTTTGACGCTGTTGTTGATTTTGCGCGAATCTTACCGGTTTCCATTGTCATTGAGCTGGTTGGACTACCAGATCATGGCAAGGATAAAATGCTAGACTGGGCAGCGGCTACATTTAATTTATTTGATGGATATAATGCGCGCTCGGAAGCCTCTTTTGCAAAATTGCGGGAGCTTCGTGAGTTTTTAGATATCTATGGCAAGCCTGAGCATCTACAATCTGGCGGCCTCTCAAAACGTATATTTGAAGAAGCCCCAAAGCATGGTTTTAGTTTAGAGCAATCTGCACAAATGATGCGGGATTATATTGCTCCCTCTCTAGACACGACGATATCTACAGCAGCGTATCTGGCATATGCTTTTGCCAAGGCCCCTGAACAATGGGATTTGCTTTGTTCTGATTTGGACAAAATTCCAAATGCGATTGAAGAAGCTGTGCGGCTTGCGACACCAATTCGGGCCTTTTCCCGTTATGTGGCGGAGGATGTGGAGTTTCATGGCGTAACTATGCGGGAGGGAGATCGTGTGCTTGTTGTCTATGCCAGCGCCAATCGCGATGAAAGCGTATTTGAAAATGCTGATACATTCGATATCACCCGTAAAACACATAAACATCTGGGATTTGGTCAGGGTGTGCATATGTGTATGGGCATGCACCTTGCACGTCTTGAATTAAAGCAGCTTCTTGCATCTATGGCCAAACGTGTGAAGCGATGGCATTTAGACGGCGAGGCCACAATAGCGATGAATAATACAATACGGGCTTTCGAAACATTGCCTGTTCGGGTTGAGACACTATAACTTTGTAAAAGCATGTCTCAGTTTGGTGCAGATAAGACATCAAATTATGTCTGTGCAATATTGGATATGTTTGCGTTGCGGGTTAGAGGCTCGCTCAGCAAAATATTAAAAAACATCAATATGTCTAATCTCTGTATATTTGTGTCTCATACGCAAATGTCAGAAATCTCTTTTTGCTGATTTAAATAGGTTGCCGAGATATAAAGAGATACTGGCTGTTCAGAGTGCCATCTCTTAATGATCAGGCATGCGCACATCTCTATTTGGTGAGCACATCACCAATAATGTTTCAGGCACTTGATGTGGTGTTAATAGATGCAGCTGGCAGGGAAATCCTGTGATAGGAGAGTTTGCTCTGGCCATAGAGCAGAATAATCTGTAAGACAGTCCCCAATATGCTAGCGCGTTCTACGTATCCATAGGACAGCGCTTTAATCAAATATCACTAATAGTTTCACTATCTACGTTATCGGTAATATGTCTTCTTCAAATCCTGGCCGTCTTGCACGGTTTATCACAGGCGCATTTTATAATGAGTCTGAACGCCCGCAGCTTACAAGCAAGCAAATTTCGATTGATGTTTTGTCTGGTTTGACGGTTTCACTCGCTCTTGTGCCAGAAGCTGTTGCTTTTGCATTTGTGGCAGGTGTTGCCCCGCTTGTTGGGCTTTATGCGGCCTTTATTGTTGGGCTTGTGACAGCACTCATCGGCGGCAGGCCTGGGATGATTTCAGGGGCAACAGGGGCACTTGCTGTTGTTATGGTCTCGCTGGTGATGGAACATGGTGTAGATTATCTTTTTGCGACTGTCATTTTGATGGGAGTTCTGCAGTTAATCGCAGGTGTGTTGCGATGGGGTAAATTTATTCGCATGGTGCCCTATCCTGTTATGCTTGGTTTTGTGAATGGTCTTGCCATTGTTATTGGTCTTGCCCAGCTTGAGCAGTTTCGCACACATGCCCCAGACGGCACAGCACAATGGATGACAGGCTCTATGCTCTATATGACATTAGGGTTGATAGCGCTAACAATGCTGGTTATCTGGCAAGCGCCACGTGTGACAAAATTTATTCCGGCACCTCTGGCAGCCATTGGTATTGTTACAGCTGTGGTTCTTGGCTTTGGCATTGATGTGCCACGCGTAGGCGATTTGGCTAGCCTATCTGGCGGGTTGCCTGCCTTTGTCATACCAAGCGTGCCACTCACCTTTGAGACGCTGTCGATAATCTTTCCCTATGCTCTCATTCTGGCAGCGATTGGTCTTATAGAAAGTCTATTAACACTTAATCTCGTCGGGGATATGACAGAGCAACGCGGCGGCGCCTCACAGGAATGTATCGCCCAAGGGTCTGCGAATTTTATCACCGGATTTTTTGGCGGCATGGGTGGGTGTGCCATGATCGGGCAGTCGATGATTAATGTGAAGTCTGGCGGGCGCACGAGACTTGCTGGCATTTCTGCTGCCTTGTTTTTACTTTCCTTCATTTTATTTGCATCACCTTTGATCGAGCAAATTCCGATCGCTGCGCTTGTTGGCGTGATGTTTATGGTGGTGATTGGCACCTTTGCTTGGCATTCCATTTCAATTATGCGCAAAGTGCCTGTCTCAGATGCGCTTGTGATTGTGACTGTGACGATTGTAACAGTGCTTGAAGATCTTGCTATTGCTGTTGTTGTCGGTGTGATTATGTCTGCGCTTGTTTATGCTTGGAACGCCGCAAAACGCATTCAAGCCTCTAAACGCCCGTCAGTGCGCGAAGAAGGCGCAATTGTTTATGATATTCAAGGCCCCTTATTCTTTGGTTCTGCAACAGGGTTTAGAGAGCTGTTCCAGTTTAAAGATGATCCTGAAACCGTAATTATTGATTTCGCAGCATCTCGGGTTGTCGACCAATCAGCGCTTCAGGCAATTGAAGATGTGGCTATGAAATATCAGGAAGCTGGTAAAAGGGTAGTTTTGCGGCATTTAAGCCGTGATTGTCATCGCCTGTTGTCGCGGTCAGGCCAGCTTATCATTGATAGTGATGATGATCCGGAATACGCCATTGCAGTTGATTATAAAATTCGTTCAGGCGCATTTGAAGGTGGTCATTAAGACAGCAAACGCAAGCATATGAAGGGCTCAGCCAGCATCTTTAGGCAATAAATCTCATCTTATATGCCGCTATGCTGGCTAGACACTAGAGTTGTGGTTGCTGCAATTTATGCGTGCCTAGGACAATGCAGATTTTTGACAGTGATGCACTGGTGCTGCAATGAAAAGATTGGTGGGATCTGTATCTGTGCTGAGCAATGATAATGCTCAGCAATTGTCGCAGTAAAATTATTCATTATATTCGGCAAACACGCAGATCTATGGCAATCATCAGCTGCTGCTATGCTGACTTTAGAACATCTTTTATCTTAGCTACTTTATTACCAGCCTCTTATTATCAGCCATTTCCCTAGCATCACGAGACAGTCGAGCTGATGGAAAACTTAGTGTTAATATAAATCCAGGCTGTTCTTAAACCTTCAGAAGGGCGCTGGCACACGAAGATAGTTTTAGAGAAAGTGGTTTCATGAGGCCATTTCTGAGGACTGGCCAATTTGGGATAAGAACCAGTTTAGAAAAGCGCTAGGGTAAATCTCAGACTATGACTGGATGTGCTCGTTCCATGCGGCTTTTGTCAGAAGGTAGCAATAATGCATAGATGCTATTCCCGTATTTAGAGGGTCTATTTCAAAGCTACCTGTTTTACACGCTCCCAGCTTTTCCGTGGCACGTTGAGACCGGAAATTCTCAGGTGCGATATGCAGCCAGACACGTTCTTCAGACTGGAAGAGATGGTTAAACATCAAGGATTTTAGCGCAAAATTTACGCCTTTACCCCAGAAAACTCGTTGAATAAAGGTAAAGCCGATAGACATATCTTGAGGCGCATTTGGTGCAGGGTAGAATTTAGAGCAGCCAATAATGCGGTCTTCATCTTTCTTTATAAATACCACAGTGCCACCAGTCTCAAGAAGTTTGTAGGCATAGGGTATGAATTGTGCTTCAACGCCGCGCTCTTTCGCTGGATGTTGTTCCCAAATAAGTGGATCAGCGGCTGCTTTGGCAAGCTCTGCAATATCTGCCTCTACAAGTGGGCGAATGCAGAATGCATTATCTGTTAATGTGGGCTGTATATCCATAGAAGCGTCTCTGTGCCGGTCTGACAGCGTGATAAATTTAAAGCATAATTTTCAGCGTGTATCATATGTCTTTAGCTGGGTATTTTAATGATATTATAGTTATCGGCGGTTAATCTTTGGTGTAAATGGCGTATATGGTCCGGACCAATTTCACAGCAGCCGCCAAGGATGGTGGCACCTTGTTCTAACCATTGCATTGCATGGTTTGTATATGCCTCTGGCCCTAAATCTTTGCGTGCCGACAAGCTATCGACTGTTGTGCCGGGCTTCAGGCTATCTATTGATGTGAAACCATTTGCATAACCCCCAAAAATAAGACCAGATGCATGCAACATGGGCATGGCCATTGTTACCGCCTCAGGGTAGCTACAGTTAATCATAATAGAGTGCGCATCTGCCGTGATTATGGCGTCTATAGCGGCATCAAGAGACTCACCTGAGCGCAGCCTGTTCGTGCAGTCATCAGATACAGTCATGCCAATATGTGCTGGCAAACCAAAGGATTTAAGGGCATCACAGGCGGCTCTTGTCTCAGTTATATTGGACATTGTCTCAACTAAAAATACATCAACACCGTTTATCTGTGCGTCAATAATTTGGCAATATTCATCATAGGAACTGTTATAATCCAGAGCTGCTTCTGACACATAACTTGCGGCTAAAGGCATCAGGCAGCCTGCTACAGACACATCAGAACGCTCGAGATTTGACTCTGATATTGCCTGTTCCATTAGCGCAATCGCAAGGTCATGGGTCTCTTGAAACCTATCAAGGAAGCCATGCCTTTTAAACCGTGTGCGTGAGGCGGTATATGTGTTGATGCTCACAGTCTTGGCACCAGCCGCCAAAAACTCAGCATGGACTGATTTCACAAGCTCAGGCTCATCATGCATCACCTTTACTGACCAAAGCGGGTGAGACGTATCTTGAGCCGAACGGGTGTTTATTTCCTGTCCAAGGCCACCATCAAGTAGCATGATTTCAGGCTTTTTAAATGACATGATTTTCGCTTTCATTTTTATCTGATATTTTTGTCGCTGATTTGCGCATTTGTTAATCAGTCAAGGTGGCTAAGACTCTTTTTAACTGTGTTTGGCAGGCATCTCTTACAGGGGCGAAAACCAGCTTGTTCTGCTATGGCTGGCGTTGCGAAAAACACTGTATTGATTTTCTTGGGGCGCCGAGATGGGCATCCGAACTGGCAGAAAATGCCAGTTGTTTTGACAGCATAAACACCGTGCGTTGCAGGCTGCGGCACTCTTTGTAATAAACGCTGCCAAGAGGCTTCAAAGGCTATATGGATATTTCTGGTTTGTAGCATGCTCCATCCTGCACACAAAGTTGCAGCCTCTATTGTTACGAACTAAAACCTTGCTGGTCAGGACGTACCAATATAATTTTTTGTATTATGTCAGTTTTATACTATTTGTGAGTTTGTGAAAATGGCATCTAAGCGTTATGCATGTTTTACAAGTATGTTTCATTCAGAATAGGAGTTTTTCATGGCTGGATTTTCAGGGGGATGCCTGTGCGGAGCGGTGCGTTACACATCTAAAGTTGATCCTGTTCGTGTGCTGAACTGCCATTGCACGGATTGCCGTAAGTCCACCGGTGCCTCCTATGGTACGAATGCATTTGTGCCGGCAGATGCGGTGGAGCTAACCGGAGATTTGCATATTTATGAACATCTCGCAGATAGTGGTAACAAGATGACAAAACATTTTTGTCCAAGTTGCGGCTCGCTGGTCTATGGGACAAGTAGTGGCCGTCCAAATGTGCTGTCCATACGTGCTGGCTCTATAGATGATAGTGCTGTCATCACGCCAGCAGCGAACCTGTATTTGAAAAGTAAGATACCAGCTACACCTATAGATGATGACATTACAGGCTGGCCAGCAATGCCTGAAGCATAGGACATTGTTCAGCCCGATAGAGTGGCTGGCAAGTTGTCTGCACAGGGCCAAAGACAAAGGCAAAGCATAAATCGGTTTGATGTGCTTTTCATGCTAATTTTGCTGACTTACAGACAGAAATTTGGCTAACACACGCTTGTCTCATTTGTGGTTTGCCCAAAATTCGACCGTTTAGAATAGACTTGCACAGCGTTTGTCAGTTCTA
>WTHY01000047.1:12798-17144 GCA_011522945.1 Alphaproteobacteria bacterium
GCTCACAACAAATTCATTTGCCTAATATATCTGCGCTCGCAAACTGTCTGGCTGAATGACATTCGCACCCCATTATTTCATAAAAGGCAGAGGGTACGGCCTCCTTTTTCATCACCTCTTGCCAAAAGTGTAAACCAAGAAGATAATTTAGAAATATTTTATATGCCTATGGAGTATCTCTATGTGTCGTCATCATCATTCATCTGGCCAGTCTATGAAACTAGGTAAGGGAGGTGCTCGCACAAATCTATCTTGTCCGTCTAACCTTACAAGGCGGCATTTTGGGGCTGGTATATTAGCCGCCGCTACAATACCTCTTATCCCGAATATCGCATTTTCAGAGGATACACCTGTTCGCAGTTTGGTTGGAAAGCTTGATATTGCAGGCTTTAAAAAGCAAACAGATGGTAGTACGAAATTTCAGGTAACGGCTAAAGAAACTCAGACAGCCTTTTCCATTGGCGGAGATGCATTTTTGGCGAATGATAAGCTTGTAGCCGAATTTGAAGTTTCACAGACTGGTGTGGTTGCTGGGCTAGCTATCTCAGCAGGGCAGGTCTTATCTGTGTTTGCACCAATAAATGGCCGTCAGACAGCTCTTGAGACACCTAATGCATCTGCGTCTATTCGTGGAACAGGCTGCTTCGTAGATGTTGAGACAGACGCGCCACACACATATCTATGTTGCTGTTATGGTGAAGTGGCAGTTCAAAATAGCACCACAGGAGAGGCACAAATCCTGAAAAATAGCTATCATACTGCACGGTTTATTACGCCAGAGGGGAATTTTGCTGAAGTGCCTTATAATGCACCTTTGAATCATTATGATGATCAGCTGGTCGCACTTGAAGGTGCCGTTGGCAGAGAACCACACTGGCAATTGCCTGATGGTGAGTTGATCTTTTTTGCGCCAGCACCCTTGCAGCTCTAGGATTTTATGATTACCTGTCACGCATAGGGTTTTGATGGAATTGCTGAAATGCTTGCCACGACAATTGATGCATTAGATATCTCCTGGAGATGCCGGCACACATGGATGCGTGCATCGAAAAATACTGGCTGGTGCCTAACAGGCTGCGCGATAGGTGATTTCGGTACGATAGCCTATTTCCAATTTATGGGAATAGATTGGCCTGTCATGGCTATTATGTCTCTTGCGATCCTAAATGGGATTTTGACCTCAATCGCTTTAGAGACATTTATACTCAGCAGACAGATGACCCTTCAGCTAGCCTTTAAAACAGCTATAGGCATGTCGCTTATCTCAATGATATCGATGGAAGCTGCAATGAATCTGGTTGATGTGATGCTGACTGGCGGCGCCATTCTAAAATGGTGGGTCATTCCCTTTATGCTAGTTGCCGGATTTTTAACACCACTTCCCTACAATTATTGGCGCCTCAAAAAGCTAGGAAAATCCTGCCATTAACCAGCATACAGATATGTGTTTTACCGGCGGAAGATGAAGAGGCGAATAAGCCTATAGAGCGCTGTAAAGAGAAATGATCTGAAGACTGGGTTCCGACCAATATTTAGGAGCGCTGTTCGAAATCTTGGAAATATACGCACACAAATCCAGGTGATGAGTCCAATTGCTAAGGCTATGATAAGGAGTCTAAGCATCTGTCTCTCTCAAAAAGAAGTAACAATTATCTCGCACTGTGCATATCAGTCATTAATCGCATCAGATTTGATATTATGAATAAACTGGCAGCTACACAAATAATGGCTGGCCCAGCTGGTAAATCAAGCTGGTATGAGGCGTTCATACCGCCGATAACAGAGACTATGCCGACGCCTGCAGCAAAAATAGCCATTTGTTCTGGAGTATGTGAGAAGAGACGGACTGTGGCAGCTGGGATGATTAACATGGCAGCGATTAGCAAAATGCCGACAATTTTGATCGCCATAGCTACAATTACAGCCAGAGCAATATTCAGAAGTAGCTGCTCACGTTTCGCATTCACACCAGCAGCAGCGGCGAGGTCAGAGTTGAGTGTGCTGACTAGAAGGGCAGACCACCTCCAGTAAATAAAGGCAGCGATTATCGCGGCCCCGCAAATAATGATAAATAAATCATCTTTGCCAACAGCCAGAATATCTCCAAATAGATAAGCCATTAAATCGATACGAAGGCCAGTTAATAGTGAGGCAACCACTAGCCCCACAGCAAGTGCTGAGTGTGACATAACACCCAGCAGCGTATCCATTGCATAACCACGTCCGGACAGAACTGATATGCTTATTGCCATCATAAGCGCAATAATGAGCGCTCCTAGAAAAACCGAAGTGGAGAAGCTTAATGCTAGGGCAACACCAAGAATTGATGCATGTGCTGTTGCATCTCCAAAATACGCCATGCGGCGCCAAATAACAAAGCAGCCAAGTGGTGCAGCAATTATCGCCACACCAATACCGGCAAGGACAGCGCGGATAAAGAAATCATCAAGCATAGCGATCATGATTGACTATCCATAGGGTGTTGATGGTCATGGCTATGCTCATGTCCATGGTTACGTATATGCTCCTGCTCATGTTCATGACTGTGGATATGGCTGTGGCTGTGACTGTGACTATGGTCATGATTGTGATCATGATGATGGCGATATAAAGCAAGCGCACTGCTGCTATCTAAGCCGAACAGCTCCTGATAGGCAGGATTAGATGCCACAAAATCAGGTGTGCCTTCACAGCAAATATGACCATTCAGGCAAATCACACGGTCTGATGCTGCCATAACTACATGCAGCTCATGACTGACCATCAGAATAGCGCAGCCGAGCGTCTGTCTCACGACCTCAATTTGACGATAGAAGGAATCTGCACCCAAATGATCAAGTCCTTGAGTGGCTTCGTCTAGGATGAGAAGTTCAGGTTTGTTAATGAGCGCGCGTGCTAGTAAAACGCGCTGGAACTCACCCCCAGATAAATCTCGTAACTGCTGGCGAATAAGGCTCGTTGCATTCGCAGCCTCTAACGCATTATGAATATCTTTTTGCTTCTGGCGAATAGGCAAATTTAAAAATCGCCGCACAGATAAAGGCAAACTAGGCTCTAAATGTAATTTTTGCGGCACATAACCGATAGTTAAGCCTGGTTTTAACTGTAAGGTGCCGTTAAAGGATGTGGCGCCAATAAGTGTCCGCAATAGCGTGGATTTTCCTGCCCCATTTGGACCCACAATTGTAACAATTTCCCCGGCACGAACCTGCAGATCAATCTCATGCAGGAGGATGTTCTGGCCTCGTTTCACTGAGAGATTTGTAGCTGTCACAAGATTTGTCATCAGGGGGCTGCTCGCTGACAATCAGCACATTCGCCAATCGCTTCTATGACGGTAGAAGTCAGTCTAAAACCAGTGCTGTCAGCCTCTTCCCGTAAAGATGAAACAGGCTTATCTGCAGCAGCTTCTTGCACTAATTTGCAATGCTGACAAATGAAAAAGGCTGGATTGTGCAAACGTCCTGGATGACCGCAAGCCAGATAAGCATTTAGCTTTTCGATGCGATGTGCAAAGCCGTGCTCAACGAGGAAATCAAGCGCACGATAGGCAAGGGGTGGCTGCGCGCTGAAGCCTGCGTCTCTCAGCCTGTCTAAGATGTCATAGGCACCCTTAGCTGTGTGATCTGCCAATAATGCGCTAAAAACGGTCCGTCTTAGCGGAGTCAATTTCAGCTTATGTTCTGCGCAATATAACTCTAATGTTGCTTCAGATAGCTCGATACACTCAGTATGATCATGGTGATGATGCTTATCCATAGCGTCCGAATTATCCAAAATTTTCGTCATTGACATGAATTATTTTGTTATACTATAACGATTACCTCGTCAATTGTTATAGTATAACATAACGGAGTGATTACAGTGTCCATATCTCCAGTATCTAGAAATTTATTGTCTGAATTTTTGCCTGTGCGTGGAGCAAAACTGCAAGATTGTGATAAAGGACGGCATTTTGGGCATTTGTTGCGGGCTACTATTGTGACAGCAGGCCTGTTTATATCAGGATCAGGTGCTAAGGCGCTGGCAGATGTTCCAAAGGTGGTAACTGATATAACGCCTATCTATAGCTTAGTTGCACAAATCATGTCTGGAGTTGGAACACCTGAGTTAATTATTCAGCACGGTGCATCGCCACATCAGTATCAGTTGCGCCCCTCAGAAGCTAGGAACCTTCAAAAGGCGGATCTTGTCGTTTGGGTAGGATCTGATTTGGCACCATCTCTATCGCGGTCAATAGATATACTGGCTGATGGTGCAAAGAAACTTACATTATCTGAGTTGCTAGGCACTGTGTTGTTATCTACGCGTGAGTTGGCTGTATTCGGTGCAGAAGACCAGCATGA
>WTHY01000047.1:17244-20785 GCA_011522945.1 Alphaproteobacteria bacterium
CACAAGGATGAGCATCATGACGAGCATGATCGTGATGACCACAAGGACGAGCATCATGACGAGCATGATCATGATGACCACAAGGACGAGCATCATGACGAACATGACCATGATGACCACAAGGACGAGCATCATGATGAACATGACCATGATGACCACAAGGATGAGCATCATGATGAACATCACCATGATGAACATAAAGACGCGCATCATGATGAACATGGCCATCATGCGCATGAAGACGAACATCACGACGATAATGCACATGATAAGCATCATGATGAACATTACCATGATGACCACAAAGATGAGCGTCATGATGAGCATGGTCACGCACATGAAGGCCCTGACCCACATGCCTGGTTGGACCCAGTCAATGCACAATATTGGCTTGGTGAAATTGCAGCTACCCTTAGCGTGCTAGATCCAGAGCATGCAGCACAATATAATGCAAATGCTAAGGCATCTGTAGCGGCTCTCAGAACTCTCACAGAGAAAATAGAAGCTGATCTTAAGGCCAAGCCGCCAAAAGGCTTCATTGTCTATCATGATGCGTATCAGTATTTTGAAACACGCTTCGATGTAAAAGCATCAGGTGCAATTTCGACAAGTGATATGCAGAGGCCTAGTGCGGCTCGTATTGCAGCTTTGAATGCCCATTTGTCTCAATCAAACATCCATTGCATTTTTAGTGAGCCGCAATTTAACGCTGGCATTATATCTGCCCTAGAGTCTGAGGGTAGTTTAACACATCTTGTGATTGATCCACTTGGCTCCGATCTTGATATAGAAGCGAATTTCTACGGGCAGCTATTGGAGGCAGTGACAGATTCACTTTTGGCTTGTAAATAAGTTTGGCCCTGAACTGAAATCTTACATTGTCATGCTTATTTTTAAGAGAGATGACTATTTTTTTAGCAGTTTGTCTCTAGACTAATGCCACTGCCTTTCATGGAGTAGACCGGCAGGGTGCAAACATAGTTCGGTAGCGATATCACTGATATTCGTTGGCTGACGGCTCTGACCATAAATATTTGAATGTCCCTTATGATTATTGCAGGACAGCTCAACCTGCTTAAGAACTCCGCTTTAGTTTCTGTAGACATGTTTTAGCGTCAGGCAGAACAGCATCTTCTATCACTATGTATAACCCGCAAGCGGCAGAAACATCTCCTCGCATTTGTAGCGGTAACTGATTATGCTTTCGTGAACTGCAGCAAGGAGTGCCAGATGTTTGAGGGATTTACGTCAGCCAAGATAGATCTAGGCCATATTCAGCTATTTGTTAGACAAGGGGGAAATACGAAAAAACCACCTCTTTTGCTTTTGCATGGATATCCCCAGACATCTGCGATGTGGCATTTGATGGCGCCTCTACTAGCTGATGCTTGGCACCTTATTATTCCAGATTTACGCGGCTATGGTCGGTCTGACAAACCTCAGTCTGATGCTAGCCATGCAGCCTACTCAAAACGGCAAACAGCTGCAGATTTAGTAAAGCTCATGGATTACCTTGGCTGTGATAAATTCAGTATCCTATCTCATGATAGAGGTGCGCGTGTTGCGCATAGGCTTGGCCTTGACCACCAAGACAAGGTCAAGGCGATTACAATGCTAGATATCGCGCCCACAAGAGAAATGTATGCAGAAACAACCATGGGGTTTGCCGCTGCTTACTGGCACTGGTTCTTCTTAATTCAGCCAGCACCTCTGCCAGAAACTATCATCATGCAGAATCCAGACGAATTTTGGCAGCGCAAATGCTTCAATCAGGTGAAACAGCAAACTGGCGCAGACCATCCATTTTCAGAAGCAGCATTGGCAGAATATCTATCTGCCTTTAGAGATCCAGCATCCATTCATGCAAGCTGTGAGGACTATCGGGCTGCTGCTACTATTGATATCAAACATGATGATGAAGATGCAGGTAAACAGCTCTCTATGCCATTACAGGTGCTTTGGGCTGAAAAGGGTGCGGTGAACCGATATTTTGACACAATGGCGCTGTGGCAAACACGTGCCTCGGACGTGGAAGGGCAAACTGTTGCGGCAAGTCATTATATGGCTGAAGAAATTCCAGAGGAACTTGTCTCTCTGATTAGTCCGTTTTTACAGAAGAACTTATAAATATCAAAATTTTGGTATGAAAAAAGGGCAGCAATTGCTGCCCTTTTAGTCTGTTCGATATATCTCAGCTAGTTACTTACACAAGGAAGTAAACCACAGAGAAGATTGAAACTGTCCAAATGCCTGCATTCAGGGCATTTGACTGACCTGTGAGCAATTTGATCAATGTGTAGGCGATAAAGCCAAGCGCAATACCATAGGCAATCGAGTATGTCAGAGGCATAACGATAGCAGCTAGAACAGCTGGTGTGTATTCACTTACATCATCCCAATCAATATCCTTCAGGTTGCGCAAGAAGTATGTTGCGATAAAGACCAGTGCTGGTGCTGTTGCAAAGCCAGGAACTGACTGTGCAAGCGGTGCAAAGACCAAGCAAAGTGCGAACAGAGCAGCTACTGTTACAGCTGTTAGACCTGTGCGGCCGCCTTCTTTGATACCAGCGCCTGACTCGATATATGAAGTGGTGTTTGATGTACCAGCAAGTGCACCAATAACTGTTGCAGAAGAATCCGCTAGAAGTGCACGGTCAATATCTTCAACTTCACCATCATCATTTACACGGCCTGTTAGATTGGCAACTGATGTTAGCGTGCCGGCAGTATCCAGGAAGTCAACGAATAGGAAGGCAAAAGCTGTACCAATAAAGCCAGCAGTCGCAATCAAGCTGAAATCAAGCTGGAAGGCATGTTCTGGGCTAGGAACCGCGCCCACAACACCGTTGAATGAAGCTGTGCCTGTCATCCACGCAATAATAGATACAGCCAGAATGCCAATGATAATAGCTCCCGGAACACCGCGGCGGTCTAGAACAGCCATGATAACAAAGCCGATACCAGCAAGCAGTACAGGCATTGATGTAACATCACCAAGGCCAACTAACGTGGCTGGGTTGTCAACAACGATGCCAGCATTCTGAAAACCGATAATTGCCAAGAATAAACCAATACCTGCACCCACACCTAGCTTCATGGATTTTGGAATTGAGTTGATGATATATTTACGTGCTGGTGTCAGTGATAGAACTAGAAACGCAATACCAGCCACAAATACAGCAGCCAATGCCTGCTGATAGCTATAGCCCATGCCGAAAATCACACCGAACGTGAAAAAGGCGTTCAGGCCCATGCCAGGTGCAAGCGCAATCGGCCAGTTCGCCCATAGGCCCATGATCAAGGTACCAACAACGGCGGCAATGATTGTGGCTGTAAATACAGCGCCAAATGCCATGCCAGAACCATCAGTGCTCAGGATAGCTGGGTTAACAACTGTGATATAAGCCATAGTTAGGAAGGTAGACACACCTGCAAGGATTTCTGTCCTTGCTGTCGTACCTGCAGCTTTTAATTTGAATAATTGTTCGAGCATTTTTTATCCCCTCGATAGTGTCCCGAAATACATTTCACTACTATATAT
>WTHY01000138.1:0-4829 GCA_011522945.1 Alphaproteobacteria bacterium
CAATCGTGCCAATGTTAACGTGGGGCTTACTACGATCAAACTTTTCCTTAGACATTGTGTTATGCCCTTTTGGCTGCCCTGCCCGCGATTCTGTTCGACGGCACAGGTTTTGTTACTTATGGTGGTGAGGGTAGGATTCGAACCTACGTACGCATACGCGGGCAGATTTACAGTCTGCTGCCTTTAACCACTCGGCCACCTCACCATAATCCTTTCGCATCCAATTTTTCACCGGATTTTCACCCGAATTAAAAACACTGCCGGACTTGCGAATTAAATGCAGTCTGTGCGAATTAAGAAAGCACAGCGAAATTGTCAACTACGAAACGGTCAATGCAGTCGAAAAAGTGGAAAAAAAGTGGGTTCGAGGGCAATACTGCCCAAAAACAACGAAAATCCCCGCAACGGAGAGACGAAAAACGTGCCTCCACGAAACAAAGCCGATTAGGCGGGACGCGCAGCCAGTCAGCTGGGCATCAATCTGCATTACGAGCTAGTGCAAACAGCTATCTTTTATGGGGGCAACATGCTGTTGAGGCTGCGCTTCGCAATCCAGCGCGCGAAATCCGACAGATTTACACAACATCTGAGGCACAGGACCGCGTTATGCAGTTTATTGAGTCTCTGCCAGATGCACGCAAAATGATGCTTCCCCAGCCGTATATTGAAGCGCGCGCGCGGTTTGATGCGCTCAGCGCAGATGGCAATAAAGCGCTTCATCAACAATTTGTTTTAGATGTCTGTCCGCTCGAATCGCCTGATTTGACTGATATTGTCTATCAAGACGGTGCTTTGCGGTTGCTTGTGTTAGATCAGGTGACAGACCCCCGGAATATAGGTGCCATGCTTAGATCTGCCCGGGCCTTTGGTGTTTCTGCAGTCATTATGACGCGCCGCAATGCCCCAGAGGAAGGCGGCGTTCTTGCGAGAGCGGCAGCTGGCGCGCTTGAAGATGTATCTATTATTCAGGTTACAAATTTGGCGCGCGCTCTTGAAACGATGTCAGATTATCATGTGCATCTCGCTGGATTAGAGGCAAAGGGGGATATACCGCTTGAACAATTAGCATCAGAATCACGACTAGCAATCATTATGGGCTCAGAAGGTGATGGAATGCGCAGATTGACGCGAGATGCCTGTGATAGCCTTGTATCAATTCCAATGTCTGATTCCTCAGAATCACTTAATGTGTCTGTAGCAGCCGCGATAGCTCTTTATGCCACACGCGCACCCTGACAATAGTTTCGTGCTAGACAAGAAAAATACCATGTGAGCAGAGTAAAATGGCAGGTTATTGCCACCGGAAAAATTCCTGACGCAAAAATACTTGCAATCCTAAAATCTCTCATGTAGAAAACGCCCCATCAACGGGGTTTCAGACCTCAGATGCCTTTAGTGCTGGCATGGCTCAATTGGTAGAGCACCCGATTTGTAATCGGGCGGTTGGGAGTTCGAGTCTCTCTGCCAGCACCATTTTTCCTCACATAGACCAATTTAAGACCATCCTACTGGGTCACTTGCTGATGTGCTCTTGCAACATCTGCATCTGGGGACGCATCCAAAAAATGGCTTAGAAACCGCGTAGGCTTCGCCCAAATCCATTTAGCTGCATTGGTGAATTTGTTTCGTATCTGCAAGCGATAGACACAATGGACTGATTGTCACTGAAATTTCTTCTGACTCTCTGTGAAATGCACAATATTTTTGTCCCATTTTTGTGCTTCAAACGGCAAAGGTTGCTCACTATCTTAGCACATTACCACCATCCACGCTTAAGGTCTGGGCTGTTATATAGTTTGACTGATCAGAGGCAAGAAAGACGGCTACACGGGCCACATCATCTGGTGCTCCCATATAGCCGAGCGGCACAGCTTCGCCTACCTCACGTTTTTTCTGACCAATCTCTTTGCCTTCGAATTTCGCAAAAAGGGCATCGACTGTCTTCCACATAGGCGTGTCGATAACGCCAGGTGATAGGGCATTCACACGAATATGGTGCGGCGCCAACGCAAGAGCTGCGGACTGGGTGTAGCTAATAACAGCAGCTTTGGTAGCACAATAATGCGCCACAAGCGCCTCACCACGATGACCGGCTTGGGATGCCATATTTATCAAAGAGCCATGTTTACCAGCGGCTATGAGAGCGTTGGCACTGGCCTGCAGCACTGCATACATAGCCCTGACATTTAAACCAAACAACCTATCAAACTGAACGAGATCAGCCTCTAAGACAGATCCCATGTCAAAAAGGGCTGCATTGTTAAAAAGCACATCTGGCGTTTCTTCAGCGATCCAGTCTGATATCTCAGCTAGACCTGTTTCATTGAGCAAGTCTACCTGCTTATAAATGGCAGTGCTGCCACCTAGCCAGTCAGGACCGATATCCGTGGCAAGCACACGTGCTCCGCATGCTGCAAACTGTGCTGCTGTTGCCATGCCTATACCACCATTCGCCCCAGTCACAAGGCAGGTCTTCCCGCGCAAATCCTCATAGATCACAGGGTCGCTCATGCTAGACCTCCTTATCTGATGAGGGCACGGCAATTTCAGATTCTGCCCTATCAATCATCTGATTTATCAAACTATTCGAATAGATATCGCGCCGGCGCGCCCATTTTACAAAGCGGAAATTTGCTACATAATACATCGCACCGCCAAATAAAATAGCATATAAAAAAGGTTGATAAAGTGGCGCATCCTTCAGCTGATGTAATAAAAGCAAGGCAGAGATGAATGTAGCACCTATCCCAAATGCTTGCGGGTTCTTCGCAACCTTATCGATAGGGTTTTCAACCTCCCAGCGTTTGACTGATGTTAGCCATTCCGCTTTATCCTCTTCAGAAAGCTGATGCGGCTCCAAACGTGCTTTTTCCGTCATATTTGCTCCTAATCTAGATAACCCTATACAAGATAATGACTACAATCTGCATGTCCGTTCTTCGTAAGGCTTAAGAGTATCGTTCAGGTCCAGCCCATTGCGCATAGGAATAACGATCGCCATGCGCCCATCCAACTGGAAGAATTTTATCTATCTCTGAGAGTATGTCCTCAGAAAGTGGCGCTGCGGCGCCCTTTGCGAGTTCAGCAAGATGACTTGCTGACCTTGTGCCTGGTATTGGCAACACATGCCCGCCACGCGCCAACAGCCAGCCTATCGCGAGTGCCACTGTTGGCATCGCTAGCTCCTTCGCCAGCGCCCGCAACTTATCAGTCTGTTTGATATTGGCGCTGTGATTAGGCTCGATAAATCTTGGGTTTGACCGTAAAAAATCTTTGTCAGCCAACTCATCTGGCCTGTAGGGTCGATCTGTTAACAGGCTGCGCCCGACAGGTGAGAACGCAACCATTGTTGCACCAATTTCCTCTGACAGTTGCAAAATACCGAGTTCAGGCGCACGCACTGATAAAGAATATTCAGATTGAATAGCCGCAACAGGATGGACAGCATGGGCACGGCGCAAGTGGAATGGAGCAATCTCTGAAAATCCAATAGCTTTCGTTTTCCCCTTTTTAACAAGGGTGGCAAGATTATCAGCTACTTCTTCAATTTCGATATTTGGATCTTTTCTGTGCGCATAGAACAAATCAACGCAATCCACACCAAGGCGCTGCAATGACGCATCAAGCGCAGATTCTAGATGCGAGAGGGAATTATCGAATACCGTTTGACCATCTGTGTCCTGGCGAATAGATGCCTTCGTTGCAATCGAGAAGAAGTCATGCGCTTGTTTACCCTGTGCTTTCAAAAACGTCCCGATCAGCGTCTCAGAGCGACCTTTGCCATATAAATTAGCCGTATCAATGTGATTGATACCAAGCGTTATAGCCTGTTCAAGCACTTCATAGACTTGTTTATCACTTGTAGGACCATAGAAATTTGAAAATGACATCGCCCCAATGCCTAGTGCCGAAACGATGGGGCCATCCTGACCAAGGTTACGCGTAATCATGATTTCAACTGCCTTCTCATCCGTCAAATTGCATTTGGCACTGCCAAAATAGAGATATAGTCTATTTAGGCATGCACGGCCCGGCTAAAGCAAAAAAAATCTAATTTCATTATGCTCGGAATAAGGAAACACCACAGAAAGCCTTTAGCAATCTGAGATGTATCTCGGGAAAATCTTGGCAATATCTAGGTAAAATCTTAGGGAAATCCAATGAAAAGCTTGGAAAAAGCGCAGAGAAAACTGGGGGATAGCCAAGGACGCCACACAGATAATGTGAAGTTTTAATTTTTCACTGAATGGAAAAACAAAAAAAACTGAAACCGTAACAAGTCCAGTAATCGTCCAAGGCCGTAATGAAGTATGTCCCTCGGTAGAGTATCCTAGCCGGTCCCAACTCTTCTGGGGGACACCCTCATCTGAACCATAACACAAATTTGGACAGCGCCAAGCTTTGTTTCTTGCAGCGCTATTTGCTACTATACTGAGATTACGATCCAATTAGCGTCATACAGGCATCAGCAATCGCGGATAATATCTCACCCTGCCTCGCAATAAAGGGCAATGCTATTACAGCAATAACAAGCAATATAGCCCAAATAGCCCAGATACCCCGATCCGAATTATAGATGCTGTTGGCTAGCAGCTCATCATCAGAACGAGCCTCACCATCTGGGGTATTATGCATAGCTGATATGTCTTGTGCATCAGTGTCACCAGATATACCGCGCTTAACAGCTACTTCTGGCGCATCTGAGTCTGGCGCATCTGGCTCTGGTGCATCTGGCTCTGGTGCATCTGGCGGGTCTGATAAATTGGAAAACTCTGCCCTACCAGATTTCCCTGAGGATTCCTCTGGGAAATTCTCTGGGAAATTCTCTG
>WTHY01000138.1:4929-20640 GCA_011522945.1 Alphaproteobacteria bacterium
CTCTGGGAAATTCTCTGGGAAATTCTCTGCAGATTTCTTTGTAGATGTCTCTGATAGATTGGATAGTTCTGGCGGATTGGATAGATCTGGTCTGTCGGATGCAATTGGTGCGTTGGATGGGTCTGACACCTCATATGTGTCTTCAATGCCCAATGACTTCCGAGTACCATTATTTTGCTTGGCGCCATTATGTGTTGGTGCATCAGCTATCATCGGATTCCTGAGATGGTTTGCGCTTAGGGGCGTCCAAGGCATATTCCTGCAAAATATCGAGCGGGACAATCTGCAGACTAACAACATTTGTTGCTGCAAGTTTTACCTTTGGTGCTTTGCCAGCTTTGCGCGCTTGTTCCCAACGGGCAGCACAAAGACACCAAAAATCGCCCGGACGTAACCCAGAAAAATCAAATTCAGGACGCGGCGTTGATAAATCATTTCCAACCGACTGGCTAAAGCTAAGGAACTCAGCGCTCATTTCGGCACAAATGGTATGCACCCCCTGATCCTGAGGACCTGTATGGCAACATCCGTCTCTGAAAAACCCAGTCATAGGGTGGGTGGAACATGGGATGAGCCAGCCGCCTAAAACATTTCGCTGCCGGCCATCGGAAAAACTTTCCCCATCCATATTACAAGACCTCCTTTTGAAACTGCTCTAACTCACGCTCAATTGCTGTTTCCAATTTATTCATAAATGCTTTGCGCTCTAATCCAGGCGCAATTGGTGACAAAAATGACACCTGCACCTGACCTGGCTTTGTCAGTAATTTACCATGTGGCAGATATCTGCCAGTATCCAGAGCGATTGGCACAACTGGCAGATTTGCATCGTCATAAAGCGCAAAAACCCCTACTTTATAGGGCGCCTTTTTCCCGAAATCGATACGTGTGCCCTGCGGAAAAATTAAAAAAGACCGACCAGAGTTTATCCTATCCCCAAGCATTTCACGAAGTCGCTTTAATGCAGAGAGGCGAGCTGACCTATCCAAGGCTATAGCCCCTGTCTTTTTCATAAATCTGCCAATAATTGGCAAATTCAAGAGCTCCTTTTTCAACACAACCCAAGGTGCTGCAAGAATATGGTAAAGGATCATTGTCTCATAAGTTGATTGATGTGTAGCAGCATAGATAACCTGCTCACCAAGGCGTCTATCGCCTTTGACAATGATACTGATGCCAGCGATGCGCAAACAACCCAGCGCATAAACACCCCAAAATCGTCCCAAAGCTCTGCCTATTGCAGCTGGGGCAAATAAAAGCGGAATAGCGAGGATCGCTATTGCTATCGTCCCGCCATAAAATGCGATATGAAATGATAAAGACCGTATGAAAATCATACCCCCATATGTAGCTGATGGTTTCACGCCCATCAAGAAACAACAGAAGTCGTGCAGCCTTATTTGGTGATGAATATGCAAGAATCCTCTTTAGACTGGACCCAAAAGGTAGAGTTACTTCTGGATAGTCTATGCCTATCACACAAACTTATCACCTATGCTGAATTAGCTGAGGCATCTGGCGTGACGCCACCGCATAAAATACACAAGCTAACTGAAGTACTAGAACGACTTATGCAAGCTGATTGCAAAGCTGGCAGGCCGTTACGAGCCGCCGTGGTGATATCTAAGGTGCGTGACATTCCAGCACCAGGATTTTTCAGCCTTGCCAAATCCCTAGGCCTCTATGAGGGCACAGAAACAGGTGCTGATGCCATCGCTTATCACCAAACCTGCCTGCACGCGCTGTTCAATGCGTAATATCTTGTCCAAAATTTCCAGCCTGGCATAAATTTGCTGACAGGCAAGAGACGAAAATCCTGCACATCATTTCTGGTTGCGGATATGACATCAGGCAAGGTGCAGAAAACTTAGCCATTGCTGTCGCAGATATGATGTCAGGCGAGAGGCAAAAACACTCACCCCTATAATGCCCTATACCCCTTTGATGCCCTATACCCCTTTGATGATTATGAATGTAAAGGGCGTTGTATCTGTCTGGCTGTTTATCAATTGATGACCGGCCTCATCACAGAAATGTGCAAAATCCAAAGGGGATGCCGGGTCATCAGCTTGGATCTCCAGAACATCACCAGATGCCATTTCCTTCAAAGCACGTCTTGCCTTTAAAACAGGCAATGGACATTTCATACCACGATAATCTAGCTGTTTATCTGCCATTACTTACCTTCTTGCATTACCCATCAAGTGACTACCTCAAAACATTAGTGCAGACCAGCATAAGCTTGTCTATATTTCAAACTCCGTATCCGCTAATCCCATCCTGATCTTGCCAGCATGGATGAAACAGGATAGGACAACGCCATGACAATTTGGGGACTTATCATTGGCGGATTAGCAGGTTTTGCTATTGGCGGGCCTATTGGCGGTTTGCTGGGCGCTGCGGCAGGCCATATTGCTGAACGTCAAATCCGTCCCGACCCTAACCCAGAACAAACAAAGCAGGTAGCATTTACCGTTGCTGTCATCGCGCTAAGCGCAAAGATGGCGAAAATTGACGGTCATGTGAGCCGCTTGGAGATTGCCGCCTTCCGCAAGAAAGTGCATATACCTGCTGATGATGTGGAGCGCGTTGGCAAATTTTGGGATTTGGCACGTCAAACACCAGATGGGTTTGAATCTTATGCCCGTCAGACTGTTACACTATTTGGAAAGAAAGCGCCTATATTAGAGCAGCTTTTAGAGTTATTGTTTTTCATTGCGCGGGCTGACGGCGCCATAACTGAGCCTGAAATTGCATATCTCCAAATTGTGACAGAGATTTTTGGCTATGATGAAACTGAATTTCACCGTTTTGTCAGCCTTTATGGCAAGGAAGGGGCTAACCCCTATCAAGTGCTTGGCCTTGCAGATACAGCAACAGACACAGAAATCCGGGATAGATGGAAGATGCTTATAAAGTCACATCACCCTGACAAGCTGATTGCAGATGGTATGCCAGATGAATTTGTTGCAGCAGCTACAGAACGTCTTGCCGTTATAAATGAGGCCTATAACACATTAACTGGCGTCAAGCAGGTATAAGCTATGGCGACTCCACTTCTCAGCCTCTCAGATATGGGCGTAAATTTAGGTGATAGGTGGCTATTGCGGCATGTAGATTTATCCATCCATGCTGGTGATAGATTAGCATTAGTTGGCAGGAATGGAGCTGGCAAATCCACTTTAATGAAACTCATTTCAGGCGATGCAGAACCTGATGAAGGGAGCTTATGGGTTAGCCCCGGTACAAATGTTGCTTATCTGCCGCAGTCGCCAAAGATAAAAGGGTCCCAAACGCTGGCATCTTATGTGGTACAGGGCCTCGATGACCCTAGTCAGATACATCGCGCCGAAGCCATGTTGATGAAAATGGGGATGGATCCGGCACGCATGACAGATGGTCTGTCTGGCGGCGAATCCCGCCGCGCCTCTCTGGCAAGAGCTCTAGTAAGCAAGCCAGAAGTGCTGCTCTTGGATGAGCCTACAAACCATTTGGATTTACCAACCATTGAGTGGCTTGAAGGGCTAATGAAAGCCCATCAAGGCGCCCTTATTGTGATTAGTCATGACAGAGCCTTTCTACGGTCTCTTGGCACAGGCATTGTTTGGATACATCAAGGTAAACTTAGACGACGTGATGGTGCTTTTGACCAATTTGAAGATTGGTCTGATGCCATATTGGCAGAGGAATCTGTGCGGCTTGCTAAGCTTGATAAAAAAATTGCTGAAGAAACCAAATGGTCACGCCAGGGAATTTCTGCACGCCGTAAACGAAATCAAGGACGCTTGCGGGAACTTGCCGTGCTTCGTCAAAATAGAGCCTCAGAAGGTGGCATTACAGCGCGCAGCCTATCGATGGAGACAGGGCCTGCCGAAGGTGGTGGACAGGTGGTTCTGGAATCGCGTGATATCACGGTGCAGGTCCCGAAAGGCAACCCTGTTGATAGCCTATCTGCAGATGGCATGACTACGGATGCAACACAGGCTCAGGAGATGCGCACTCTCGTATCTCATTTTAACGCTTTGCTGAAACGTGGTGATAGAATAGGCATCGTTGGCCCGAATGGCTCTGGGAAATCAAGCCTTGTGCGTGTATTACTGAAACAGGCACCACCAGCTGCCGGTTATGTGAAATTAGGGTTTGGATTACTCCCAGCCTATTTTGACCAGAGCCGCACTCTGTTGAATCCAGATGCCACTCCCTGGACGACCCTGTGCCCAGATGGTGGTGAGACTGTCGAGATAGCTGGCAAATCAAAACATGTGACAAGCTATTTAAGAGACTTCCTGTTTGATGATTATAAAATGACACAACGTGTTGGTACCATGTCAGGGGGTGAGCAAAACCGTCTGCTTTTGGCAAAAATCTTCTCGCAGCCTCATAATTTTCTGGTTCTTGATGAACCAACAAACGATCTCGATATGGAAACAATAGATCTGCTACAAGAGGTGGTTGGCGATTATGATGGGACTGTTCTCATTGTAAGTCACGACAGGGATTTTCTGGACAGAACAGTCACCTCAACCCTGGCCTTTGAGGATGCAGGTAAAATTGTGTCTCATGCTGGCGGCTATTCTGACTATTTGAATAGGCGTGTCAAAACTGAAGCCAGACAGCAGGCCAAAGCTAAAAAGAAATCAGCGGCTGAAAAACCGCGCGCCAACAGGGCTGCGCGGCTAAGTTATAATGAGACATTTTTGCTGGATAAATTACCTCAGGAGATAGCTGCGTTGGAGACTTTCATCACTAAGGGTGAGGCACAACTTGCAGATATGGACTATTTTGCTAAAGACCCAGATGGTTATCAAAAACTCGCTGATAAAATTGGCACAGCAAAATCTGACAAGGCTGCAAAAGAAGATCAATGGCTAGACATTGAGATGAAACGAGAAGCTATTGAAAATGGATAGGCATCGATAACCCGTTAGATGAGCCTGTTACACTGGCCATAATTCCCTTTCACATTTGGTATTGTAGGATTAACACGCTGCATATTATACAGCTGTGACGCTGAACTCGCTTCAATTTCCAAAATAAAACATCATATAGACAATACCGCCCTATCTAAAAATAGCCGAAGAGTATAATTGTCTGAACTTGCCGATAGGCAGTGTCAAATGCATTCCAAACCTTGATTTTTTTATGTGATTAGTCTTAATCTCTCGCCCGTAGATTAGGAGGCTGGATGGCTGCTGGGCGTAAATGCGCCGAGAGGAAAGTCCGGGCTTCACAGGATCAGGATGCTGGTTAACGGCCAGCGAGGGAAACCTTAGGGAAAGTGCCACAGAAAGCAAACCGCTCAAACTGACAGGACTCGCAACGAATGCTGTCATGGTGAGTAAGGGTGAAACGGTGCGGTAAGAGCGCACCTGCGGCGTTGGCAACAATGTCGGCAAGGTAAACCCCATCCGAAGCAAAACCATGTAGGGACATAGCTGTTTAATCAGCACTGGTGATCCTGCCAGAGATGTCCGGGTAGGTTGCTTGAGACCCATGGCAACATAGGGTCCTAGATGAATAGCCATACAGGAGCATCGCTCTGGACAGAACCCGGCTTATAGGCCGCCTAATCTACATTTCCCATTGCAGATATTCGTCTTGCCGTCTTTAGGCACCGCACAGCTTGCATAATTCAAATGGCAACATAGGGGCCGATAGGCATAGCCATCCAGCCATATCACGCTAGACAGAATAAGGCTGCAGGCCACATAATCTACAATATTCATCCAAAATCGAGCTTTATATCTTGCGCGGCGTGCCGCCTCTTGCATGGCGTGCCGTCCCCTCGCCATCTGGTGACCATATTGGTGACACATTATTTGTCTTAGCTTTAGGCCATATATGCGGGCGATGTTTCAAGATAGTGCACCAAAGTCAGGATGGTTAGCGTCGCGCGCCTTTCGCAACGACCCAAATCAATTATGAGGGGAGCCATCCTATGAAACTCAAGAGACTTTTAAATATGATCACGACATCTATCAGCGCTGTGATCCTGACTGTTATTGCTCTGGCTGCGACGGCAATGCCAGCCCAAGCCTTAGGCCATAAACATGAAGGTGGGTATATTCTGACGATAACAAATACTATGGATGATGAGCTGCTGGCACCAATTCTTGTCACACGCACAAAGCATGATCGTGAAATTTTTGAACATCATTATGTGACACCAGAAGCTGAGGTACAAATTCTAACTGGCGACCCAGGTGACCTTGCAGAGCGTATTGGCAAAAATGCTATTGTGCGTCATGGCTCTGATGGCCCTCCAGGTGTCCTGCTAGCCCCTGGTAAGTCTATTGAAATTCCAGTGAGCGGGAGAGCCGCTGTTCGCCTTATCGCTATGGTAGCCCCTACAGAATTTCCTGACCATTTCGTCACAGCTGTTATTAATCCGCGCGCCGAGCTGCCCGTTATGATGGATAGGTATGATATCGGTCATAATGAAGGTACGAAAACTACAAAGTTTGTTTCTAGCGCTGCCGCGATGATTTCCGTGCGCATCGATAAGGATGACAAAATGCAAGACGATATGATGGATGATGACAAGATGAAAGATGACATGATGAAAGACGACATGATGAAAGATGATATGATGGATGATGACAAGATGAAAGATGACAGCTAAGGCATCCATAAATTCTGTCAGCCGATTTAGTTAGGATATTATACAGACCTAGCTACCAAACCTAACGAGAAAAGCCTGATCCTCATGGTCAGGCTTTCTTTGCATCTAAGGTCTAACATCATGTCACGAAGCTTCTAAAACCAGCCTCAAAGTTATGAGGCCACAGGACATCTCTAAACCCTACAGCAAAGAGCACAGATCAATCATCTCGCCCGCCATATCTCTGGGAAGCATGATGGGCAAAGGTTAGCGCTACAGACAAATCATAGCGCTGCAAGTAAATGCAGGCGCAACCGACAAGCTATAACGCAGCTGTAAATCCTAAAGTCTTAACCCCAAATTTGTATCTCTCCTATCCGATTTCAGAAGTTCTCATCAGCATTCATTCCGCTTATTAGAACATATTAAGAACAAATAGAATAAAATAAGGAATTTCAATTTTCTAGATAGCAAAGCTAAAGTTTTACTTTTAAACTATTGAAAATATTGAGTTTTCCCATCATTTTACATAGCTTTCCCATTGACGAACCAAGCTTTCCCATGATAACCCATAAGAACCCAAATGATGTTTCTTTTGATCAGACGTCTATCAAAAACATGTTTTGGGTGGTGAGAATTTCTATTTTATTGAATTAAATCAGTAATATAAGTCTCATCCAAAGATGGCAAAACAGCATAGTTGCTTTACCAAACAGGCAAAGACAGGCTGGCAAGGGTACAGGGAGATAGGGTTGGATTTATTTCTATCCACCTTTGAAAACCGGATTGATAAGAAAGGAAGGTTATCTGTGCCTGCCCCTTATCGTACCGTGCTGGAACGATCTGCAGGCCCGCTTTACGTTTACAAATCTTTGACTTTGCCATGTCTCGAAGGGTGCGGCCCTGCCCGTATTGCCCAGATAGTCGACGCTATTGATGAGCTGGATGCGCTGTCTGAAGATGCAATCACACTTCAAACCATCCTATCTAGCGCGCAGGAAATGCGTATGGATCCTGAGGGTCGCATGACGCTACCACCAGATTTTGTTGATTTTGCTGACTTGGATGATGTAGCGGTTTTTGCCGGTATCGGCCGCTCATTTCAGATATGGCACCCAACGCGCTATCGTGAACGTGAAAGCCAGTCACGCAATCGCGCGCAAACAGGCGGCCTGCCAAAATTAAATCTTAGTCGGCGGAGCAGTGGTGAGGGGACGTGATGCGTGTATCGGATTTGCATTATCCGGTTATGCTAGACGAGGTGCTTACTGCCCTCGCCCCAAAAGATAACGGCCATTACCTAGATGCCACCTTTGGTGATGGTGGATATTCCACAGCAATTTTAAACCATAGTAAGTGCGTTGTCGGCGCTATTGACCGCGATCCTGATGCGATTCAGCGCGCCGCATCAAATATGCGTGATTTTGGTGACAGATTTACCATTTTTGAAGGCCCGTTCTCTGCTCTTGAAACACTCACTGCCGGTACGGATTTTGAAGCGCTAGACGGCATTGTTTTTGACCTTGGCGTTAGCTCACCCCAACTTGACGAGGCGGAACGCGGATTTTCATTCCGATTTGATGGCCCGCTTGATATGCGTATGTCACAAAGTGGATTAAGTGCTGCAGATATCGTCAATCAGGCTGGTGAAAAAGAATTATCACAAATTATCTGGAATTATGGTGAGGATAGAGCTGCTAGACGGATTGCACGCGCTATCGTTAAAGCACGTGAAACAAACAGTATCACGCGAACATTAGAATTAGCCGAAATCGTCAGGTCAGTCCTGCCAAGACAAAAGCCAGGGCAAATGGATCCAGCAACACGCACATTTCAGGCGCTGCGCATTGAAGTGAATGGGGAGCTTGATGAGATACGAGCAGCTTTATCTGCTGCTGAGACACGATTAAAGCCAGACGGGGTTTTGGTTGTGGTAAGCTTCCATTCTCTGGAGGATAGAATTGTAAAGCAATTTCTAGCCACGCGGTCTGGCAATGTATCACAAGGCTCCCGCCATCGCCCGGCAATTGTGATGCCAGAGCCAAGCTTTACCATTACATCACGCAAGCCAATTCTGCCTACAGATACTGAATGTGCTGAAAATCCACGCTCACGCTCTGCCAAAATGCGTGTTGGCTATCGCACGCCAGCCCCTGCCTTCGCTGATAATGACACGGCCCAAGCCTATTTACAGGAGCATGCCTGATGCGTTGGTTTTTCCTATTAACTCTTATTGTTGCTGTGTTTGGCTCAGGTCTATATCTTGTCAAACGGTCAATAGATGCCCGTTATGATCAGCTGGCCACACTACAGCAGGATATAGCCCGCGAAAAAAATAAGAGCGCCATTTTGAATGCAGAATGGTCCTATTTAACGCGACCTGACAGGCTTCTACAGCTCTCAGACAAGCTATTATCCATGCGCCCTATTGATGCAGACCGCATTCTGCCACTAGAAGCCATTCCTGTACGCTCCTCTCATAAAGGGCGGCATGCGCAATGAAACAATTTCTGCAATGGCAATATTGGCGTGCTTATGTCTGGCCTGACAAGCCAGAACCGGCAAAGTCGCGTCAAATCGCCAGAGGCCGATTGCGCTTTTTAAGCATCCCAGCCGCGCTATGTTTTATCACGATTGCCGCACAAGCAACGAACTTATCTGTTTTCACTGCAGATGAACGTATCTATGGGCGCAAAACACAAGATGCAATAGAGCGTGGCCCCATTCTTGACAGGCGGGGCAGATTAATCGCTAGCACCGTGCCTGTTATGGTGCTGCATGCTGATCCTGAAAAATTGCTAAATCCGACTGAGACAGCCGCAAAGCTAAATGCCTATCTGCCAAAAAAGACAGAAGAACAAATTTACCATTTGCTGAAGCGCAAAACTCGGTATGTTGAGCTAGATAGAAAAATTACCCCAAAACGCCATGCAGACATTTTACAGCTTGGCCTGCCAGGCATCTATATAACGCCGGCAACAACTCGCCTCTATCCTCATGGGCGTGAAGCTGCTCATCTTGTTGGCGCAGTGGATATTGATGGCAAGGGCATTGCTGGTATTGAATTAAGCCAAAATGCACAATTAGCAGCTGGTCAGCCTGTGCATCTGTCAATCGACCTCGGCATTCAAGCCATTATTCGGCGGACGGTTGCAGAGCAGATAGAGAAATTTGAGGCTATTGGCGGTGTCGGCCTGATGCTTGATATGAAGACTGGCGAGCTTCTATCTATGGTCTCATTGCCGGATTTCGACCCTAATCACATGATGGCCTCAACTGATGATGCCCGCTTCCATCAAGCCGCCAAAGGCGTCTTTGAAATGGGCTCAATCTTTAAAATTTTGAATACTGCCATCGCGCTTGAGACAGGGGCTGTCGTACCAGAAGACACAATTGATGTGCGCAAACCTATGCGTATAGGCCGCTTCACCATAAATGATTATCATCCCTTACAGCGCGACCTTAATATTTCAGAAATTTTGGTCCATTCTTCTAATATTGGCTCAGCACAAATGGTTGAGCGTGTGGGCCCTGAAACCCAAAAAGCCTATATGGACAAGCTTGGTCTGTTACGCCCGACTGCCCTTGAAATTCCCGAAAATGCGTTGCCATTACTGCCAGATAGATGGGGCCGTCTCGCCAGTATTACCATTGCCTATGGGCACGGCTTATCTGTATCTCCTGTGCAAGCTGCTGCAGCTATTTCTGCAGCATCTGGGACAGGAGATTATATCGCGCCGACCTTATTAAAACGGGAAGCTGGGCATGTCCCAGAACGTGTACGCATCTTTTCTGCAGATACGGCTAAGGCCGTGCGGTCTATGATGCGGCTTGTTGTTAGCCACAAATCTGGCACAGGAAATTTTGCAGACGCGCCAGGCTATTTGGTTGGCGGCAAAACAGGCACTGCAGAAAAAATTATCAATAAGGGATATAATAAGAAATCAAACCGCGTTTCATTTGTTGGCACATTCCCAGCGCATGACCCTGCCTATCTGATCTTTGTGATGGTAGATGAGCCAAAAGGTCAAAAACATTCCTATGGCTACGCCACAGCCGGATGGGTAGCGGCACCTGCTATTCGCAAAATAGTTGAACAGACAGCACCACTTTTGGGCGTAACCCCTGTGATGAGCGCTTCACCTGCACTTCGCCAGACCCTTTTGCCCGCTGTAATGATTGATGGTGAGGAGGCAATTCATGCAGCTTTCTGACCTTATATCAAAGACCAAAATCTACAGCCTGTCCAAACTTGATCCAACGCATTTGGATAGTCTTACCATTGCAGGCATTAGCTGTGATAGCCGGCAAATTGAGAACAACTATATTTTTGTTGCCCTGCCAGGTGTTGAACAAGATGGTCACGCCTATATCGAAGATGCCATAGATGCTGGTGCAATTGCTATATTATGCAAACCAGACACAAAGCTTCCCGATACAATCATACATCTTGGCGCCGAGGATTTGAGACGCGGCTACACTGATATTTGTGCCGCATTCTGGCCAGGCCGGGCAGCTATGCAAGTTGCTGTGACAGGGACAAATGGCAAAACCTCTACTGTTGAATATTTACGACAAATCTGGCAACGCCTGAATTGGCCAGCGGCGTCAATAGGCACTTTAGGCGCGCGCACAGCACTCGAAAATGCACCTGGGGAACTGGCTGGCTTCAGCATAGGCGGCCTGACAACGCCGTCTGCTGAAATGCTCTTTTCCTCTATAAATAGTTTAGCAAAAAAAGGCGTGACTCACATCGCCCTTGAAGCCTCAAGCCATGGCATCTCTCAAGACAGGCTAACCGGCCTGCCAATTCATGTCGCTGTTTTCACTAATCTATCTCAAGACCATCTAGATTTTCATGAAGATATGGATAGGTATTTTGCAGCAAAGGCAAAGCTATTCCATGAGCAGCTGATGGCAGCTGGCTATGCGGTGATTAACATTGACACAAGCTGGGGAGTCCGTCTGGCTGACAGCCTAGAGACGACATCTGTTGTGGTTGTGCGTGTTGGCCGCGATCCAAAGGCTGATATCAGCATTACCGAGATTAAATCAATCGGACCGTTCCTACAGCTTGAGGTATGCGTCTTTGGCACCAAACTGACTTACGCAGTTGCCCTTTCAGGCATGTTCCAAGTTGAAAATGCTGTTCTTGCTGCAACAGCTGCACATGTTGGCGGTGTTCCCCTTCATGATGCCTTCGGCGCCTTGCCAAATTTGCGCCCTACGCCCGGACGAATGCAGCCTGTGCATGGCCATCCGGATAAGGCACGCATTGTAATTGACTATGCACATACGCCAGATGCACTGGAAACAGCACTCCAAGCTCTGCGCGCTGAAACTGATAATAGGCTATATGTTGTTTTTGGTTGCGGCGGTGATCGCGACCGCACTAAACGGCCCCTTATGGGTGCGGCTGCCGCACGCCTTGCAGATAAGATCATAATCACCGATGACAATCCTCGATCAGAAAGCCCAGCAGATATACGGGCTGAGATCATGACTGCTTGTCCAGATGCCGAAGAAATTTTTCCGCGCGATAAAGCAATCAACAACGCCATTAGCAGATTGCAGCCAGGCGATAGTCTCATGATTGCCGGGAAAGGCCATGAAACAGTTCAACAGATCGGAACAGAAACATTGCCATTTGATGATGCTGCCGTTGCCCGCTTTGCCATAGAGCGATTAGGGGGCGGAGATGCTTGATACGCTCACAGCTACCCAATTAGCCGTCATCTGTGATGGCAAATGGCATAATATGCCTGCCGCACATTTTTCAGGCACACAGATTGACAGCCGTCAGATGAGATCTGGTGACCTGTTTTTTGCACTAGCAGGCGCAAATACAGACGGTCATCAGTTTTTATCCAAATTAGATGATGGATGTCACGCTGCTGTAGTATCAAAACCAGCTGCACAGTCTAATCTGCCACAACTTCTTGTCGCGAACCCACTTACAGCGCTTCAAAATCTAGCGCGTTTCATCGCATCTGAAACAACAGCTTTTAAAATGGCTATTACAGGCTCAGTTGGGAAAACCGGCACGAAAGAAATGCTGGCGCATTGCTTGTCTGCGTTGCGAAAGACACATGCAACCAAGGGCAATTTCAATAATGATATCGGCGCGCCTCTTACAATTACGTGCATGCCTTCAGACACTGAGCTGCTGATTTGTGAACTTGGCATGAACCACGCAGGCGAGATTAAATTTTTGAGCGAGATGCTGCAGCCACAAATTGGCATCATTACAAAGATTGCCACCTCTCATGCTGGGCATTTTGCGGATATTACTGATATTGCAAGAGCCAAAGCAGAAATATTTGAAGGGATGCATCCAGATAGCCTTGCCTTATTACCAGCAGATGATGCACAGCTGCCTCTGCTGATAAGTGCTGCCAAAACGGCAGGCATATCACGTATTATGACCTTTGGTACAGCAGCACATGCAGATCTAAAATTAGGCACGCAAACCCTAGGACAGACACATCAGACAATAACTGCCGATATTTGTGGTACAGAGATACGCTTTACACTTGGTATGGCAGCACCTCATTGGGCCTTAAGTGCCCTCATATGCCTTGGCGTAGCTTATGAGCTCGGCTTACCTTTAAACATGGTCGCGAATGCGCTTGAAACCATGCAGGATTTGCCAGGCCGTGGCGCCCAATTTGTTGCCAAAATAGACAATCATCATGCGATAGTAATTGATGATGCCTATAATGCTGGCCCGGCATCTATGCAATCGGCACTAGAGAGGCTGAAACATGCTGACGGACGCAAAGCAGCCATTCTTTCTGACATGCTTGAGCTTGGCGATCTGACGGCTAGTGCACATTTGGAGCTAATAGACTATATCGCAGCATCTGGCATTTCAGAGCTGCTTCTAATTGGCCCTTTTATGGCCACTTTAGTGCCAAAATTACCATCCACCATCCGCTGTATATCTATGCCAGACGCTGAAGAGGCCAAAGCAGAGACCAAAGCGATTGCCGCACGATCTGACATGCTTTTGATTAAGGGCTCGCATGGGTCTGGTGCGTATAGATTAGCTGCCTATTTAAAAGAATTTTCGTCCCATGTGACAGTTGCTGGGGGGCATGATGTTACCTGATTTACTTTTGCCTCTGGTGCAAGATTATCCAATTTTCAACCTGTTCCGCTATATCACATTCCGGACAGGCGGCGCGATTATGACAGCCTTGCTTATTTCAATGCTGTTAGGGCCTACCTTTATAAGATGGTTGAAGGCCAATCAGGCGGAGGGCCAGCCTATACGGGCTGATGGTCCTGAGTCCCATATTCTGACAAAAGCTGGCACACCTACCATGGGCGGCGGGCTAATTTTATTTGCCTTCATCCTATCTACCCTGCTTTGGGTGCCCCTCACCAACAGCTATCTCTGGCCTGTTTTGCTGATTATAACAATCTTCGGTTTTATCGGCGCGTTTGATGATTGGCTGAAATTAACAAAACGCAGCAGCCAAGGCTTAAACGGGCGCATGAAATTACTGTTGCAGGTTACAACGGCTCTGTTTGCAGCAGTGATATTTGTGCAATTATCACCTGAGCCGTTACGCTACACAGTTTCTGTACCGTTTTTCAAAGATGCCCTGCTCTATCTTGGGGTATTCTATATCCCCTTTGCCATATTTGTCATTGTAGGCGCGTCTAATGCTGTGAATTTAACAGATGGTCTGGATGGGCTAGCGATTGTACCTGTGATGATTGTGGCAGCCTGCCTTGCCCTTATCGCCTATTTATCAGGTAATATTAACTTCGCGAATTATCTTCAGATCCCCTATGTGGCAGGAACAGGTAATCTGGCTGTGCTTTGCGGCGCTCTTATTGGCGCCGGCCTCGGTTTTCTATGGTTCAACGCACCGCCGGCTAAAGTCTTTATGGGAGATACAGGCTCGCTGGCTTTAGGGGGTGCTTTAGGCGCTATTGCTGTTGCAACACGTCATGAAATTGTCCTCGCCATTGCCGGCGGCTTATTTGTTATCGAGACTGTTTCTGTCATTTTGCAGGTTGCATCCTTCAAGCTTACAGGCAAACGGATCTTCCTGATGGCGCCTTTGCACCATCACTTTGAAAAAAAGGGGTGGGAAGAATCAACGATTGTAATTCGATTTTGGATCATCACCGTCATTTTGGCGTTGATCAGCCTATCCACTCTGAAACTGAGATAATAGAGGGTAGCAATAGATGATCACAACCCGCACACCAGATAGATTACAGAAAATTGCGTTGCTTGGACTTGGCCGTTCAGGCATTGCAGCTGCGCAATTGGCTCTGGCATGCGGTGTTAAGATTATTGCCTTTGACGATTCAGGAACCTGCCCTGAGGCTATACCAAGCAACTACTGGCAGCATCCCTCTCTTTGGGATTTCGACACGCTAGATGCTATTATTCTTAGTCCTGGTATTCCTCATAGCTATCCAGAGCCACATGCTGTTGCAGCTGCAGCACGAAAAGCAAATCTGCCTATACTATCTGACATTGAACTCACTTATAGACTTCAGGCGCCATCAAAATGGGTGCTCATAACAGGGACAAACGGCAAATCGACAACCACATCACTGGTTGGCCATATTTTAACTGAAGCTGGCATCCAAAATGTGTCAGGCGGCAATTTGGGGCCTGCCTTGGCTGGTTTAGAGTCTCCGGGACCTACAGGCGTGCGTGTGGTTGAGATATCCTCCTATCAACTTGAGCGCACGCCCTCTTTAAAAGCAGATATTTCCGTCATTCTGAATATAACGCCAGACCATCTTGACCGCCATGGCGGCATGGATGGCTATGTGCAGGCTAAGGAGCAAGCCCTTCGCGCAGTCAAACCAGATGGGCTGAAGCTGATAGGCGAGGGAGATACGCTAGCTGAGATAGCCAGCCGACATAAAGATGTACAACAGATTTCAACAGATATTGTGCCTATAGCTGCCCGCAATAACCCAGCTTTGCAAGGCGCCCATAATCTTGAGAATATTGCTGCTGCCATGGCGATTTGCTTAGAACTAGGTGTGTCTGAAGCCAAAATTATAGCCGCCATTCAGACCTTCCCAGGATTGCCACATCGTCTGCAGCCATGTGGGTCATTAGGTCCAGTTGC
>WTHY01000041.1 GCA_011522945.1 Alphaproteobacteria bacterium
ACAGATATAGCCCCAAATCCCCCGCAAGCTGCAATTGAGGCAAGCGCGAGGCCACCTCGCCTATGGCCTAAAAATGTGTTGGCAGCTTTAAATAAAGCACGCGACATACCGCCTCTGCTGGCAAATTGTCCCATCAGTAAAAACATCGGGATGACAGATAAGGAATAGCTTGAAAATGTTGAATAGCTGATATTTTTCATCTGCGCCAAAACTGGCATCCAGCTACCTAGGATCAGGAACTGTCCGATAATACCAACAGACAGCATCGACAACATGATAGGCACTCGCAGCAATATCATGACCAGCATAACTGGCAACGCCCACAGACCTAATTCAAGTGATGTCATAATATTGGCCGCCTGTCTTTGATACCGCCAATAACTTGCCAGCTTGTGACAGCTGCTGTCACCACCCATAGGATTGTGGCAGGCAACGCAGCTGCATATCCCCACCATACAGGTAGTTGCAGTATGAAGGAGGTTTCACCCCAGTTTAATTTGTCCTGTAATCCAAAATAAAGCTGGCGGCTTATCAAAATAGCCGCAGCAAGAAGCCCAATCTGGCTAAGTACAGCAAATCCCCATGCCACCAAATAGGGGAATTGACGCGACAGTATATCTACAGCCACATGCCCATACCGCATCTGGCATAATGGCAAAGCGCAAAATACAACAAAGGCGGTACCATGCTCAACAAGCTCAAAATCCCCCATAATCGGCCCTAGCCCATAGGCATTGATGGTTCTACCCACAACAGACATGATTGTCAGACCGACCAGCAGGATAAGCACCACACCACCTGCCAAAGCAAATAGCTTTGCAAGCCTGTCGATGAAATTAATAAAGCTGTTAACAGACATATTTGTCCTCGCAAAGCCGGACCGAGAAACGAGCCGACACTTCAATACCTAATTCGCTAGTGGAACACAATAAAAGACCGCCCCAAAGCTGGCTTTGGAGCGGCTATATTTTATGGCTAACGCTGGGTCGGAAAATTAGTTTCCAGCTAATGCGGCGCGGGCAGAGTCAACTAGACCTGCACCATCTATACCCTTGTCGCCCATCTCTGCAATCCAGTTTGCATAAACAGGCTTAACAGCTTCCTGCCATTTTGCTTTTTCAGCTGCATCAAGGAATACTACGTTATTACCAGAATCTGTCGCAATTTTGAGGCCAACCTTATCTGCTTTATCCATAGCAATGCCAAATAGGCGCGCCATTTCTGGGCCTGTATTTGCATCAATAATAGCACGCAAATCTTCTGGCAGGCTTTGGTATTTCGCCTTATTCATCAGAACACCAAATGTAGCCGTATATAGACCTGTATCACCAACAAAACCTGTATGTGAATCAACCAGCTCAGCAACCTTCAGAGGCACAGATACCTCGTAAGGGATAACAGCGCCGTCAATAACACCTTTGGATAGAGATTCAGGCACAGCCGGAACAGGCATACCTACTGGTGTTGCACCAAGTTCTCCTAACATGCCTGTAATTACACGTGTTGGGCCACGGAGCTTTTTGCCGGCCATATCATCAAGTGATGTGATTGCATCACCCTTAACATGGATGATGCCTGGCCCATGAATATGAAATGCCAAAGGCTGCACATCGCGGAAATCATTCTGACCATATTCCATCATGAAATTATGAAAAGCCACAGACCCGCTCTCAGCTTCACCTGTCATAAATGGTAATTCAAATGCTTCAGCTGTTGGGAACAGGCCAGGCGTATAGCCAAGAACTGTCCAGACAATATCCACAACGCCGTCGCGCGCCTGACCATAAAGTGATGGTGGTGCGCCACCTAGCTGCATTGATGGATAATGTTCAATTTCAATACGACCATCTGAGGCAGCTTCAACCTGAGCAATCCAAGGCTCAATTGCATTGGCCGGAATGGCAGCAGGTAGTGGCAAAAATTGATGGAAACGAAGTGTAACCTCTGCTGCCTGTGCAGATAGGCTAGCAACCGAAAGTGCCACAATCGTAGCACTCAATTGAAATAGCTTTTTCATGTCTCTCTCCCAAAACACCGTGAGTATTCTGAAGCTAGACTAATGGCAATCTATTAGGTTTTACAAACGAATTCGGTGCAGCATTATTAAAACTGCCATCATGAATGGGCTTTGAGCAGCTCTATTTACAAGCCTAGACCGAATTATATGGGGCATGCGGATATAGCTTGAACTATCAAGCGCGCAACATGCCTGTTAGCCGCTCATCTGCAAAATTTGAAAAGCGATTTGGTGTTATCTCAAACCAGTCACCTAATACAGCTTGATAAAGAGACCTGTAATCCATTGTGAATTCCATATCGCCGTCAACCAGATTATGTAAATCTGGATGATCTCCATAAAGCCCGCCAGAAACGGACCCGCCACAGAGGAAATGTGGCGCCGCTGTCCCATGATCTGTCCCATCACTCTCATTCTCATAGGCGCGTCGGCCAAATTCAGAATAGGTCATAATAAGCGTATTATCCCATTCCCCCATCCGAATAAGCGCTGTGCGCAATCCACTAATAGATCGAGAGAGATCTTCTAACAAATTCCTATGCCGCCAAGATTGATTCTCATGCGTATCAAAACCACCGATAAGCGTTTTAAATACAGGTGCCTTCACACCAGCATCAATCAGAGATGCAATATGGTTCATTTGCTCTGCCAGCTTTCCACCACGAATATTATATCTGCTGCTACGACTACGGCTCATCTTTCCTGCGATAGACTGCATCGCACCATCAAGCGTGCGCGCCCTATCCATTAACAAACTCAAAGCCTCATTTTGTGTAGACACAGCCTTAATGCCCAAAGGTTCAATATTCTGGAACTGACGAGCAGATGTCATTGTCATCCACATACCACCAGGACTGGTGAAAACACCCATACCGCCGCCAAGACTGATACCGTGCGCATCTAGTGTCTCTGCACCATGAAGCCCCTCAATATCCTCTGTTAGCCAGCCTTGTCTGCCAGACTGGCTGCCATCACCGCCCGTCTCCCAAATCGCTATGGATTTGAAATGTGAACGGTTAGCCCCTGGATAGCCTAGCCCGTGAACAACCGCCATCTCTCCTTTGGACCAGCCTGTCATCATATCTTTCATGGCAGCATTTAACGCGAATTCAGAGGACAGTTCAGCTCGCCTCTGCGTCTCAATACCAATTGTAGGGCGAAGCTCTTGATAAATTCCGTCAGCTGTTGGAATGATTGTATTTAACCCGTCATTTGCGCCAGATAATTCGATCAAAATAAGGCGGCGGCCTGTGCGCACAGCTGCCGAGGCAAGCCTGATAGGCACAAGAGGCAAAAACAGGCTGCCCATCAAGCCACCAGCTGTCATACGCAGTAATTTACGGCGATTTAACGCCATCCACGCTGTATCCATATCACCTCTCCTGCTTCGTTCATATCTGGCACCATGGCTCATCTCTTTTATCCAATGGCTACTGCACCCATTTCACCTAATAAATCTATTTTACTAGGCACATCTATTTAACTTGGCGCCCCTATTTCAACGGCTATAGCCACTTTAACTGGTATCCCTATTTAACTTGGTGCCCCTATTTCAATTGATATACCGGGTCAGAAAGCAACAATGCGATATCATCTGTATTAACATCCACCTGCACAGGTAATGCTGCTAGCAGCCAATCTGCCACTGGCTTTTCTCGCAACAGCTCAGGCAATTCAAATGCGCTCCAACTTGCTAAAGGTGGATAGCCTGCCGGATGCAAATCTGCATCTGTGCCGCCAGACATCATCATCATACCCTCTGATTTTCCTAAACCCTCAAATTTTACAGCTGGCAAGTTTAATTTAGCATGGCGTGAGGAGGCTAACCGCTTTTCCAAACTATCAGCCCAATCCATCCATCCTTTGGTCGTATCAGGTTTGCGGCGTGCTTGCCGGCCCTGTGAAGCCCGATCCATTATCTCTGGAAAGGCAGCCCAAATTGCCGATATAAATTTCTTATCATCAGCCGTAAGACCGCCATAATGATTATCATGTGAAGGTCCATTCAGCGGGATTGAAATATCATAGACTGTCTCGCCATATGCTGCACGCTCCTGATCAACCCAAGCAGACCGTGGCCAGCGGCTCAGACAATCAGGCACACAATCTGTAGAGCTAAGCCGCAAGGTGACGCCGTGACGCTTATCCTTTTTAAATCGAACAACAATGTGATGTAGCTCTTGGCCATTAAACCTGACATTCTGCAGACCAACATTAAAGTCATAATTGTCTCTGCCGGACGTACCAGGAGGCTCAGAGGCCCATAACATGCGCACTTTGCCAACATAAAGCCTGTCATCATCATCCATAGGCTTCAGCTCTGGCGCAGATGAGGATATATTTTCAGTGAGTATGAGGCTGCCAGCACACCATAATGCCCATGGCTCTCTTTCATCATTTGAACAGCTGGTGCGTTTACGCCCTAGAGCTGCTGGATAGACGGCCCCATCAATCTGCACCCCATCAACAAACATATTGCGGTCACCATCATTGCCTGCCGCATCATTTATGAAACGCACAGAAATCTGATCAAAAGGGCCGTCATACGCAATAGGAAGTTGCACCTCTTGCCAGTTCAAATCTGAATCAGACTCAATACGCCCAAATTTGACAGTATCATGTCCGCCTGCAACCGTCTGGGTCTCTGATGACCAGACAGGCGCCTCAAGATTGAACAAGGTGAGGGTCCAACGCGGTGGGCCAAGATAATCCTCAGAGGCCACACGGACTGTTGCCACACGGCCTTGTGCCATCATTTGATTAGCCATCATAGTCTGGCCATCCTTGCCAGAGGCCATCATCATCTGATCTGTTTTTGCAGCACCAGCAGGATGTGATGTCATTAGTCTGTCGACAGCCTGCCATCTATTTAACAGACGCGCCGGTGTTATCCAGGAAGCACCGCCAGGCCAGCCAGCAACATTAGGCTGACCATAAAATTGCTGACCTAAATTTTTGCTCATTGACGTCATCTGCGCCCAATTTGCAGGTAGATATCCTGTGGTACGAACCGTGCCGACCAGCAAATCAACAGGCGATTTAACAATCGTTGCACGGTTTTTTTCATCCCAGAAACCCTCACTAGATAAGGTAGCGGCCATTAGGGTTTTTATATCGTAATCTGAACGCCTGAATATATCGGCAATATCGGAAATTTGCCCTGCATCTTGATGAATTTCAGATATGAATGCCTGCCAAAATTTGCCAGCTATAAACTCTGCCGCCGCTGGCTGCTCTAGGATGATATCAACAAGATCATCCCCATCATACCGGCCACGTTTCCCAAAGAGATTTTTGCGTCCACTATCATGTGACCATGGCCTGAAATCGAAACTGAAATCACCTTCTTTTGTAAAACTATAGCCTGTTAAGGCGCGCGCTGCTTCTTTAACTGTTGCCTCATCATACTGACCCTCGCCAAGGGTAAAGAGCTCCATCAGCTCACGGGCTAAATTCTCATTTGGGCTTTCTTTTCGATTTCTATCATTATCCAGATAATCTAGCATTGCCGGATCTCGAATAATCATTTTTACAAGAGACCGGAAATTACCGGCAGCCATTTCCCGTAACTTCATATTCTGGCGCGCCAATGTGATGACAGCATCATCATTCAACCCCTCATAGGTAGTAACAAAATGATTTTGCCAGAATAAGGTTAGGCGCTCTGTCTGCGGAGAGGTTGTGGTGATCATCTCCTGCATCCACCAATTGCGCAGCTCACCAGCCTCTCTATCTCTAGCGATCTGAAATGCCTGTTCTTCTGAATTCAGCATGTCATGTTGCGCCCAATGTGGCGGTGCAATATCCATCATCCATTGTCTAGGTCTGTTTTGCGGGCCCTGACGATATCCATCTATAATAAACTGAACAGCCTCTGCACGAGACTTGCCTATCAAATTTGCAATTTCACGCGGCGGTGCCCCTATGCCAGAGCGCTCAAGCAAATGGCGTGCATCACGCATATCCATCGGCACATCCATATGCGGCGCTGATAAGAAAGCCTCAACAGTGATGCTCCCAGTCGATTTCGACGGCGTCTTGGCTGAGCTCTTTACAGTTTTTGATGATGAACAGGACACGCCCGCAATATTCGTGCCACAAGCAAAGGCTGGCCCAGACATAATTGCGGATAGCATTAAACAGCACAGACAGATAGCAGCTCTGATGGAATGCCAAACAGACCGGCTCACGCGATCAGAATTTACACGAAAAAATAGCGT
>WTHY01000148.1 GCA_011522945.1 Alphaproteobacteria bacterium
CTATTATTTATTATGGTGTTGGTTATGATTTCTGAGTCTATCTTTGCCCTATTTCCAACCATTCCCCTTGCTATTGCAGCGCTCAACTTTCGCTATATAAGCATAGCTGCTCTGATGCGCGAATTATCAGCACAGATAGAAAAAGATTCCTCTGGGATTTGGAGTAAAGACGTTATTAGCAGTGAGATAAATATTCTGCGCCGCCGGATGGTCCTGATTAAATTATCGTCTTTTTTCTGCGGCCTTTCCTTCCTAACCAACCTGCTTGGTTTGTACCAAATAAGCGTGGAGGCGCTTGTGTCAGCACATATCATGCTGACAATGACAATTATATCTCTGGCGATAAGTATGATTTTCTTTTGCATAGAAACGATTTTATCAACTCAAGCTCTCAATCTGCATATTGGGAAATTGCGGGGGTAAATCCTTGGTCCTACCTGCATAGTTTGACCTACGGCGTTAAAAAAACACCTGATTTATATCAAGTCATTAATGCGTCTAACTACCTATTAGCATAGCACCCTATGCACCATGTTGGCTTCAAGGATCGCACTGTCCAGTTTCGAAAATCTTAATACCACCTATCACCAGAAAGCATAGCTGGCCGCTATTGATGCCTTCTAGTTTCAATCAACCAAAATGCGTATCTAAGAGGCTCTATGCCAAGTCAGAGAGGGTTCTCATATGGTCATAACGGTAGATTTGCCCGTCACGAAGTCTAGCAACACCCATCACAATATTCTGCTTGCCTTCATCATCAAGAACAGGATGTGTTCCTGAGATGATGTCTGCATTTTCGTAAAATGTCTCAGGCGCACCAGTAATGCGAAATGTGGTGTCTGATGTCCATGATAAGGTTGCGTCTCTATCCATATCAGAGGTGATCCACTGAAAATCATCAGCTAACATGGCGCTTAATTGGCTAATATCGCCTGTATCAGATCCAATCTGAAACGCCTCAACAAACTTAACCCATGTTACAGTCATTTGTAATACTCCCTGATGTCATCGGTACAAAAACCGTATCACAGCTCACAAAGGTTTGAAACTGACGCTACTTTTCATCAGTCTTACTTTGCGTTAGAGCTGATATATCAAGACCTCTTCAAGCCAAAGATAAGGCAGTTAAAGACTGGGCGTTAACTGCTTCAAATCCAGCATTATCTGAAAAGTCTGGCCGCCATATAAAGCCATTTAGGCAGGTGGCAATTTCAGGGCAATCTTCTCCGGAAGCAGTCTAATCGTATATTTGCGTACATGGCCCCATAATGCTGATAACATTAGTAAGCCGCCCCCAATTGTAACAGCTGCAAAGGCATAGGCCAGCTCATCATTGCCGGAATTTAAAAAGACCGTTGATGCCGCGTATAATGCATAGCCAAGAGCTGCCACCATTAATGCGCGACGGTCAAGAATGATAGAGATAAGTGTAAGACACAGATAAATCGCAAATACCATTGTGATGCCAACAGCTGTGTCATAGGCATCTATCGCCGTAAATAACGGATGTACAATGAGAAGAGCTGACAGGATGTGCAACCAAAAGGCCACATCTGAATGTCCTGAAGTTCGTAACGGATTGCGACTATCCCACCAAATTGCTTTGGCTAAAGCTATAATCCCAAGTCCAATCAATATTGGCGTACTCTCATCTGCGACGATATCAAATCCTGCCTCTACAAATACGGCAAGCACCAACAATGTAAAGGCAGCCATGCCAGCTGCGATTGTGATAGGAATTTTAAAGCGCCACCAATGGATGGCTGCCGCGCCTATAGCGATAATAGGCTGCAATAGACTCCAACCGTCATCAAGCTCAAACGGGATGATAAAAAAGGCAGAAACAACAAATGCTGTCAGCAATAGAATGGACGGCAAAGCCATACGGCGGATACGGCTAAAATATTCAGCCAGCCCCCAAGACAGACAGACAACACAGACAGCTCCAAGTGGTGCTTGAATAGAGGAGCCAATATACCAAGCAGCGCCCAGAACCAACATTATGGCTATTGAAACAAATATATCATTAAAGCCTGTAACGAGCCTGAAATATTCCTCAGAGCTCACCTGAGCATGATGGCGGTTGCTTATAAATCGTCGAAATCCATCAACATCTTTCTGGCTAAAAATACCTGCATGGATGGCTTGATCTAAATCATCATCACTATATGACATAAAACCCCCTGCAAAATGTCTCTTTAAACTATATCAAAAGAGACTGGACCAACCAAAGTAAAAGCAAAGCCAGAGTGAGATATCTAGCTGCCCTCATGATCCGCATGTTGCGGCATTAGATATTCTGACTATTTTCCTGCCTATGACTACTATTGCGCAGCTTCTGATACAGGGCGCCTCGCAGACTTGCGAGAATCTTGCCAGCTAGTTTGTTTCAGAAAATGCTGAATTTGAGTAATACAAACCATGATACATCTACCAGATTGATACACCCGATATTCTGGAGCGTGAGTCTTGCACGCGTTTCTTTAAACAAAACAGATCATTGAACTCAAACGTGCTTGCCAAAAGGGCTCGCTATTTAAAAGCGACCGCAACCATTCATAATAATACAGCGCCTTCAGATCGCTTAAAACTAGGAAACAAGCTCATCTGTACGCCAAAATACTCATAATGGTCGTCTTGCAAGGGAGAATACCTGACCAGTTGGGCCACCTGTTGGATAGCTGGCAAGCTGCAAAGCCAATTGCGCCACCTCGTCAGGATGTTTCACGCGCTCCCATGCTGGCAATCCTGCCGGCGGCGTATTTGTAAAGCGATCTAATATATCTTCGGTGGTAACACCTGAGTCTGGATCCTGACGGCTCAATGTTGTCGTCGCCGTGGGGCCTGGAATGATCGTATTCACCTCGATTTGACGCGACCATAATTCATTTGCAAGAGATTCTGTAAACATCTTCAAAGCAGCTTTTGAAACATGATAGCCACTACTATTCTGACCAGCACTATATCCTTTGCCTGAATTTAAATTCATGATTTTTGCACCTGCACCCATTGCCGAAATAAGGTGGCGTGTTATCAGATATGGCCCCCTTACATTCACCTCAATAGTGCGCCACCAATCTTCTGGATTAGACTCCTCAAACGAGCCACGATCGAGATAAGCACCAGCATTATTAACAAGAATATTCACTGTCTGAAATTTCGAAATTATATGGGCGCAAAAGGCTTCAACAGCGTCTGGGTCAGCAATATCGACCACTTGTGATACACATGTCTTGCCCTTAGACTCAATTTCTTCTTTTACAGCTTGTAGTGCAGTTTCAGAGCGTGCACATATTGCAATATCTGCCCCAGCATCGGCAAAGGCTAGGGCAATAGACCGTCCTATGCCCCGCCCTGCCCCTGTAATAACAGCAACACTACCTTCTAAGAGCTTAGACATCAGCTACCCCCAAGAGTTGATATTGTCTGATTAATCTCTGCAAGTCCGGCATCCCAGTCAGCTTGATGCTTTGCAACGTAATGGGCGGCTGGCAATTCAGCTTTTAGACACGCAATACCTTCAAATATTTTTGTATCACACACCATAACATATGGCCTGTCTGTAATAGTTTTTGCTTCAGCGAAGGCCTCCAGAATGTCTGGAATACTATTGCCATTCACCCGGCGTGCAAAACAGCCAAACGCATCAAATTTTTCTGGTACCGGCTCAACACCTAATACATCTTGCGTACGTGATGTCGCCTGCAAATCATTATTATCAATGATGAAAACAAGATTTGATAATTTTTGATGTGCCGCAAACATAGCTGCTTCCCAGACATTGCCTTCTTGCAATTCTCCATCTGAAAATAGGCAATAGATGCGCTTATCATTACCGTTCATGCGCTCACCCCAGGCAATTCCGGCGGCCTGTGATGGTCCCTGGCCCAAAGAGCCTGCCGTGATCTCAAAGCCGAGCTGGCCTTCAATTGGGCTTTGGTCGATTTTCGTGCCATCTTCATTATAGCTGCGCAAATCTGCCATGTCATAGGATCCATGTTCAGCTAGAGCACCATAGGTCATGATGGCATCATGTCCATTGGACAAAACAAAACGATCATAAAACCAACCCTTACCATCATCACGCATTTCATCAAAATACAGACAAGCCGCAATATCAGCTAGTGCGACACCCTGACCAGCATAGCCCCCGCGTTGCATGCAGATATCCAGCACATTGCGGCGAATCTTTGCGGCTAGTAATTCCAGTTTATTCAGACGTGAATTTGAGATGGCACTCATGATGCTGCCCCTTCAATACGGCTTGCAAGCGTTTCTGCATCCAGACCAAGCTGTTCTCTGATATAGGGCAAGGTTCCACCCGGTGCCCATTGATTGGGAACACCAATACGAGTAATTTTTGGCCCGCCTCCTCTGTCGCAAACAATCTCTGAGACAAGCGATCCAAGGCCTGTCACAATTTGATGATTTTCAACTGTAACCACACTCTCATGAGCAAAGCAGAAATCTGCAATTTCCTGCTCATTTACCGGCTTTATGGTTGGCACATGCAAAAGAGAGTGCGAGATGCCTTTTCCAGTTAAAATCTGACTGGCTTCCAAGGCCCATTGGGTAGCGTGACCAGTAGCTACTATGCCGATATTTTGTCCATCAACTAATTGATAGGTCTTGCCAAGAACAAATTCATAGCGTTTCTCATCAAGCAGGCATGGGGTATTCCCCCGATGGCCACGCACATATACAAGACCGGGCGTATCAACCGCTACATTTAGAGCTTGCCGAAATTCTACAGCATCCATCGGGTCTATCACAGTTGTATCTGGGATAGCGCGGATCATACCTAAATCTTCAGCTGCTTGATGATGGATTCGTGCCGGATTAGCAATACCTGGGGTGAAACCAATGACGATACTTGTTAATGGGCCTGTGCCCATGCAAATCATCATCTGGTCATAGGCACGCCGCGTTGCATAACAGGCAAAAGTTGTGGCTATTGGCACAAAACCTGCCTTTGCCACGCCAGCCGCAACGGAAATAAGATTTTGTTCAGCCATACCAACATCAAGATGCTGGTCTGGTAATTCGTTTTTGACTTTGATGATCTGGCAATATTTGCTCAAATCCGCACTCATGATAACCACATCTTTGCGTCTTGCGCATAGATCAAAACTGATATCATCAAAGGGTGCCGGGTCAATTATGGCAGGGCCATCACGCAACATGTTAGACTCCATTGTCGAAAACCTATCAGGCAATTGCATTAATTAGGCAGAAAACTGAGACAGTGCTGCCCCAGAGGGCGGTGTCACCAAACCGGCTGCATTAGACAAAGCAACGCAGCCATTTGTAATACAAAGCGCATCTGGGCAGAGGTCTGTCCGCAGGGCATTTTCATTCACATCCATCTCGCATTTTGAGGTTGTGCCTATAGCAGCACTAATCGCAAGTCCTGCCTGCTGACCAACAGCAGACCCCATAAAATGCGGCCAAAGCACGCAGTTATCTGGCATCCTATCTGCGAGGGTTAATGCGCCTGACACGCCGCCCCATTTTGCGACGTCAGGTTGTAGATATTTCACACCTGCCTCTGCCATTTCCAGAAACTTATCGACGCCATAAATATTCTCTCCCGCAGCAAGAGGAATTTTTGTTTGGCTTGCCAGGAGTTCCCAATTTTTAACTGAGCTATCTGCCCGGATAGGTTCTTCAGCAAAAATGAGATTATAATCTTCTAAACGCTGCAAAAAATCACCTGCAGTAGCCAAATCCCATGACTGATTACTATCGATCATCAGATGCCCTTGATGAGGCAGTAGAGCAGCAGCATCTGCCACAAATTGCAGGTCAGCCTCAACTTCAAAGCCAATTTTCAACTTAAATTCCGTTTGTCCAAGATTGGCATGATCATCAAGCCGCTTTGCCAAATCGTTTGGATTAAGTGAGCTGGCATAGCTTTGCGCATGCAGGTTGGTCCCCATAAAACTTGCAAAAGATGTGTCTGCTTTGCGCAAACACAAATCCCATGCCGCTGTATCAATGCCAGCCAGAATATGCTCAAAAACTTCGCGCTGGCCAATATGCAGAAAATACACAGATAATTTTGTACGTAATTGTTCTGTTAATTCCAAAGGTGCAGCAAACTGACTGCCAATCAGATGCTTATTCACCACATCTTCCATAAGATGCGCTTTATGCAAATTGGCGCGTGGCGGGAAATTTGACCAGATTTCGCCCCACCCAAAACAACCATCTTTATCAACCAACTTGATCAAC
>WTHY01000158.1 GCA_011522945.1 Alphaproteobacteria bacterium
GATCCGATAAGCTGTTCAAGAGCTTTGGTCAGTTTCAAATCAACTGAGAGCTCTGCATTAGGAATGGCGGCTGGTATATCGGAGGCTTGATGTGGCCTGTCATATTCAGGCGCATCATCTACAAGCGGGTCAAGAGGGATATCACAAGCTGTTTCACCATCCTTAAGCAATACCAGCCTGCCAGTCTCTGTAACCTTTCCGATAGGCATGAAGTCCAGATCCCATTTTTCAAAAATGGAGCGTGCTGTCTCTGCCTGTGAAGGATCAATCACCATAAGCATCCGCTCTTGGCTTTCAGAGAGCATAATTTCATAGGCTGACATATTCTCTTCACGCACAGGCACAAGATCAAGATCGATCTCCATACCTAAGCCGCCTTTTGACGCCATCTCGACAGACGAAGATGTTAGACCGGCTGCGCCCATATCTTGAATAGATAAAACAGCACCGGCAGCCATGAGCTCTAGGCAAGCCTCCATGAGAAGCTTGCCCGTAAACGGATCGCCAACCTGCACAGTTGGGCGCTTGCTCTCTGTTTCATCAGAAAATTCAGTTGAGGCCATGGTTGCCCCATGAATGCCGTCTCTGCCTGTTTTAGCGCCAACATAAATCACAGGGTTGCCAGCACCTGTCGCTGCTGAATAGAAAATCTTATCTGAATCAGCCAGGCCAACGGCCATGGCATTCACCAAAATATTTCCATTATAAGAGCTGTGAAAATTGACTTCTCCACCTACAGTTGGAATGCCAATACAATTGCCATAACCACCAATACCAGACACAACTCCTGATACCAGATGTTGCGTTTTTTCATGGCTAGCATCGCCGAAGCGAAGCGCATTTAATAATGCCATTGGGCGCGCGCCCATCGTAAATACATCTCTCAAAATACCACCAACACCTGTCGCGGCACCTTGATAGGGCTCGATATATGAGGGGTGATTGTGTGACTCAATCTTAAAAACAACAGCCTGACCATCGCCAATATCTACAACACCGGCATTCTCGCCAGGCCCTTGGATGACTTGCGGGCCATCTGTTGGTAGCGTCTTTAGCCATTTCTTAGAGGATTTATAAGAACAATGTTCAGACCACATGGCTGAAAATATGCCAAGTTCAGTCAAATTGGGTAGGCGGCCAATACGTTTTTGTAGCAAGTCCCATTCAGCCTGTGAGAGGCCCATCGAGGCAGCATCTTCAAATGTCATTTCACGCATAATGATTACCCTGCTAGTGCTTCTATTGCAGCTGCTAAAAACCGTCTTCCATCTTGTAGTGCTAAGCCATCGCCTATAGCACGCTCCGGATGTGGCATCATGCCCATGACACGGCCATTGGCTGAAGTGATGCCAGCAATATCATTGGCAGCACCATTTGGATTATAAGGGCCGATATGTGCGCCATCTGTATAGCGGAGGGCAATCTGACCATTTTCTTCTAAACTTGATAGGGTTGCCTCATCTGCAGTGTAATTCCCCTCATTATGAGCCACAGGAATACGCAGAATTTCTCCAGCTTCTAATCCGCTTGTAAAGACTGATTGGTTGTTCTCTTCAACTTTCAGGCTAGTTTCACGGCATACAAATCGTAAATCACGATTTTTCACTAGAACGCCCGGTAACATGCCTGTTTCCAATAACACTTGAAATCCATTGCATACACCAAGTACCGCACCGCCTCGCGCAGCATGATCCTGAACTGCTTCCATTGCAGGTGAGCGCGCTGCTAAAGCGCCGCACCGCAGATAATCTCCGAAAGAGAATCCGCCCGGAATGATTGCGAGGTCAACTGGCTCTAAAGTGGTTTCTTTATGCCATACCTGTTGTGGACGACGTCCAGTAATATGCTCGATTGCAACCGTCATATCTCGGTCGCAATTTGAGCCGGGAAATACGATTACGGCTACCCTCATGACTCTTCAATCACCTCAATTTCGTAATCTTCGATTACAGTGTTGGCAAGAAGGACCTCACACATGCGTGCAGCACGCTGATGCGCGCGGCTAGCATCATCAGTGTCTATGTCGAGCGTAATGTTTTTACCAACACGCACAGAATTTGCATCATCAAACCCTAGTGAAGCAAGAGAATGCCCAATCGCACGTCCTTCAGGGTCTAGAACCCCATCTTTTAATGAAATATGAATGACAACCTGCATAGTCCTTCGCCTTTATGCCTCTAGTGCGTTTGCAGGCACGTTAACGCCAAGCCTGCGTGCAATTTCTGAATAAGCCTCGATTAGGCCACCCAAATCCCGTCTGAAACGGTCCTTGTCCATCTTCTCGTTTGTACTTACATCCCACAAACGGCAATTATCAGGGCTGATTTCGTCAGCCAATATGATTTCAATATCTTCTTCTGTTTCAAGTCTGCCAAATTCCAGCTTGAAATCAATCAGCCTGACACCGATTCCAAAGAAAAGGCCCTGCATAAAATCATTGATGCGCAATGTCATATCAACAATTTGCGAAAGCTCGTCTGGTGTGGCTTTATTCAGTGCAAAGATATGTTCAGCTGCAATAACCGGATCGCCTAAAGAGTCATCTTTTAAACAAAATTCGACCAGCGTTTCATCTAGCTTTTCACCTTCTTCAAGGCCAAGCCGTTTGCAGATAGAGCCAGCTGCCACATTGCGCACAATGACTTCAATAGGGATAATTTCCACCTGCTTGATGAGCTGTTCCCTATGACTCATTCGGCCAAGTAGATGATGCGGTATACCAATCTCACCTACGGCAGGCAAAAGATGTGCGCTGATATAATTATTCAGAACACCTTTTCCGATGATGCTGTCTTTTTTCTGGGCATTAAATGCAGTTGCATCATCCTTAAAATATTGGATAAGCGTGCCGTCTTCCGGTCCGGGATATAGAATTTTTGCTTTGCCCTCATAGAGAGGTTGTCCGTTAGGCGACATACTCATCTCCCTCAGACGTGCCAAACACACGTGTAAATATTGTATCAACATGTTGAAAATGCTGAGCCAAGTCGAATAACGCATCTAGCTCTGCATCATTGAGGGCATCGCCGATTTCAGAGTCTGCCTTGAGTTTGTCAAGATAACTGCCGCCTTCAGACCAGACCATCATCGCATTGCGCTGAACTAGACGATAGGCATCTTCACGGCTCACGCCCTTTTGTGTGAGCGCAAGAAGTACTTGCTGAGAATGCACTAACCCACCAAGCGCATCTAAGTTAGCTTGCATTTTTTCTGGATAAACCAGCAGGTTTTCCATCACCATTGCCATGCGGTGTAGTGCAAAATCTAATGTGACGGTCGCATCAGGACCTATCATACGTTCAACAGATGAATGTGAGATATCTCTTTCATGCCAAAGCGCGACATTTTCCTGTGCTGGAATAACAGCTGAGCGAACAATACGTGCAAGGCCTGTCAAATTTTCTGTCAGAACAGGATTACGTTTGTGCGGCATTGCTGATGAGCCTTTTTGGCCAGCTGAAAAATATTCTTCAGCTTCACGGACTTCTGTGCGTTGTAAATGCCGTATCTCTGTAGCTAAGCGTTCTATTGAGCTTGCTACAACACCCAAAACTGAAAAGAATTGTGCATGCCGGTCGCGGGGTATGACTTGCGTAGAAACTGGCTCTACAGATAACCCCATTTTATCAGCTACATGTGCTTCTACTGCCGGGTCAATATGTGCAAATGTGCCAACAGCGCCGGAGATAGCACATGTGGCAATATCTGCTTTTGCTTGCGCTAATCTGGTCTTGTTTCTTTCGAATTCTGCATAATATCCAGCTAGCTTTAAGCCAAAGGTTGTTGGCTCTGCGTGAATGCCGTGAGAGCGCCCAATTGTTGGGGTGCGTTTAAATTCAAAAGCACGTTTGCGCAATGCGGCAAGCAACCTGTCAATACCTTCAAGTAATAGGTCGCTAGCACGGGCAAGCTGTACAGATAATGTCGTATCCAATACGTCAGAGGATGTCATGCCTTGATGCACAAAACGAGCCTCTGGGCCAACATATTCTGCTAGATTCGTTAAAAAGGCGATGACGTCATGCTTTGTCTCACGTTCGATTTCATCAATACGATCAATATCAAAAGCGCCACGTTCCCACACAGCTTGCGCTGCTGATTTGGGGATAACACCTAAGTCAGCCTGTGCATCACAAGCATGTGCTTCAATTTCGAACCAAATTTGAAATTTTGATTGCGGGGACCAAATATCTGCCATATCCGGGCGTGAATAACGCGGGATCATAAATAATTTCCTCAAAATAATGGGTGCGGCTTTATAACATTTGGCTTTGGCGAAAGCTAGTCTTAGCGTTAAGATTGTAGCGTCTGAAGCCGGAAAAAAGAGATATGAAATGGTAGTTCGTCAGATTCTGTTTAAAATGCTTAGTGCAGCAGCACAAAATCCTAATGTAAGACGAGAGGCATCGAAGATTGCGTCCAACACGCTTGAGAAATCTCGACCAGCTTTACTTCAAGGAAGCCGGAAATTAGGTGAGATGACGCGAGCAGCAGGTAAAGAGATTCGCACCGGCTTTGATAAATTTGACAAAGGTCGCAAAGGTGCTGATGAATAGGCTATTTTCACGCGGCAATATAATATTTAACCTACTTTAAACGCTTTGAGAGCGCTGAAACTTATATTTCTCGATAAATGGTTAGTAATAGGCAATAGGCATTGTAACGGCGTGGGGAAATTTTATAAAATCTAAGAACGCGTAGAAGAGTCGCCTCAATTTACACTAAGACATGTTGTACGATAATCCTACATCAGGCCTCTTCAAATCAGTTTCATGTTAGCTATATTCAAGCCCTATGTAATCGTGAGACATATTAGGTAAGCCCAGGTATGATATAGTCATTGGTCCTCTAGCAAGATGCCTTAATCATAATAATCCCAGCGACTTAAACGACACAACTTGTGTCCCGGCAACGATCAGATGGTCATGCAATCTGACTTGGATCGTTTCCAAGGCTTGTTTGATCTGTTTTGTAACCTGAATGTCAGCGGAAGAGGCTCTCATATCATGTGAGGGGTGATTATGCACAATAATAACGGAGCTTGCATTGGCGCGCACTGTCATCTTCACTAGCTCCTTTGGATAGATAGCCGTTCTATCGGTAGTGCCTTCTGAGAGAATGGCTTCTTCAATTAATCTGTTTTGTGCGTCGAGAAATAGCACCAGAAACATCTCCACTTCACTATGGGATAGCTTTGTGATGCAAAACCGCTCTACGGCAGGCCAATTGTCAAATATTGAGGTATTTTTTACAGCATCCTTTGCAATGCGGACGCTGATTTCCGCCAGAATATGCAGATTTGCGATAACAGTATCGCCAACCTTGGGAATGGTTTGCAGGTCTGTTTCAGAGGCATGGACAACCGCCCCTATCGTTTTAAAACGGTTGAATAAATCCTTTATGACTGGCTTGTTATCACTACGTGGCATGGCGCTATAGAGTGCCATTTCCAGAACTTCCATATCAGATAGGCTTGATGCACCATTTGTAAGAACTTTTTGGCGCATTCGTTTGCGATGTGACTTTGCGAAATCAGAAGAGGCATCTGGCTGTTTCATGCTAATAGTGAATCAGCAAAGAATGAAAAAACCGTAAAAGGGTTCCTAGTAGATTAGCCAGCAGACTTAAATTTCAAAAGGCGGCTGAGTATGTCCATTAGGAGATAGTGTGAAAATTTCAGCCCCTGTCTCTGTAATACCTATAGAATGCTCAAATTGCGCTGATAGGCTTCTATCGCGTGTCACGGCAGTCCATCCATCTTCCAAAATTTTCACATCGTATTTACCGGCGTTAATCATTGGCTCGATTGTGAAAATCATGCCAGGCTCAAGCACAAGTCCTTTGCCTGCGGTGCCATAATGCAACACGGTAGGCGCACAATGAAACACGCGTCCCAAGCCATGACCTGTGAAATCTCGTACCACAGAAAAGCGCTTTCCTTCGGCGTGTTTTTGAATGGCGGCTCCTATATCTCCTAGGCGATTTCCCGGCTTTGCCGCTTCTATGCCAAGCATGAGACATTCATATGTTACTCGACAAAGATTCTTTGCTTTAACAGGCACCTCTCCAACAAAATACATGCGTGAGGTATCACCATACCATCCATCCAGGATGACTGTGACATCGATGTTCAGGATATCTCCTTTTTGCAGTGTCTTTGCACCAGGAATGCCATGACAAACCACATGATTTAGAGAGATGCAGGTGGATTTCGGAAAGCCCTTGTAATTTAATGGGGCAGGTGTTGCGCCATGTGCCAGAATGTAATCATGGCAGATTTGATCAAGCTCACCTGTAGATATGCCAGCTTGAACATGCTCAGTTATCATATCAAGAACAGATGCGGCTAGCTGCCCCGCGGCACGCATGCCAGCAAATCCATCTGGACCGTGTAAAATCACCTGCTCTTGGCGCATTGTCTTAACCTTGTTTGTTAAATCTATATTATCTGTATTTGCATTTACGGTAGTTTACATCTCATGCCAAGCCTAACATAGCTTGGCAATAGGAAAACATATTCTAGACTGTTGCCGCTAGCGTATTTGCCCACTATTTAGTGTGCAGTGCGATTATATTAAATAAGGACAAGAGGCTATGAACCCAACAGCAGCTATTCTGGTTATTGGAGATGAAATCTTGTCAGGCCGAACCAAAGATAAGAATATTGGTTGGTTGGCTGAAAAACTGACAGATATGGGAATTCAGCTGATAGAAGCCCGGGTAATCGCTGATGTTGAGGATGTCATCATCAGTCATGTGAAAGCACTGTCAGAGTCTGTTGATTATGTATTTACATCAGGCGGCATCGGTCCAACACATGATGACATCACGACAAAAAGCATTGCCGCTGCATTTGATGTGGCTGTGGAGCGCAATCCCGAGGCTATGCGCAGGTTGGTTGAACATTATCGTGATACTGATATTGATTTTAACGAAGCACGTCAAAAAATGGCAGATATACCGGTTGGGGCAACTTTAATTGATAATCCTGTCAGTGCAGCCCCAGGCTTCATATTGCATAATGTTCATGTGATGGCAGGTGTGCCATCAATTTTGCAATCTATGTTTGATGGATTTTCACACATACTTTCCGGCGGCGTCCGTCCAACGCGCATCACCGTACAATGCGCAACCGGAGAGGGGAACATTGCTACAATAATGGGTGATATTGGCAGCGAAGAGGGGATTTCTGTTGGCAGTTATCCTTGGTTTAAACCAGGTCAGTTTGGTACTGCAGTTGTTTTAACTGGCCTTGATGCTCAGAAGACAGGCGAGGCAGCTAAACGACTGATGCAGCTTGTTCATAAAGCTGGTTTTGAAGCTGCGATTGAAGCCTGATATCTATCCCCATGGTCCTGGCTTGCGCCTTGTAAATGCAGGAACCGAACCAGATTTTGCGCCTCTCTCAAGCTTGCTGTAGCGGTACTTTGCTTCATGTCTAAGCTCAGCCAGGCTAATAGGATCACTAGACCAACGCTTTTCCTCTGTGTGTAAGCCTTCAAATAAAGGCACATTACGCAATTTGAAAATAGGTACTAAAGCCATCCCAGCCAGAAAGCCGCCAATATGTGCGAAATAGGCTACACCGCCATCTGTACTCAATGCTGCTGGCGCGGCTGCAAATTGGCCAAATATCCACACACCTAATACCAGCCAAGCTGGCAGGCTGATAACCCTTATGAATATGAGAATTATCATCAGAACCCGCACCGCTGCCTTTGGATGTAACATAATATAGGCCCCTAAAATGCCGGCTATACCCCCTGATGCACCTATCATGGGAATTGTCGATGTAGGGTCTATCAGGGATTGCATTAAGGCTGCTGCAAGGCCACAACACGCATAAAAAACGATAAATCGTATTTTGCCCATAGCCTCTTCAACATTATCGGCAAATATCCATAAATACAGCATATTTGAGCCAAGATGCAGCCAATCGCCATGCAAAAACATAGACGTAAAAACACTTAGAAAAGCTGGAACTTTTTGAATTTCAGCTGGCAAGCTTTCATATCCAAATAACAATGCAGGCACGACACCATATTGCAGCGCAGCGATTTGACCCTGAATCCCTTCAAGGCTGACTTGCCAGAAAAAGACCAGCAAGCAAATTGCTAAAATCATCCAAGAGATGATCGGGCGACGTGCGGTTGGATTGTCATCAAAGAGCGGTAGAAAAAACATATCTAGCCTAAGCGGTCAGTGAGTTAGCAATAATATAGATATAAATATGGCACGCAAAAATAAAAAACGTATCCATAGCTGACTGTATCTTTTTATATTTTAGTCATGATCCTCATAAAACAGAGGCTGTTTTTCTGTGGCTAACCAGCATAATGCCAGCCTAAAAGGCCCAAAAATATAGGGACTAATATTATGTAGAGGCTGTTCAGTCGATCTTTACATGCTAACCAACTTATGCGGTTGCAATGTATTAATGCTGACTTCTGTGAATTGTTTGGCGGCGTAGCATGGCTTGGCTATGCCCTGCAGATACTGACTGTAAGATGTTGATTTTCAGAATATCTGTTCAGGAAAAAAGGTGCTTAGAGCAGGGCAAGATGCGCCTAACAAATGACGCAATTTGAGCGTTTGCTTCTATTTTTGAGATGTGGTGGGGACACCCGGACTTGAACCGGGAAGCCTGTTACGGCGGCAGATTTTAAGTCTGCTGTGTTTACCAATTTCACCATGCCCCCAAAGGCAGTCTCACGAATGTGAGGTAAAAGCTGGTATGTGCATGTCTTTTATCCGAACTCACGCTTACAGGCAAATATAAATACGCGTAGATATTCATATTATTTGCTGAAAGTACCTTTTCATAAATTACCGTTGCCGCTTCAATATTACAGATAACGAAACGACAGGGGCACTAAATTAGCTTGGCCCTCCTAATAAGGCAAAGCGATGTAAAAAGGCCTTAGCTGCTTTTGTGGGAGAGAGCGGTGTCAAATCCAGTCCAGCAGGCGTGCCTCTAGGCTTTGGGAATAATTTTGCAGCATCAGCTGTTGAAAACCCGGCTAACTCAGTCGCTTCTAGCCAGGCAGCCATTTTATCTGCTTTTTTAATAGAAGCAGTAATTTTGTCAGGCAAGTCGGCAGGCAGTCCAAAACGTAAATGCACAGCATGTTCGAGATTGATTTCTATTTGTTTATAATCCGTGCCAAGGGCGCGTTTAAAGGGCGTGATCATATCTCCAATTACATATTCTGCAGAGTCATGTAGCAAACAAGCAAGGCGCCATTTTGTGTCTAATGACGGTGCATTTATATGCATAAGCTGTTCAACCAAAATAGAATGTTGTGCAACTGAATATCCATATTGCCCATTTGTTTGACCATTCCAACGTGCCACACGCGCAAGCCCATGCGCGATATCCTCGATTTCTATATCAAGGGGGCTTGGGTCTAATATATTCAATCGGCGCCCTGATAGCATACGTTGGTAAGCGCGTGGTTCGGATGGGTTTTGGTGAGACAATTTTGCCATGAAATTCTGAATAATGTTGGAAGATGCGACGCGCACCAAAGACGCCCTATATTAAGAAGGAACGGCTATCCTTGGCAAGTGATGGAAATGATGGTTTTGGAGAAGTTTTAAAGGTGGGGATATAAAATCAACGCAAGGTGCCGCTTATCACCACTTAGATAGTGATTTACAATCCGCTATACATTAGGTTAAGGCATCCAAGCGCGAGTAGCGCGCTTTCCAATTTACTTATTTAGGTCTCTTTATGGACTTTTTCGAAACCAGAGAAAGATATAGACGTCAGGAAGTTAACGGATATATGCGTGCCATTATCCGCATAGCTATCCTGTCTTTGGCTGTCTGGTTGGGGTGGCACTGGGGCGGCTTGGAACAAAGACAATTATCTGAAGATGCGGACCAAGCTCTTTATGAGAGTACTCAGGAAGTTTTGTTGCTAAGACGACAATTAGATAAGCTACAGTTGGCCTTGAATGAATGGGAGGCCGCAGAGCGTACGCGTACATTAGAGGATGCTGTCAGTGATACGAAGCTCTCACAAATTATCAAAACACAGCTAGCTAATGGCACAGAAATGGAACAGATCTATGTCGCTGTTCAAAATTCTGGTCGTCCAAATAACTGCAAGCTTGTTTTGGAACAAGATGTGGCAGTTGCCACAGAACATTATACGGGCTCTGAATCGCAATTATCTCTATTTGATGGTGGTTTACGCATCAGCTTTGAAGGCAAGGCAGATGCCAGAGGCACACAGTCAACACCCTGGTTCAATGCCGAGGAGCCTATTTCAACACGGCTGGTCTATTTGGGTGGGCAGCGTATAGAAGACGCAATCGTCCCATTTGACCTTGTGGTGCCTGCCGAAACCTGGTTGTTAAGACTGACTGTGGGCAGGGCATCACTCCCCGGATATGTGAAATTACGTGTGCGTAGCTGCCGTGCTAGATAGATAAGCTTTTATCCGTGCACGCTTGATACCCATTAGGGTATGACAATATCCTCGACGAGCGCATAATGTTGATAGCCAAGACGTGATGCATGGCGAAATGCTTTGTTGTCAACTAAGCCATCAGAGATGATGTCCTCATTAATATGAATGCCTATTACCCTACCAAGCACCAGCATTACGCCATCTCTGGTATCTGTGCCTGGCAGCTTTATCGTATCATATAAGGTGCATTCTAATTGGGCAGGTGCTTCTGCGACTAAAGGTGCTGATATTAGTTTTGCCTGTTTTTTGGTTAATCCAGCATAAGCAAATTCATCAATGTCGGGTGATAGGGTCTCTGAGCTCTTTATCATTGCCGCAAGCAAATTTGCGCCGACAATATTAACTGCAAACTCGCCTGTATCTATGATATTTTTATAGCTGTCCTTATGGCCTATCATGTTTTCTCTAGCGTCTGGAGCAGCAGCAAACATCACCATCGGGGGCAATTCGGATACAGCATTGAAGAAGCTATACGCACCAAGATTGGCAACACCATCAACAGATTGTGTAGATATCCACCCTATAGGGCGAGGTGCAATAAGTGCTTTGAAAGGATTATATTTCAGCCCCTGCGATTTATGCTCTCCAGGCTCATAAAATACTGTGTTTTTTTCCATATTGAAGCCTTTTCACCATGTGAATTACCGGTGTTTCATTCTGATCTGCATCACCCAGCTAAACGTATCGATACTAAACAATATAGAGTATATTTGACTATGTCTAAACCTCATCTTTCTGGGTCTAAAACGGTTATTTTCGGCGCAACGGGTGGCATAGGTAGGGCCATCGCAGTTGATTTGGCTCATAATGGTAAAGCTGTGCATTTGGCAGGGCGAGATGCGGACGCTTTAAAAGCACTTGCTGACGAAATTTCTGCACCCTACACAGTTTTTGATGCTTTAGACACAGGTTCTATCAATTCGGTTATTGCCGAAGCAACTAGCGATGAACCGGTAGACGGGCTTGTTTGGGCAGTTGGTTCGATATTGCTCAAGCCACTTTCACACCTGTCTGATGAAGATTTTCTGACAACCTATCATTTAAATGTGGTTGCGCCAGCTATGGCAGTTAAAGCCGCAAGCGGTTCGCTCAAATCGTCGAATGGATCTGTGCTTCTATTCAGCTCGGTTGCAGCGACGCAAGGGTTTTCAGCTCACGCAGCTATTGGACCTGCCAAAGCAGCCGTCGAGGGATTAACCAGATCGCTTGCTGCTGAACTCGCGCCGGATGTGCGCGTTAACGCTATCGCGCCATCACTATCTGAAACTAAAATGGCAGAGTTTCTAACGAGTAATTCGGTTTTAGCGAAAGGTATCGCAGCTGCACATGCGCTACCACGCCTCGGCCAGCCATCAGATTTCATTGCTCTCTCGCGTCTGCTGCTCGACAACAAGACGGGCGGCTGGATTTCTGGTGCTATTATGCCAGTAGATGGCGGTCGTGGTACTCTACGGACCAAGGGTTAAATAGCTGATGCGTGCCTCATCACAGGCCATGCAACATTATTTTATTACAGGCGCAAGCTCTGGCATCGGCAGGGCCCTAGCGGTGTCTTTGGCAAAGGCTGGCCACAAGGTATCAGCAACAGCACGACGCACTGATAAATTGGCAGAACTATCCAACGACTATCCAACAATTCAGCCGATCAGCTGTGATGTAACAGACAGTATGTCTGTTAAAGATGCGGTCCAGACAGCAAAGATATCACATGGGCAGATTGATATAGCCGTCCTGAATGCTGGAGTGTATGTACCCCAAGACGCACGTCACATGTCTGTAGACCCCTACATAGATCATATGGATGTAAATTATTTTGGTGTTATTCGTTGTATTGAGGCGTTATTGCCAGACATGCTTGCAAATAAGCAGGGGCATTTGGCGTTAATGGCTTCAGTGGCAGGGTATAGAGGATTACCAAGAGCAGCCGCATATGGTCCGACTAAAGCCGCCATAATATCACTTGCAGAATCAATGATGTTTGACTTGCAAAATAGTGGAATTAAACTTCAGGTCATTAACCCAGGTTTTGTTGAAACTGAAGCCACAAATGTGAATGACTTTGAAATGCCAGATATAATTACTGCAGAGTTGGCTGCAAAAAATATTCAAGCTGGACTGCTAAGTCATAAGTTCGAGATAGCGTTTCCACGCACCTTTGTTCGCAAAATGCGTTTTTTAAAATTTTTGCCAGCATCTATATATTTTCGCTTAATGAAACGGATCATCTCAAAATGAATGACGCGCAAATTGAAGCCTTAGAAAATTACGCAGATATTTTTGGTAGATTAACTGAAGAGAACCTGCCTCAGTTACGGGCCATGCTCCATGAAACAGTTGTTTTTACAGATCCCTTTAATTGGCTGACTGGTCCAGATGCATTTATTGCTGTTTTTGAGCATATGTTTAAGACAATGGATAATCCACAGTTTGATATTTTGGATATTTGCTGGTCACAAAATGCTGGATTTATCAAATGGCATATGACTGGTCAGGTAAAGTCAGCACGGACAATGCCGATTAACATTACCGGCATGTCTGAAATTTCCCTTGATGATGGTGGCCAGATTTTAGCACATCATGATCATTGGGATAGTGGTAGCCAGTTATTAGCGCATGTACCTATTGTTGGCTGGATTGTTAAACGTATTATGCGGCTATTTACATTGAAGATGTAGTTTTACAATATCTATGCCGCTTTTGTAGTGATGTTGCGCTGAAAGGTAATAAACAGCTCACCAAGTAGGATGCCGAATTTTCGAACTTTAGCTCTGTTCAGCACCACATTCTGTGACTGCTGAACCATCAAATCATCAAAATCCACTTTCAGCTTGCGGTTGCCAAGATTTAGCAAGAACTGATAACGCCATTTTAAAGCAGGGCCTTCCAGTGTGCCGGTAGCTGAGCCAAACAAGTCATCACAATGGCCAGTATAGTTGCCATTCATATCTTTTGTGATTTCCCAAATACGTTTTTCAGTCTCACCATCGTCGAATATAAAGCTCTCATGCAGAGCAAAGCCATTATCCCTAGACTCGCAATATATGTCTGCTACAAATCGGCGGCGCACCTGACCAAATCTGTCAATAAACATTCCAGAACAAGCTAATGTACCTGTAAAGAATTCTTCAGGGGCGAATTCAATTGGGTGATATGGGCTATGTAACGCAGTTGCGTCGGGTGTCATGTTGGGCTCCAAAACCGCTATACACAACACATACGTTCGGTCATTGGAGTTAGATTTACCTTATTTCACCTATTGAACAAAGCTATCCACTCACTGAGATGTGCGATGCTCTATGAGCATTTGCTTCACATCGATCATGCCCCCTTTAAAGCCGCCTTCACAGTAAGATAGATAGAGCTCCCACATGCGTTTGAACCGGTCATCAAAACCGGTGAGACGCTGAAGCTCGGGCCAGGATTCAAGGAATTTGTCACGCCAATTTGCCAAGGTCTTCGCATAATGAAGCGCATAGCCATTATGCTCAGCCAGAGCCAATCCTGCATTAGCCAAACTTGGCTGCAAAGCTGCAATTGACGGCAGCATCCCGCCAGGAAAAATATATTTCTGGATAAAATCAGGGGTCCGGCGATACTCCTCAAACTCCTCATCTTTAATCGTGATGATTTGCAAAGCTGCTTTCCCGTCTGGCTTTAGGCATTTCGCCACAACATCAAAATAGGCTGGCCAATATTGCACGCCTACTGCTTCAAACATCTCGATTGAGACAATCTTATCAAATTTCTGATTTAAATCCCTATAATCCATAAGCTGAATGTCTGTGAGTGTATTCAGCTTGTCGCTGCTTAGTCTGGCCTTTGCGAAGTGATACTGTTCCTGCGAAATTGTGATACCAGTGACATGGGCGCCACGTTCTGAGGCTGCATATTCTGCAAACCCTCCCCAGCCGCAACCAATTTCTAAAACATGGTCGCCAGGCTGAATATCAGCCAAATCAGCTAACTTTTGGTATTTTACCCTTTGTGCGGCCTCCAAATCCTGTCCCTCTGTTTCAAAAATAGCAGAAGAATAGGTCATGCTTGGATCAAGCCATTTCGTGTAGAAATCATTGCCTAGGTCATAATGGTAAGCGATATTTTTACGAGAGCCTGTCTTATTATTGCGCCTCGTCCAATGGGTAATTCTATTGAATAGGGTCTTAATTGGACCAAGCTGCAAATTTGCCTCAAGCAACTCGGTGTGCATCACAGCCAGTTCTATCAAATTTGCTGAATTCTTACTTGTAGCTGTCCCAGACATAAACGCTTCACAAAATCCAAGTTTGCCATCACGCATTAATGCGGCCAGCGCGTCATAGTCATGTAGATGGAGATCTGCTGCTGGCCCAGCCTGAGGGCCTTTGCAATGTAGCTGCTTCCCGTTTGGCAAGGTAAGCTCCAATGACCCATATTCAAGATGTTCCACTATTTTGGTCAGAGCCTGTATTTGGATTTGTCTTGAGACTGCTTTTAACATCAGAATTTCCCCGTTTTTTATTTTTCTGCCATATGGTTTGGCAGTTTTTGTGTCTGCGTCATGACTGAATGTGCTGTTTCTGGTGGTGTTGGACGCCGATAGGTTGCACATTTTTTTAAGAATAATTTTACTGCTTCAACATGGATGCCAAACCAAGGGCGCATCGGCATATGAATGGCAGATAATATTTGGCGAATTATTTCACCTGCATGCAAATCAATGATTGTGCCGCGTAATGTTGCTGTGAGAGCTGGTTTCTCATCCTTGCTATAGCGAACCATCAGCATTATGGAGCTGTCGGTGGCTTTAAAGCGCAACGCATAGTGACCCTCCATTGAAAAAAATGGAGATACATGCAGCTTTTTATCTACCTCGTGCAACATAGTTTTTCCGGTATCTTCAACAACGCCAATATAGCTGTGACTATCACCAAAAGTGTTGTGCACCTCATAAATGACAAACCTATCTTTACCCGTTGCATCAGCGCACAGGTAAACTGTGATAGGATTAAAGGCCATTCCTAGGATGCGTGGCATTGCCAAAAACCGTATGGAGGTGATTTCAACCTCTGGGAGATGTTTCGCACAGAGTGCACGTGCATAAGCGGCGAGGCTTTTATCACGTCGTCCAGTCATAGACTGCGATTTATGGTTCGGACCAAAATCAGACTCATAAAAGGAGAGTAGGTTAAACCTGCCTACAGAAAATAACCAGCTTTGGCGATGGGCTTTCTCTAGCCTGTCTAAATCTAACCAGACTGACAGGGTGCGTCTTGTGAGCTGGTGTTGTGGCAGGCCATGGCGTGCATGAACTACCTGGCTATTTACAAGCACACAGGCTGGTTGGCTGGCGGTTTGCATATTAGCTGAGAGAGGCGCCGCGTTCATGCTGGTCTAAATCCGGTGCATGCCATGCTGGTGTGTCAGACGTCCAGGGGATAGTGACACCAAGAGATTTGGCCACAGCCACAGCAGAGCGCAATCCATCTTCATGAAATCCATAACGTGTCCAAGCCCCAATAAAATACAGGCCATTCAGCCCCTGTATATCAGGAAGCATAGCTTGAGCTTCAATGGCAGGTCCATCAAAAATAGGATGATCATAGGATAATGTAGCGTGCAGAAGCTCAGCTTTTGGCATTTCAGTCGGGTTCATTGTCACATAAAGCGGTGTCGATTCACCAATATTTTGGAGCCTATTCATCCAATAAGTCAGGCAAAGGCCACCATTTTTATGCTCAGTCATATAATTCCAAGCGCCCCAGCTTGCACGTCTAGCTGGCATTAAGTCTGCATCGGAATGTAAAAGCACACAGTTAGGCTGAAATCTAAATTTAGACAGAATACGCCTTTCATCATCAGAGGCATCAGATAGCAGGGCTAAACTTTCATCAGCATGGGCTGACATTATGACTTTATCGAAATATACATCACCTTCGCCTTCGATTGTCAAAATGACACCGCCGCCATCACGTCGGATGCTGGTAATATTGCAGTCAGTTTTTGCGCGGTTTCCAAGTGAAGCTAGGATTTTTTTCACATAGTTACGTGACCCGCCAACAACAGTGCGCCAGGTTGGTCTGCCTGTAAAATCCAGCAATCTGTGATTTTCCATAAACTGCATGAAAGAGCGTGCAGGAAAAGCAAGCATAGCTTCCTTAGGGCAAGACCATATTGCAGCTCCCATAGGCATAAGATGGTCATCTAGAAAGGCATCACTTAGTCGCATTCTCTTTACAAATGCACCAAGGCTCTCTGTCTCAGGGCCATTTTTTAGCTCAGCCATGCCTGTGCGATAAAACCGGATAAGGTCGATAAGCATGCGCCAATATCGTGGTTTTAACAGATTAGTTGGTTGTGCCAATAAGCCGCGTAATGACCCCTCATATTCCATTTGTTTACTGCGTAGAGAAACAGCAAATGTCATGTCTGTTGGTTGCGTCTCAACATCCAGTGCATCAAACAGCCCAACAAGATTTGGATAGTTCAGTGTATTATAAACAATAAAGCCAGTATCAACAGGAACAGTTCTGCCATTCACTGTCGCATCAAGCGTATTGCTATGTCCCCCAAACCGAGATGCTTTTTCAAAAAGCCTAACGTCATGATGTTGATTAAGCAGCCATGCTGCCCCTAATCCAGATATGCCGGAACCTACTATTGCAATGCGCATAAACCGTACCCCTAAAACTACGACTTAATACGCGACTTTCCACAATGCGGATTGCTATTTCCATTAAATATTAAATTAAAAACTAATTTAATTTCATCTACATAAGGTTGCTTTTGAAGTTTTGGCGGTTAAAGGGAAATTGATATATTTTTTTATTATGGCAAAAGAATACAATCTTAGCAGATGGCATCACATCTTGTAGGGCTGCATCAAGAATATTGAGCCCGCCTGTATAGCTGCCGAAGGCAGGCATGATTAGTCTATGTTGGTTGGCTATAAAACATTTCCCGCTCAAATTTCGGGCACGCAACTTCACGCGCGCCTTAGGGTGGTAATGGCCTATTACCTCACAATCAGGGTTATGAGCAGGTATAGGCATATGACGGAATTCTATAGGCCCGACTGCAAGTTCTGTACAATGTGCACCTGGTACATGGTGTGGTAAATCTGGATCATGATTGCCTTGAATCCAATGTAAATCGCAAATTTGTGACATTGTGTGCAGATGTTTTAATTGTGCCTCTGGTAAGCGCCAGGCAACTTCAGAATTATGAAAACTATCTCCCAACAAAAGGCAATTTTCAGCGCCTGTGCGTAGAATGGCGTGTTCCATTCTCAATAGCGTGTCTGGTGTATCGTAATTTGGTAATGGCACTGTGTTAGACTGTGCTGCCCCTTTTTCCAAATGCAAATCTGAAAGGACCAAAAGCTTATAGAAGGGGAGATAAAGTGCCCCATCTGCATAGAGGTGCAGTTCAATATCCTGCCAATCAAAGGTTAGATGGGGGATCATAATCCGGCTTCCTGCAATAGCGCATTTTCTAGTTCGGATAGCATAGTTTCAACAGCTGATGCTGTTACAGACTCACGGCCAACTTCTAGCATAAGCGGGACGGCAAGCGGTGACACATAATCTAGCCGGTTATGTCTGATTGCACCATCAAATCTGGCCAGCAAATCGGCAAGGCGCCGAATATCGGTCAGGTTACGTGCCGCGTCCGCCCGCGTAGCCTGTAACAGCATATGATCTGGCTGATGACGACGAAGCACATCATAAATCAGGTCTGAATTGATCGTAACTTGACGCCCAGTCTTTTCAGTGCCAGGCGCATTTTGATCTATAAGACCTGCTATAGTGGCAACTTGTCTAAAGCATCTCTTTAGCATGCTGGATTCAGCCATCCATTCTTCTAAATCATCACCGAGTAAATCTGCGTTAAATAATTGGTTAGGGGCATCTACCTCTTTTAAAGACCAGATAGCAATTGCATAGTCAGTGGCTACAAACCCAAGTGGTTCATAACCAAGCCGTTCCATACGTTTTGTTAAAAGTAAGCCAAGCGTTTGATGTGCATTACGACCGGCGAAACTATAGGCAACTAAATAGAATTTTTGGCCTCGTGGAAATGTCTCTACAAGCAATTCTCTAGTGTTTGGTAATGCTGAACGATAGGCTTGCAAGCTAAGCCAGTGCGATAATTGCGGCGAAAGAGATTTGTGTGCTGCTGTATCCTGAAGAAGCTCTCTAACCGTTTCTGCCATATTAACAGTCAATGGAAGGCGGCCACCATTATATGCAGGCACTTTTGGCTCTGATTTGTTGGAGGGGCGTGCTTCAACTGTATTTACTTTAGTGCTGACATATTCCAGCACACGGCCGGCAAAAATGAAGCTATCTCCTGCTGAGAGATTCTGGACAAAATATTCTTCAATTTCGCCAAGAACAGGTCCATTTTTCAAACGCACCTTCATAACTGCCGATTCTACGATTGTACCCACATTCATACGCCATCTTGTAGCAATCAGCTTATTTGTAAGACGGTAGGCACCATCCACGCCGCGAACCAATTTTTGGAATTGTGTATAATGTTCAAGCGCATAACCACCTGTTGAGACAAAATCTAAAACTGAGTCAAATTCCTCTCTAGTAAGCATACGATAGGGGGCGGCTGTTGTGATTTGCGCAAACATATCATCTGGGTGAAACGGTTTTGCAAGCGCACGGCCTGTCAAATGCTGTGCAAGCACATCTAATGCCCCTGCATGGTCTGGTAACCTGTCTAAATTACGTGCTTTGACATTTTTTTGTGCCGCAAGAGCTTCAAGCATTTCAAATCGATTGGCTGGTATTAAAATAGCTTTGGAGACAGCATCTAGCCTATGGCCTGCGCGACCAATGCGCTGAATAAGCCTGTCTGTTCCCTTTGGCGCGCCAATCTGTATCACTAAATCAATATCTGCCCAATCTATGCCAAGGTCGAGAGAGGAGGTGGCAACAATAGCATCAAGTTTGCCTGCACTCATGGCAGCTTCAACTTTTCGTCGTTGTTGAACATCAAGAGAGCCATGATGAATGCCGATACGCAAATTATCATCATTGTGATGCCACAAGGCCTGAAACATCATCTCAGCCTGAGCCCGTGTATTCACAAAAACCAAAGTCATCTGATGTTGTTTCAGCAGTGCATAAATATGTTCAACAGCATAGAAGGCTGAATGGCCAGCCCAAGGTATGTCCACATCATCTGGCACTAGGATGTCGACTGATATTTTTTTATCGATTTTTGGCGCCAATATTTCAACCGAGTCTGGGTCCACATCTAGCCATGGCGTGAGTTGAGATGGGTCAGCAACGGTTGCAGACAGGCCAACAGACCGCGCACAAGGCGCTAAGCGACGTAATGCTGCTAGCGATAGTGATAACAGGTCGCCTCGTTTATTGCCTACCAGTGAGTGTATTTCATCAATGATAATCGTTTTTAAATTTTGAAATAAGGCTGGCGCCTCTGGCCAACTCAACATTAACTCTAACGATTCTGGCGTCGTCATAAGCATATGCGGCGGCGTATGCCTTTGGCGTGTTTTTTTGGATTGCGGTGTGTCTCCGGTTCTCGTTTCAACACGGATCGGTAATTCCATTTCCGCAACAGGAACCTCTAAATTTCGCGCAATGTCCACAGCAAGTGCTTTCAACGGGGAAATATAGAGCGTATGTAAACCGTCTGATGCATTTTGTGACAAATCGACAAGGCTAGGTAAAAAACCAGATAGTGTTTTTCCTGCGCCAGTAGGGGCAATGAGTAAACAAGATTTGCCAGCATCTGCATGGGCTAGCATTTGGATCTGATGCGGGTAGAGATTCCAGTGTTTTTGCAGAAGCCATCTTTTGAAGATGTCTGGGATCATAATCACATCATCTGACTTGTTATTGTGAATTGGTTGCTCCATCTTGCAATCAGGGTCTTTTTTCAGAGACGAACATCACACCAGCATATAGCGTTGATAGGAAGCATAATGATAGAGCTTTTTTACTGGCCGACACCTAAT
>WTHY01000095.1 GCA_011522945.1 Alphaproteobacteria bacterium
TGTAAATAACCGCGATAATCGACAGAATGAAAATCAGAGGCGCGAAATAGGCTGATGCCTCTGGAAACATCGGTAATGAGAATCTGATGAAGCCGTAGCCTCCCATTTTCAATAATACGCCTGCCAAGATCATTGACCCAGCTGTAGGCGCCTCAACATGCGCGTCAGGCAACCATGTATGAACCGGCCACATTGGCACCTTTACCGCAAATGAAGCAAAAAAGCCTAAGAATAGCCAGGTCTGGACAGCCGGTGCGAATGCGAATTCAGATAAGACCGGAATATCTGTTGTTCCAGCTTGTACAAACATCGCCATCATACAGATGAGCATTAAAACTGAACCTAGCAGCGTATATAAGAAAAACTTAAATGCGGCATAGACACGGCGTGGACCACCCCAAACACCAATGATCAAGAACATTGGGATAAGCACGCCCTCGAAGAAGAGATAGAACATCAGCATATCAAGAGACGCGAACATCCCAATCATCATGGTTTCCAGCACAAGAAACGCAATCATGTAATCACGAACACGCACCGTAATGGCGTTCCAACTCGCTAGAATTGCAAGCGGCGTCAAGAAGGTAGATAGCAGGATAAACGGCATGGAAATACCGTCCACACCCATATGATAGCTGATACCGCCACCACGTATCCAATCCACCTGTTCTTCAAACTGATAGCCTGGTGCTGACGCGTCAAAACCCCAATAGATGAACAGTGAAATAAAGAATGTGAAACCTGACACCCACAAAGCAAGCTGCTTGGCATTCTCAGCCACACGCGTCTCATCACCACGGATAAGCAGCAAAAAGACAACACCAACTAAAGGCAAATAGGTAATTAATGATAGAATAGGCCATCCAGCTAACATAGTCTTATCCCCCGAACCCGCTGAAGTACCAAGATAGTAGCACGACCACACCAATCATCATGGCGAATGCATAGTGATACACATATCCTGTTTGCAACTGCGATAGCCGACCAGACATGCGGAAAATCGCTGCAGAAATGCCATCTGGACCAAGACCGTCAATTGTATCCTTATCACCGCGCTGCCATAAAATGGCGCCAAGCTTGACTGATGGCTTTACAAAAATCGCATCATATAATTCATCAAAATACCATTTATTGAAGAAGAATTGATGCACAGACCGGAAGGCAGATACTGTGCGTGCCGGCAATGATGGCACAAACATGTAGGCAATATAGGCGCCGATCACACCAGCTGACGCTAACCAAACTGGCAGCCACTTGACCCATTTCGGTACATGGTGTGCCCCGTCCATTGCATGGTGTGATGATAAGACAAGAATGCTATCACCCCAGAAATGATGCCAATGGTGCCCAACAAACATCTCATAACCAAGCCAGCCTGAGAAAATCGCGCCAAGTGCCAATGGAATGAGTGGCAATGTCATAATCTTTGGTGACTCATGCACATGCGCCATCACCTCAGCACTCGCACGTGGCGCACCATGAAATGCCAAGATTATAAGGCGCCAGCTATAAAATGCTGTTAGTAATGCAGCTAGGCAACCAAGCCAAAAGGCAATCTGACCTACGCCAGAATGAGCTGCCCATGCCGCTTCAAGAATGAAATCTTTAGAATAGAAGCCCGCGAAAAATGGGAAGCCTGCAAGCGCTATTGAGCCTATCCACATCATGGCATAGGTCACAGGCACCTGACGCCAGATACCGCCCATTTTCCGCAAATCCTGCTCGTCAGATAGAGCATGAATGACAGAGCCTGCCCCTAAAAACAGAAGCGCTTTGAAAAAGGCATGTGTTGTCAGATGGAACATTGCTGCTGGATAGGCTGAGACACCCGCGGCAAAGAACATATAGCCCAGCTGCGAGCAGGTTGAGTAAGCAATCACCCGCTTAATATCAAATTGCGTCATACCAACAGTGGCAGCGAAGATAGCTGTTAAAGCCCCAACAATCGTAATGAAGTCTAGAGCGAATGGTGCATATTCGATGACAGGCGACAGACGGCATACCATAAACACACCTGCTGTAACCATCGTCGCAGCATGGATAAGCGCAGAAACCGGTGTGGGTCCTTCCATCGCATCTGGCAGCCACGTATGTAATCCAAGCTGAGCTGACTTACCCATAGCGCCGATGAATAACAAGATAGAGGCAACCTCAAGTGCTGGCAGGGTGAAGCCCATAAAGTTGATTTGTGTATCAACCAGCCCAGGGGCAGCTGCAAAAATCTCATCAAATTGTACAGAGCCTGTTAAGGCGAAAATAGCCAATATGCCCAAAGCAAAGCCAAAATCACCAACACGGTTTACGACGAACGCTTTCATGGCAGCGGTATGGGCAGACTCTTTATGATACCAGAAGCCAATGAGAAGATATGAGGCCACACCTACCCCTTCCCAACCAAAGAATAATTGGACAAGGTTATCAGCTGTCACAAGCATCAACATGGCGAATGTGAAAAGGCTGAGATAGGCCATAAAACGCGCACGCGCTTTATCATGATGCATATAGCCAACAGAATAAATATGCACACAAGATGAGACGCTTGTTACAACGATCAACATCACAGCTGTTAATGTATCAAAGCGGAGCGCCCAACGCGCATCAAACCCACCACTTTCAATCCAGCGTGACAATTCAATTGTTACTGGATGATGTCCGAGCGCCACTTCTGAAAAGGCAATACAAGATAATAATAATGAGCCAACCACGCCGCTAATTGTAACCAGTTCAGCAGCTTGGTGGCGATGCCATAATGAGAGCACGCCTGCGATGGCCGCGCCGAGTAATGGCAGGAATACAATTGCTTGATAGAGCACCGGTCCTTACCCTTTCATTACATTGATATCATCAACCGAGATAGAACCTCGATTACGGAAGAATATCACCAGAATAGCGAGACCGATTGCAGCCTCTGCAGCCGCGACAGTCAGAATGAATAGCGAAAATACCTGACCAGATAAATCCCCGTTAAATGCGGAAAAAGCTACGAGGTTGATATTTACAGACAGCAAAATAAGCTCAATCGACATGAGGATTGTGATCACATTTTTACGGTTGATAAAAATACCAAACACGCCAAACACAAACAGAATAGCGGCAACGCTCAAATAATGGGCTAGTGTGATATCAGCCATTAGCCATTCCCCCCTACACCTTCGCCAGATTTCACTTGCACAACAGCAACTGACTCCTCGCGAGTACGATTATTTTGCGTGGTAATCACCTGACGACGCACACCAGGTCTTTTACGTAATGTCAGCGTAATGGCGCCAATCATAGCAACCAGCAGAATAAGACCGGCAAGCTGGAATAGGTATATATAGTCTGTATAGAGAACGCGGCCTAATTCCAGTGTATTATGTGTATCTGAAGTCGCGGTAGTGGTAGAGCGCAATTCGGCTTGAGAGAATAATGTCAGCAAAATTTCAGCTAACAATAAGGCTGCCACACCCAAGCCAAGTGGCATATATTTCTGAAACCCTTCGCGCAATTCGGAATAATTAATATCCAGCATCATCACTACGAACAGGAATAACACGGCAACAGCGCCAACATAAACGACCACCAGCAACATCGCCAAAAATTCAGCGCCTAGCAGAATGAATAAGCCAGCGGCATTAAAGAATGCCAAAATGAGAAACAACACAGAATGCACTGGGTTTCTAGCTGTGACAACCATCAAACCAGCCAAGCAGGTGATGGTAGCAAATATATAAAAGAAGAGTGATTGCACCATTCTTAAAAAGTCCCCTTAATTCCCCGAACCACGCTAGGTGTGTTTAACGCCACTTCGCATCAGCGGCTAGATTACGGGCAATTTCGCCTTCCCATCTATCGCCATTGGCTAATAATTTATCTTTGTCGTAAAACAGCTCTTCACGTGTTTCTGTGGCGAATTCAAAATTCGGCCCTTCAACAATCGCATCTACCGGGCAGGCTTCCTGACAGAAACCGCAATAAATGCATTTTGTCATATCAATATCATACCGTGTGGTTCTGCGGCTGCCATCTTCGCGAGGTTCCGCTTCAATTGTAATTGCCTGCGCTGGGCATACAGCTTCGCATAATTTACAAGCGATACAGCGCTCCTCACCATTTGGATAACGGCGCAACGCATGCTCACCACGGAAGCGAGGTGAGATATACCCTTTTTCATATGGATAATTCAGCGTCACCTTTGGCTTGAAGAAATATTTTAAAGTCAGCGCTAAGCCACGCATTACCTCAAGAAGCAGGAATGAACGGGCCGCATTAAGAACAGCTTGCATGTGAACCCCCTTACTAACCTGCAACAACAGGCAGCATGTCAAATGCCAACAGCACACCGGCTGTAGCAACAACATAGATTAATGAGAATGGTAGAAAGATTTTCCAGCCAAGCCGCATAAGCTGGTCATATCTATAGCGCGGCGTTGTTGCACGCATCCATAAAAACACAAACAGTACGAGGCAAATCTTTAGAATGAACCAAATCGGACCAGGCACTAGATTTAACGGGTAAATATCTAGTGGTGGTAGCCAGCCTCCCAAGAACAAGACAACAGTCATACCGCTCATCAGGATCATATTTGCATATTCACCTAAGAAGAAGAGTGCAAAGCTCATTGAAGAATATTCTACAAAATACCCAGCAACCAGTTCAGATTCGCCTTCAGGCAAATCAAAAGGCGCTCTGTTTGTTTCAGCCAATGTTGAGATAAAAAACACAATAAACATTGGGAAAAGCGGCAAGGCAAACCACATCCCTCTCTGCGCCTCAACAATCGCTGTTAGATTTAGCGACCCCACACAGAGCAACACATTAATAATCACAAGGCCCATAGAGACTTCGTAAGACACCATTTGTGCAGCTGAACGGAGTGCACCTAAGAAGGCGTATTTTGAGTTGGAGGCCCAGCCAGCCATGATGATGCCATAAACACCAAGCGAGGAGATGGCGAATAGATATAGAATACCGACATTAATATCCGCCAGGACAAGGCCTTCACCAAATGGGATTACTGCCCAAGCCACAAGCGCCAAAACAAAGGTTAACATCGGGGCGATGATAAAAACGACCTTATCAGCGCCAGCTGGCAAGATTGTTTCTTTTGCCATCAGCTTTAGCGCATCTGCAAATGGCTGGAACAAACCAAATGGACCAACGACATTTGGGCCTTTACGAAGCTGCATGAAACCAATCACGCGGCGTTCAGCAAGCGTCAAATAGGCAACGCCAATCAAAAGCGGGACAGCAACAGCCAGGATTTGCAGTAAAATCCAGCCAAGTTCCAAACCAAAGCTCATAAGCGTTTCTGTCGTCATAGCCCTTACTCCGCCGCAATCTGGTTATGTGAATTGTTTGCGCTGCGGCATTCAGCCATTGTCTCTGAAGCGCGACTAATTGGACATGTCATATAGTATGACTCCATCTTAGCCTGCAGCGGAACATTTGAAAGTTTGGCAGTCGTTCCAAATTTTGACCATTTTGCTGATTTCACAGCTCCCAGATCTGCGAAATGCGGACAAGCTTCAAACAGAGCTTCACGAAGCTCGTCAACCGTATCAAACTTCAACGTTGCTCCGAACACTTCAGAGAAGGCGCGCAAAATCTTCCAATCTTCTTTGGCATCACCTGGCGGGAATGTTGCACGACGTGCAAGCTGAGCACGGCCTTCAAAATTCAGATAGATACCGTCTTTTTCTGTATAGGCAGCGCCAGGCAGGATGATATCTGCGCAATGTGCGCCTTTATCACCATGATGTCCCTGATAGACAACAAAACTATTTTGCAATTTTGTGGTATCTACCTCATCAGCAGCCAACAACCAAACAAGACCCATATCGCCGGCCTCAGCGGCCGCTAAAATCCCGGCTGTATCAAGGCCACCCTTAGCAGGAACAAACCCCATATCAAGCCCCGCTACACGAGAGGCGGCTTGATGCAGGACATTATATCCGTTCCAACTTTTAGCAACAACGCCTGTATCAGAGGCAATCTTATGCAAACGTCCAAGAACACCAGCACTGTCAGCTCTGCTCAAAGCTGCATTCCCAACGATAATCATCGGCTTTTCTGCAGCCTCTAGAACCTTAGCAAATGGATGTGTCCCCTCGGCAATTGCCTCAAGAACAGAGATATCGTCCCCTAGATTATCAACTGGATAGGTCAAATCTGCATCGGTACCAAT
>WTHY01000169.1 GCA_011522945.1 Alphaproteobacteria bacterium
GCCCAGATGATGTTGGTGAAATGGTACGTGTATTACGTATGCCTGTTGCCATTCTGCTTATGGTGGCGGCCTTATCAACAGGGCTGATCGCTGCCCGTGGGCTTATCACAGCGCAAATCCCAGGTTTGATACCTGTCTATGATGTTGCTGGTCTTACGATTCGGCCAAATTTAGATCAATTGCAGGTTCAGGATTTAGATGCAGATTATTTCGGCGATGTTTTGCGCTTAAAAGGCCAGCTTGCCAATATAAGTAGTGTGAAAGCACATGCAGCCCCTTTGCAGGTGCGTGTTACAGATCAAAATGGTCTTATTCTTGCTACAAGCCGTGTCATTCCTGAAAATCGATTTATCGATGCAGGTGGCCGCACAGAATTTTTTGTGCAGCTTGATATGCCGCCAGGCCAGCAGGCAGAAATTAATATAACACCTCTATCTGAGCGACTAACACAGGCTGGATTTTAACAGTCTAGATTTTAACAGTCTGGGTTGGCATGGCATTTGGCAATGCGGGTCACTAGCAACATGGTCTGGGGCCAACATGATCCGGGGCCAAAATGATCCGGAATTAAAATTATCTGGGACCAAAATGGTTTGAGGTCAAAATGATCTGGAACCGGATAATTGCCGGAATATCAGACAGCTCTGGTTAGGATGCGGCGAAGGGATTCGTTTCCAGCGCTAGCAAATCTGCAACAGTGCGTCTTGGCCGAATCACATGAGCTGTTCCATCAAGCACCAGAATTTCAGCAGCCTCTGGGCGTGTATTATAATTGGACATCATCACAGCACCATAGGCACCAGCTGATCGCACAGCGATATAATCGCCAGAGGTGATAGATGGCAGCTGACGGTCTTGGCCAAGATAGTCGCCAGTCTCACAGACAGGTCCCACAATATCTGCTGTAATCTGGCCTGACTTTATTTCCTGAGACATATCCCCATTCATAAGTACAGGCTCGATCTTGTGATAGGCCTCATAAAGTGTCGGGCGAATAAGATCATTCATCGCACCGTCAACAATCACAAATTGTTTATCTGCGCCATCTTTTAAATAGAGTGTCGAGACAACCAAAATCCCTTGGTCAGCTGCAATAGACCGACCAGGCTCAAACCCTAAATCATAGCCTCGATTGGCAAAGATGCGGGCGACCATCTTACCATAGGCGTCAAAATCAGGTGTCGTCTCACAGTTGTAATCAACACCCAATCCACCACCGAGGTCTAATTGTGGTACATCACAGCCATTTTCCCTTAGCCTGTCTGCAAGCTCAAGCAAGGCCTGATAGGCTGTTTCAAAAGGCGCAAGTTTTGTCAGCTGTGATCCGATATGTACGGCAAGTCCGCATGGTTTGATGGAGTCTTGTGCACATAACCAATGATATAGCCGCTCAGCTTCTCCATCATCAGTTGAAATGCCAAATTTTGTATTGCGCTGCCCTGTTGAAATTTTCGCATGACTGCCAGGATCAACATTCACATTTACCCGCAGGGCAACGGGCGCAATGACGCCCATATCAGCAGCAATATCTGCAATAAGATGCAATTCTGCAGGAGATTCTGCATTTATTTGTCCAATTTTGGCTGATAGAGCCGCTCTGATTTCATCCGAGGACTTACCAACCCCAGAAAAAACGATATGGTCAGGCGCAACACCAGCTTGCAGAGCCCGTTGCATTTCTCCGCCTGAAACAATATCGGCCCCTGCACCGGCCTGAGCTAAAAGGCTAAGGATGGCAAGGGCAGAATTCGCTTTGACTGCATAATGTACCTTTGTCTGATAGGGTGCGTCTTTGGGTGCTACAGCCTGTCTAAATTGCGAAAAATGCGAGAGAAATCCTGCGCCAGAATATAGGTAAACTGGTGTGCCATAGGACTCAGCCAACTCTGCAACATCTAGCCCATCAATCAGCAAGCGGCCATCTTCATCACGTGTAAAACCGGTCATGATGACTACGATGTCTGGCTAGCAGCAGGCACTTCAGACGGGCGAATAGGGGCCCCGCGCTTACCACAAGCTGTGATGCTGGCAAGTGTAGACATCATCAAGATGACTAGTATCAGTTTTGTTAGATGCTGCATAATGTCAGCCTCCTCTTTACCCTGTTAGGGTGTTATGCCAATTGAAACCGCGTCGCTGCATCTTGCAGGCGTGCGCGGGTTTCGCTTGGTGCTGTGCCACCAAAACTTGTACGTGCATTCAACGCATTATCAATACTAAGAACAGGCAGGATATCTGCTGTCAGGTCTGGTGCAACAGCCTGCATATCCGCAAGCGTGAGGGCTTCGAGCGCACATCCTTTCTGGTCAGCCAAGGCGACAATGGAGCCGCTAACATGATGGGCATCTCTGAAGGGCATTTTGAGCTCACGCACGAGATAGTCAGCTAAATCTGTCGCTGTGGGGTGGCCTTTTGCGAGGGCTGCACGCATAGCTTCAGGTTGCGCTTGCATGTCTGAAATCATGCCTGTCATGGCAGCAATCGCAATTGATAAATGCTGCTCTGCATCAAATACAGGTTCTTTATCTTCCTGCATGTCCTTGCCATAGGCGAGCGGCAGGCCTTTGAGGACGGTTAATAAGCTAATCAGGTCTCCCATGATTCGACCTGGCTTTGCCCGCACCAGCTCAGCTGCATCAGGATTGCGCTTTTGTGGCATGATAGACGAGCCTGTTGTGAACGCATCTGAAAGCTGAATGAATCCAAACCTGTCTGTTGACCAGATAACGATTTCTTCAGCCAGACGTGAGAGATGTGTTGCGCAAATAGAGGCAGCTGACAGAAATTCAACTGCGAAATCACGGGCAGAGACAGCATCCATCGCATTTGCCATTGGCCTGTTAAAACCAAGCAAATCAGCTGTCTGATGTCTATCTATCGGAAAGGATGTTCCAGCAAGTGCTGCAGCCCCTAACGGTGATTCATTCACACGGCTTTGACAATCCATTAGACGCGCCCTGTCTCTGCCAAACATCTCAATATAGGCTGCAAGATGAAAGCCAAAGCTGATAGGCTGTGCGGTCTGTAAATGTGTATAGCCTGGCATTACGGTTGTGCAATGCTGTATGGCTTGGTCGTACAGCGCCTGTTGCAGGGCTTGCAGCATTTTATCAAGATCTGAAATACGTGTGCGCAACCATAGTCTGATATCTGTTGCGACCTGATCATTGCGAGAGCGCGCTGTATGAAGCCGTCTTGCTGGATCGCCTACAATTTCAGATAATCTTGTTTCGACATTCATATGGATATCTTCAAGTGCTTCTGAAAATACCATAGTGCCTGATGCAATCTCTGCTTCAACCTGATCCAGACCGGATAGAATGGCTGTTAGATCAGATGCAGAAATGATGTTTTGGCTTGCTAGCATAGTCGCATGTGCACGCGAGCCAGCAATATCTTCTGCAAATAGCTTTTGGTCATACGCAATAGACGCGTTAATATCTTGCATCAATTGTGAGGGCCCGCCTGCAAAGCGTCCACCCCATATTGAGGAGGCAGGCTTTTTTGAGTTTGAGTCTTTTGGCTGCGTCATTATGTGCGTTCCTGTCAAAGCTAAATCGTTTTATAAGGTAGAAATGCAGAAGAATCAGCCGAAAAATACGAAATTTTGCTCACTAACGGGCCAAATACGCTTTTTTTGCCGCACTTATCTCACACTAATAGCTTATATCGTAATGATAACCAGCAATCCAGTATCAGCAGAGCCTCTGAAATTCGATGTTTTTGCCGAACCGCTTCCTGTGTCATCTATCATTGATGCAAGCGGCAATGCTGTAGCGCTAGCGGATTTTGCCGGTAAACCCCTTATTGTGAATTTTTGGGCAACCTGGTGTGCGCCTTGTATCCATGAATTGCCAGCCCTGAATAGGGCGGCAGGTCTGCTTGCTGAGGATGCTGTGTTGCTTCTGGTTTCTGTTGACAGGGGCGGGGCAGAAAAAGCAGCACCGTTTTTGCAAGAGCGGGGTATAGAGTCTGTCCGTACAGCCTATGACCCAAAATCTGTTTGGGCCCGCGCACTCTCATTGCGCGGTTTACCGTCAACACTCATCATTTCAGGGGATCAGACATCTGTCTGGCTGGTGTCAGGTCCGGCTGAATGGGACACAGACATAGTGCTCAGCCAACTGCGTCAGCAGCTGGCTGAGGTAAATAAATAGGTATTAGCCGAGCTCGCCATCAAGAGCTGGTACAGCGTCAAACAAATCTGCAACAAGACCGTAATCAGCAACCTGGAAGATTGGGGCTTCATCATCTTTGTTGATGGCCACAATGACTTTAGAGTCCTTCATACCAGCCAAATGCTGAATTGCGCCTGAGATGCCAACAGCAACATATAGGTCTGGCGCGACAACTTTGCCTGTCTGGCCAACCTGATAGTCATTTGGCACGAAACCTGCATCAACAGCTGCGCGTGATGCGCCAACGGCAGCGCCCAACTTGTCAGCAACGGACTCAAGCATTGAGAAATTCGAGCCGTCCTGCATACCGCGGCCACCTGAGATGACGATGCCAGCAGATGTCAGCTCTGGGCGCTCTGAGCTAGACAGCTCTGACTTTTCAAATGCAGATAGACCTGCATCACCAGTTGCTGAAACAGCTTCAATAGCAGCTGAGCCGTCTGTACCGACAGCTTCAAAAGCTGTTGCACGTACTGTGACAATTTTCAGAGCTTCAGATGAGCTTACTGTTGCCAACGCATTACCAGCATAAATTGGGCGCTGGAATGTATCTGCATCAACTACCTGGATGATGTCAGAGATTTGCGCAACATCCTTTAGCGCTGCAACACGTGGCATGATATTTTTACCATATGTTGTGGCAGGTGCCAGAATGTGGCTGTAACCATCTGCCATGCCCACGATAAGAGGGGCAATATTTTCTGCAAGACCGTTTGCATATTCAGCTGCATCTGCATGAAGAACACGAGACACGCCAGATGTCTTTGCAGCTTCTGCAGCAATAGCGTCTGTGCCTGAGCCAGCCACAAGCAGGTCGATATCGCCGCCAATTTCAGCAGCAGCTGCAACAGCGTTTAGCGTTGCGGCGGCTAGTGATGAACCGTCATGATCGCATAATACAAGAATAGCCATTATATCACCTTTGCTTCTGTCTTGAGTTTGTCAACTAGCTCTGATACTGAGCCAACTTTAATACCAGCTTCACGCGCAGCTGGCTCTTCAACTTTAACAACACTGAGGCGTGGTGCTGTATCAACACCAAGCTCATCTGCACTCACCGCATCAATCGGCTTTTTCTTCGCTTTCATGATGTTTGGAAGTGATGCATAGCGCGGTTCATTTAGACGCAAGTCAACAGAAATGACAGCTGGCATAGCCAGGCTTACATGCTCTAAACCACCATCAACTTCACGAATGACATTCACTTTATCGCCTGCAAGTTCGACGCCTGAAGCAAATGTGCCTTGTGACCAACCAAGTAGCGCTGACAGCATTTGACCTGTTTGGTTGCTATCATCATCAATAGCTTGCTTGCCACAAAGAACCAAACCTGGCTCTTCTTTAGCGACGATTGCTGCCAAAAGTTTTGCGACTGCGAGTGGCTCAACATCCTGGCTAGCTTCAATGTGAATGCCTCTATCAGCACCCATAGCTAGGCCGGTACGGATTGTTTCTTGGGATTGCGCCGGACCAATCGACACCAAAACAACCTCATCTGCATTGCCAGCTTCTTTAATACGAAGTGCCTGCTCGACAGCGATTTCATCAAATGGGTTCATAGCCATTTTTACATTGGCTAGCTCAACGCCCGATTGATCTGCCTTAACACGTACCTTGACGTTATAGTCAATGACGCGTTTTACCGGAACGAGAATTTTCATACCTTACCCCTTTTTTGTATTCTGCCGTCTCATTACGCCTTTTTTCACATATTGGCTATGGGTTTTTTCAGCAGATGTGCCCAGATTTCCTGATAGGTGAAAATAGTGCCAGTTTCTGGCTATGAGTCGGCTTTAACTTATCTAAAACCGCCTATATCATAGCATCCATTCATCACCAGCCCATGATTTGCAACTTACTCATTTGTGGCCACCTATTCGCAATTAACGCAATATTTAGCTGCGCATGTGATATCTATCTATGTTCACCGGGCACCCAGAGCACATCAGAGGCGCCATTCCCGTTCA
>WTHY01000155.1:0-1902 GCA_011522945.1 Alphaproteobacteria bacterium
GCGCAATATGTTTACACGATGTACCAGCTTGGCAAAACCTATCCTGGTGGCAAAGAAGTTCTGAAAAATATCAGCCTATCCTTTTTGCCAGGGGCAAAAATTGGTGTGCTTGGTCTAAATGGCGCTGGTAAATCCACATTGCTGAAAATCATGGCTGGCATCGAAACAGATTTCTCTGGCGAAGCAAAAGCTGCTGACAATATTCAAATTGGCTATTTAGCTCAAGAACCTGAATTAGATGCCTCTATGGATGTCATGGGTAATGTCATGTCTGGCATGGGTAAGGCGAAGGAGCTAGTCGACAGATTTAACGAAGTATCTGCCCGCTTTATGGAAGAGATGACAGATGAGGAGATGAATGACCTCATTGCAGAGCAGGGCGAGCTTCAAGAGCAAATTGATGCTATGGATGGTTGGGATCTGGAACGCAAGGCGCAAATTGCCATGGACGCATTGCGCGTGCCTGAGCCAGATGCAGATGTCACAAAATTGTCTGGTGGTGAAAAGCGCCGTGTTGCCTTATGTAAGCTTCTGTTAAGCGCACCTGATATGCTGTTATTGGACGAACCAACAAACCATTTAGATGCGGAATCTGTGGCATGGCTGCAGCGTTTCTTGCATGACTTCCCGGGTACGGTTGTCACTATTACGCACGATAGATACTTCCTAGATGAAGTTGCTGGCTGGATTCTGGAATTGGATCGTGGTCAAGGTATTCCATATCAGGGCAATTATTCTGGTTGGCTTGAGCAGAAACAAAAGCGCCTTGAGCAAGAAGGCAGAGCTGAAGATGCACGGGTAAAATCGCTGTCTCGTGAGCTGGAATGGGTGCGCTCTGCACCAAAGGCGCGACAGGCAAAATCAAAGGCCCGTATTAATGCCTATGAAAAGCTTCTGCAACAAGACCAAGAGCAGCGTCAGGATATAGCGAAAATCGTTATTCCGGCAGGTCCGAGGCTTGGTGATAAGGTGATTGAAGCAGACAATCTCAATAAAGCATTTGGTGAGAAGCTACTTATTGAAGATTTGTCATTCCGCCTCCCACCAGGTGGTATAGTTGGTGTGATTGGTCCAAACGGGGCAGGTAAGACGACCCTGTTCCGTATGCTGACAGGTGGTGACACGCCTGATGCAGGTGCATTGACACTCGGAGATACAGTCAAGCTTGGCTATGTCGACCAGTCACGAGATGCGCTTGATGATGGCAAAACTGTCTGGGAGGTTATTTCAGATGGTTTGGATGAGCTGGAACTTGGCACACGTACAATGCCATCACGTGCCTATGTCAGCCTGTTCAACTTCAAGGGTGCTGATCAGCAAAAGCGCGTTGGCCAACTGTCAGGTGGTGAACGTAACAGGGTCCATATGGCGCGCATGTTGAAATCTGGTGCGAATGTGCTTCTGCTCGATGAACCGACAAACGATCTAGATGTGGATACATTGCGTGCGCTTGAAGAGGCTCTGCTAGATTATGCAGGCTGTGCGGTTGTTGTCAGTCACGATCGCTGGTTCTTAGACCGTATTGCAACACATATCCTCGCTTTTGAGGGGAATTCCCATGTGGAATGGTTTGAGGGCAATTATGAGGCTTATGAGGCAGATAAGAAACGCCGTCTAGGGGCTGAAGCTGATCAGCCTACAAGGATTCGGTATAAGCCAATTAGCCGGTAGGAAAGCCTAGCTGTTTAAACAATCCGTTCAACAGAGACATGCTGTATACACAGCCATTAATGAGCCATAGTCTGCAAGCCACAGTAAATTTATAACAGTGAATTTATAAAAGTGAATTTATAACAGGGAATTTATAACTGCTGGCTGGACAGGCATGAAGCTGCGAGCATCTTCACGTACCAAGCAAAATGTGGCTAAAATTACCGTTAGCGTTGAGAATACCTCACTGGA
>WTHY01000155.1:2002-6121 GCA_011522945.1 Alphaproteobacteria bacterium
GTACCAAGCAAAATGTGGCTAAAATTACCGTTAGCGTTGAGAATACCTCACTGGAAGCTCTCTATCTGGGCTTCAAGTGAGGCTATGAGCGCGTTGAAATCTCCACCATTCTTGCGGATGATAGCTTGGTTTTCCTGCCTCTGGGTAATGAGAAGGGAAATATTTTCCACTTCAATATCAATAATAGCAGGCTTTTGGCCTTCGCGTGTTGCAACACGCCAATTCACAATTGCGTCTGGCTCTGCACCTGAGCGATCCACAATGCGACCACCTACCAGAACCATCTTTGGCCCTTTTTCTGTTGTTTTGGTAGGGACAAACTCTAAATCTACCAGCCAATCCAGCTGCCCTGTTGCCATATTGGTGAGGACTTCTGTAAACAACAGACCATATTGGTCCTGCTGTTCTGGTGTCGCTTTGCGCCAATATTGACCAGCTGTGGCGCGTGTAATGCCAGCAACGTCAAAATAGCTGTTTAAAACTTCTTTCAGGGCAATACGTTTGCCATCAGCATCTAAATCTGCATCCTGCAAAATGGCCTGAGCTGATTCTACCATTGCTGTGACAACAGCTTCAGAGGCGGCAATTCTATCTGCTTTTGCGGCAGTTGAGATGAAAACGAGGCTCAATGCCATGGCGAAAATTGTACGAACCAACATTTATGTATGCCTCCTACTCAAAGAAACTGTCAAAGTTGTCATCTGCCACAGCGCTTTGCCCATCTTCAACCATACGATCTTCCAGCAAAGCACTTCGTTGCTGGATATAAACAGCACGTGCCCGGGCATAAGGGTCTGCGGATTCATATTTTAGCTGATTGATAGTCTCAAAATTATCGGCGCGAAAGGATACCGCATCAACTGGCAATGTTGCATCCTTAACAGTGTCGCCTGTGGCACCAGCATCAATTGCTGACAGAGGATTAAGTGCAAAATCAACGACTGTTCCAGCCGCACCGCGCATCGTTGTGCCTCCGAAAACAGGCAGGACGACATAGCTTCCCGGGGCCACATTATTATGTGCGAGTGTCTGGCCGAAATCTTCTCGTTGCGGCTTGTCTTCCTCATCCATTATATCTACAAGGCCAAGCGTTAATCCGTTAAAGGCAAAATTGAGTATCGCTAGTCCAGCATTTTCCCATTTCCCCTGAAGCGTTGAATTCACAGCCGTAGATGGCATGCTCATCCACTCGACATGATTGCGGACAGCCCTCTGGCCACCCGCAGGAATGGCGTTGCGGTATATATTTGCTGCTGGTTCAACCAGGTAGCTATCAAGACCGGAATTAAAGGCAAAAACACGTCGATTTGTCGTTTCATAGGGATCGTCTGAAATGGCAGACAAATCATTAGGCGCACTGCTACAGGCAGCGAGCATAGTCAGGAGCGCTACACCAAGAAGCAAATTTAAAAAGCTCTTTACATGAGTGCCCATAGAGACTGTTCCCATTTACATTCCCGCACAGAAATTCGCAAGCACACCGAAGATTGCGCACCCGATCCAATGATTCGCGACCATTATAACCATAGCAATAGATGCAGGCAAATATCCGATTTCATTTTTGCCTGATATAGCGGGGCTCAGAAAAATACCTGCCAAAAAGCCTGCCAGGCAGATAGAAAATCTTGGTTTTTGTGCTACTCTTGGAAAAATCAGACATCCAACCCTATCTATATGTATCAGATCTAATACATCAGATTATCCTTATATAGAAATTTGGCAAAAATTTGGCCGTTGTGTCCTGCAATGGATTATAAAGAGTGACAAAACAAAGTTTCATAATGGCGAGCTTCCGTGGACATAGATAGTAACCAGCAAATAGATAAAGCCGCGACGGCTCCGCAGGCGTCAGACCATCAAGCTGTTTGGCTACAAGGCTTGAATGCCCCGCAATTGGAGGCTGTTACGACACTTGATGGCCCACTTCTTGTTTTGTCAGGTGCTGGCACAGGTAAGACGCGCGTTCTCACATCGCGCCTTGCGCAGCTTGTCGCAAGCCGTACAGCGGCACCGTGGAATATTCTGGCTGTGACCTTCACCAACAAGGCGGCAAGAGAGATGAAAGCTCGGGTCGGCCAGCTAGTGGGGCCGATGGTAGAGCAGGTTATGCTCGGCACATTCCACTCTATCGCAGCACGTATGCTCAGAACACATGCAGAATTAGTTGGTCTGCGGTCTGATTTCACAATTCTTGATACAGATGATCAATTGCGGCTTTTGAAGCAGCTCATGGAAGCGGATGGTCTTGATATTAAGCGCTGGCCACCGCGGCAGATTGCGTTTCATATTGGTCGCTGGAAAGATAGAGGCCTGACGCCCGATAAAATCACACGTGCCGAGGCAGGTGATATTGCAAATGGAAAAATTGCAGATTTATACCGGCAATATCAGGAACGACTCATCACTCTCAATGCAGCTGATTTTGGCGATTTGCTGCTACATATGCTGGTGATTTTCAACAAGCATCATGATGTATTAGCCGGCTATCAGGCACGTCTTACACATATTATGGTTGATGAATATCAGGATACAAATATCGCCCAATATCTATGGTTAAGGCTGTTATCATCAAAGCATCATAATCTATGTTGTGTTGGTGATGATGATCAATCTATTTATGGTTGGCGTGGTGCCGAAGTTGGCAATATCCTGAAATTCAGTACAGATTTTCCAGAAGCAGTTACTGTCAGGCTGGAAGAAAATTATCGGTCAACAGGTCATATATTGGCTGCTGCTTCTGCTCTGATTTCTAATAATGAAACGCGGCTTGGTAAAACGCTCTATACATCTGATGATTTGGGCCAGAAGGTCCATATATCTGGCTATTGGGATGGTCAGGAAGAAGCACGCAGCCTGTCTAGCCAAATTGAATCCCTGATGAAGCGAGATCATGACCTGAATGAAATTGCAGTGCTTGTGCGGGCTGGCTTCCAAACCAGAGAATTTGAAGAAAGATTTATCGCCATAGGGCTGCCGTATCGTGTAGTTGGCACACGCTTTTATGAGCGGGCCGAAATTCGAGATGCTATGGCATATTTACGCCTTGTATATCAGCCAGCAGATGATCTGGCGTTTGAGCGGATAATTAATACGCCAAAACGCGGATTAGGGGATGCCAGTCTACAAATCATTTACGCTTATGCCCGAGCAGCTGAAAAACCCTATTTTGCAGCCGCATCAGATTTGCTTGACAGTGATGAGTTAAAGACAGCGGCGCGGCGGCAACTTGGACAATTTGTCATTCAGGTTGAGCGCTGGAGAGATCAGTTGGGCATTATGCCGCCAGGGGATTTGGCGCGCATTATACTAGATGAATCTGGTTATACGGAAATGTGGCAGACACATAAGTCTGCTGATGCACCTGGGCGTTTGGAGAACCTAAAAGAACTTGTTGTCGCGATTGATGATTTTGACACGCTTGGTAGCTTTTTAGAGCATATTGCTTTGGTGATGGATAATGATACAAGCCCGACGGAGGGTGAGGTTACCTTAATGACGCTTCATGCGGCTAAAGGTCTTGAATTTGAGACGGTGTTTCTTCCAGGTTGGGAAGAAGGGGTATTTCCGTCACAACGTACATTGGAAGAAAATGGCGGCGCTGGCTTAGAAGAAGAGCGCCGGCTGGGTTATGTTGGTATTACACGTGCGCGTCGTAATCTATATATAAGCTTTGCTGCAAATCGGCGTGTGCATGGCCTGTGGCAAAGCTCGGTGCCATCCAGATTTGTTGCTGAATTACCCTCAGAACATGTTGATGAGGATATGGCACAAGGTCTATCTATTGGTAGAGCTGAGCCTGTCATGATCGGTGGTGCAGATACACGGGTTGGCAAGGCGGGATATGGGCCTGGCTGGCAGAGAATGGCGCGAGCAGGGCATGCGCAAATCGCCTCACCAGCACGAGATGCAGGCGGTTATGCTGAAACAAGTTCAGGTGGCGGATTTCAGATAGGAGACCGCGTGTTCCATCAAAAATTCGGGATGGGTGATGTGAGGTCTGTAGAAGGCGATAAGTTAGATATTGCCTTTGACAAGGCTGGCCGGAAAAAGGTCGTATCGAGTTTTGTCTCGAAACCTTAGATTTAGCCCATCGATCGCGCATATAATGAACTGTCTCTT
>WTHY01000181.1 GCA_011522945.1 Alphaproteobacteria bacterium
ATTATATAGTTAGTTATGTGCCTGCTATTGTCATGTTAGCAGTGCCTTTTCTACTCGTACTTGTGCAACCAGATCTTGGCACATCCCTTATGTTATTGATTGCAGGTGCCACTGTCATTGTGTCGGCAGGTCTGCCCAAAAGATGGGTGTTTGGCAGCCTTCTGGCGGTATTAGCCAGTGCGCCTATCGTTTGGGCGCAATTATATGATTATCAAAAAGCCCGTATATTTACGTTTCTAAACCCAGGCAGTGATGAGCAGGGGGCAGGATATCAAATTATTCAATCCAAAATTGCGCTTGGCTCAGGCGGTATATTTGGCAAGGGGTTTCTGATGGGCTCGCAATCTCAGTTAAATTATCTGCCTGAAAAGCAAACAGATTTTGTGTTTACCATGATTGGCGAAGAGTTTGGACTGGTTGGTAATCTTGTAATTATTGCTGTCTATTTCATCATATTATTATCTATCAATATGATTGCACTTAGGTCGCAAATGAAATTTGGTAGACTTGTTTGCATCGGTATTTCCATGGTGTTGTTTAGCTATGTATTTGTGAATATCGGCATGGTTACAGGGTTGCTGCCTGTTGTGGGGGCGCCCTTGCCATTGATTTCCTATGGTGGAACGGCCATGTTAAGTATGTTTGTGGCATTTGGCGTTGTTGTGAATATTGCCATGCACACGAAATATGAACGTATTGAGCAGTTATAGATAACTGGTTTTTGTGAGGAGAGCCTTTTATGTTCGAGTCATTTTTTCCCCGCCCTAAGGTGTTTTTCCTCAGTGTGCTTGCGTGGGCAGCCATCGTTGTTGGCTTTTGGTATTCAGCTGGTACAGAGTTAGGTCTAGCCCTTGGTTTTGATTTGGACCCAGAGCGGGAGCCTATTGTTGGCCCTGGCTTTTTTATTACGCCGGAATTTATCTGGTTCTATATTTACTATTTCATAATTTGTGCGCTTTTCGCAGCCTTCTGGTTCCGGTATTCACCACATAAGTGGCAGAGATGGTCAATTGTTGTTTCGCAAATCATTCTATTCTCTACTTATTTCAGTGTTCAGGTCTCGGTAGCAATCAACCATTGGCGCCGCCCATTTGGTGATATGCTTCAAAATGCGTTACAGCCGGATAATGATATTTCAGCAGGAGATATGTTTTCCCTGATAGCTATCTTTGCGCAGATTGCGCTCGTGTGGATGGTTATCTATGTGATCACGAGGTTCATTGTCAGCCATTATATTTTCCGGTGGCGTACGGCAATGAACGACTTTTACATGATGCAATGGAAGCGTGTGCGCCACATTGAGGGGGCAAGCCAACGTATCCAAGAAGATACAATGCGTTTTGCAGGTATTATGGAAGGGCTGGGCGTATCTATCATTGATGCTGTTATGACGCTTTTCGCCTTCCTGCCACTATTATTCCAAATGTCACAATATGTGGAAACCCTGCCAATTGTGGGTGCAATACCATATCCGCTCTTTACTGTGGCTATTTTCTGGTCACTTTTTGGTACCAGCCTGCTTGCTATAGCCGGCATTAAACTGCCAGGTTTGGAATTCCGTAATCAGCGTGTGGAGGCTGCCTATCGTAAGGAGCTGGTTTATGGCGAGGATGATGATAATCGCGCCCAGCCACCAACTGTAACAGAGTTATTTGGCAATTTGCGGCGCAATTATTTCCGCCTCTATTTCCATTATATGTATTTCAACGTCTTTAGAGGTGTTTATATTCAAGCGGATAATATATTTGCTTATCTGATCCTAGTGCCAACAATTGTTGGTGGGACGATTACTTATGGTATTTTGCAACAGATTCTCACAGCATTTGGTCAGGTAACAAGTTCGTTCCAATATCTTGTGAATAGCTGGACTACCATTATCGAGCTATTATCTATTTTTAAGCGACTGAATGCTTTTGAAAAAGCTATCAAAGAGCAGCCGCTACCAGAAATTGATCAGGAGTATTTGGAAAAAGGGTCTGTCTTAGACCAGTAAAACTCGCTTGAGACATAAAAAGGGCAGCTATTGCTGCCCTTTTTTATTGCCGTAAAATATATGATGATCATCGCAAGATATGCAAATCTATATTCCAGCTAGCCTTGATGTGGAATGCCCCTCAAGTAGCGGGATGATTTCTACTGTGCCACCATTTTTTGTAACAGTTTCATAGCCAACAACCTCTTCTGCACGATAATCGCCGCCTTTAACCAATATGTCTGGCGTTAGGGCATCTATGATAGTTTTGGGTGTGTCTTCATCAAACAGGATAACAGCATCTACAAATGGAAGTTTCGCAAGGATTGATGCGCGTTTGCTTTCTGATTGTATAGGCCTATTTTGGCCTTTTAGGGCCTTAACTGACTTGTCAGAATTTACCGCAACAATCAATTTATCACATAAATCTGCTGACCGTTTTAAACTATCTATATGTCCGGGATGCAGCAGGTCAAAACAGCCATTTGTAAATCCGATTTTCAGCTCATCATCTGCCCAGCTATTTCGTAAATTACATAGCTGAGAGAGCGTGTCACGGCCATAAACCATATTTCCAGATGGCAGATGCGCTAAAATTTCCCCAGGGGAAACTGTGGCAGTTCCAGATTTGCCGACAACAATGCCAGCACCTAAATTTGCTAGCTGTATGGATGTTTCCCATGCCGTGTTGCCTGTTTGTGAGGCAGCAACAAGCGCAACAACAGTGTCGCCAGCGCCAGACACGTCAAATACATCAATAGCAGAGGCAGGTAGATGTATCGTGGAATTCTTGCTTACAAACAACATGCCCTGACTGCCAAGCGTAACAAGCATAGCATCAAGCTGGGCAGCGGCTATCTGTGAATTTGCAGCCATCACTATCTCATCTAAAGACTCAAGTCTTGTTCCTGTCGCAGCACATAATTCTTTTAAATTAGGGGTTAGCAATCTGCTGCCAGTATATTTCGTGAAATCTGCTGATTTCGGATCGGTGATCACTGCTATACTTGCTTTAGCCGCCATATCCGTTACAGACGCCACTATCCGATGAGATAAACAGCCTTTCGCATAATCAGAAAGGATGATGATATCAGGCTTTGTGGCAATTTGCTTTTCTATAATATCCAATAATGCCTGCTCTTGGCCAGGCAGTAGGGGTGATGTTGTTTCTTCATCAAGACGCAATATTTGTTGCCCTTGCGCTCTAAAGCGTGTTTTGCGTGTCGTCGGGCGGTCATCTAGCGTCAAACAGTGAGATGTGAGCTGAGGTATAGTGTTGAGTTCATCTGCTAACTGTTTACCAGCCTGATCAGCGCCGATCAGGCCAATAAGACTGACTGACATGCCAAGATTAGCGAGGTTATGTGCAACATTTGCAGCACCGCCGGCTACGTGGTTAGACACGCTATGATTTAATATGGGAACAGGTGCTTCAGGTGAAATACGGCTTACAACGCCGTCAACATAGCAATCCAGCATGATATCCCCGATGAGGAGCACATGTTTTTGTTGCATCGCTAAAAGTGCATCAATACAGGCATCATCCTGAAGATTTGAATCCACCTTAGCCATTTGGTTTTTTCCGTTTGGCTCTGAATTGTTTTGCGCCATCTGTGATTTGGCTTTGCCGGCCTCTAGCTGTTGCAATGGCGTTATCATCAACTGCTTTTGTTATGGTCGACCCGGCACCAACAATAGCGCCATCTCCGATGCGCACAGGTGCCACTAAAGCACTATTAGAGCCAATAAACGCGCCATCGCCTATCTCAGTCTTATGTTTTCCAAATCCATCATAATTACAGGTGATAGTGCCAGCGCCAATATTTGCTGCTGCACCCACATCTGCATCACCGATATAGGATAAGTGGTTGGCTTTCGCACCAGCTTCAAAACGCGCATTCTTCGTTTCAACAAAATTTCCAATTTTGACGCCATCTTCAAGATGGGTGCCAGGCCGTAATCTAGCGTAAGGCCCAATAACACAGCAGGTGCCAACATAACAGCGCTCGAGATGGCTGAAAGATTTGATATGGCTGCCAGTGGCAATATGCACACCAGGGCCAATCACAACATTTGGCTCAATAATAACATCTGTTTCCAGAATGGTGTCAGCGCTAAGGAATATGGTTTCCGGCGCTACAAGTGTGGCGCCAGCGTCCATGGCGCTATTTCGTAAGCGTTGTTGTGCAATAGCATCCAGCTCTGCTAATTGTGCCCGGCTATTCACGCCTAAAAGCTCTGTCTGTGGAGCTTTGTCAGAGGTTATATTTAATCCTGCAGCATGTCCTTCTGCAATAACATCTGTTAGGAAAATTTCGCCTTTGCTATTTGCTGGTTTCACTGATCTTAAAAGTGAAAATAAAGCCGGCGCCCGTGCAGCTAAAATGCCACCATTCACAAACGTAATCTGTCGTTCTGCTTCTGAGCATTCAGAGTCTTCGATGATTTGCACCAACCTGCCACTATCATCTAAAATAAAACGACCATAGCCGGCGGGATTGCTTGCCTCAAATCCAAGCGCGCAAATGTCAGCACCATTTTTGATATGTGTGACAGTGCGCTTAATTGTATCTGCGGTGATAAGCGGCGTATCCCCAAATAAGATTATAACCGGCACAGCAGGCTTCTCTAGCATATGTTCAGCGGCCAAAACAGCATGTCCTGTGCCAAGCTGTTCAGTTTGATAGGCTGGTTTTATATCGCCAAGCCAGTCTTCAAGCTGAGCACTTTCATGTCCGATAACAGGTAATATTTGTGATGCGCCTGCAGCCTTTGCGGCATCTATGACCCAAGAAAGCATAGGCCTGCCAGCCACATGGTGTAATGGCTTTGGTATTTCGGATTTCATCCGCGTACCTTTGCCGGCCGCGAGAATGATAGCTGTAAAACTCATGGTCTTGTTATAACGGTATGACCACTAATCTTAAAGTGTTAAATCTTGTATTTTGTGAAGCTGATGCGGGTAAATCAAATAAGGGTAGTCATCATTTGTATTTTATCTGCACATTTTGCCATATATAGTTGGCAAAATTTGTTCGTTTGTTTTAAGTCTGAAACCATCAAAATACAGGATAAGAGTTCCCTATGTGCGGCATTGTTGGATATATCGGTTCTGAAAGCAGCTCTCAAATATTGATTGATGCCCTTAGACGGTTGGAATATCGGGGTTATGATAGCTCTGGGATTGCCACGATACATGATGGTCAAATTGAAATGCGTCGGCGCGTCGGCAAGCTTGCTGAGCTGTCCGGCAGTTTGCAAACCAATCCTTTAGCCGGGACCATAGGCATAGGCCACACAAGATGGGCAACTCATGGCGGCGTGACAGAGGCAAATGCACATCCGCATCTAGCCTCTGATCGTGTGGCGATCGTGCATAATGGGATTATTGAAAATCATAAGATGCTAAGGGCACGATTAATAGCAGCTGGGCATGTGTTCACGAGTGATACAGATTCAGAAGTGCTTGCCCATTTATTTGTTGAAGCTTTTGATGCCGGGCTAGCACCTGCAGAGGCTATGGCAAAAATTCTATCTGAAGTTGAGGGCGCTTATGCGCTTGCTGTGATCGCAAAGGATTTTCCAGATACAATTATCGTAGCGCGCAATGCATCTCCCTTGGCCATAGGCTTGGGAGAGGGGTCTGTTTATGTAGCGTCCGACGCAATGGCAATGGCACATCTAACAAGGCAGGTGATTTACCTCAAAGATGATGATTATGCTGTGCTAACGTCTGATGGTTGTGAAATTTTTGATGGCGAAGGACAAAAAGCTAATCGCGAGCTTGTGACAGTGGCAGCTAACCCGGTTATGGTCGATAAAGCTGGCTATCGGCATTTTATGGAAAAAGAAATCCATGAACAGCCTGAAGCTATCGCGCATACACTCTCAGCAATGACAGATGAAAGTGGCAAATTGACTGCTGGTCTTTCAGTCAACCAGCTAAAAAGCATGTCATCCATCACATTGCTGGCTGCCGGCACAAGCTTTTATGCAGGACAAATTGGTCGTTATTGGATTGAAAAATTGGCAGGCATTCCTGTCTCTTGTGAAATTGCCTCTGAATATCGATATCGTCATCCGGTCGCTGTAGCTGGCGGGACAGCGATTGCTATTTCCCAATCAGGAGAGCTGTCTCT
>WTHY01000083.1 GCA_011522945.1 Alphaproteobacteria bacterium
AGCTAAATGCCATATAGAGTCAAATGCTTTTTATATTTTTACTAAAAGGTATTTTTTCGCAGCAAATTATTGTTAATTTGGAGAATGTTTCTGAGGTTCAGGGAAAATATTCTCTTGCCAAGATAAGCTGAATGATAATACAAAGTGCTAGACATCTATAACTTTAAGATGTGGTAGGAGGACTGTCATGAATTTGACTCAAATGAGACGTGTTTCCATCCCACTTCACGCAGAAGTCGCAGAATTACTGCGCCGCCAGATTTTATCAGGCAAAATTCAAGCTGGTGAAAAATTGCCTGCACTCAGTGAATTAACTGAGAAATTCGGTGTTGCGCGCATGACCATTCGACAGGCAATGGATGCTCTTGAGGATGAAGGCTTGATAGAACGTCATGCTGGCAAGGGCACATTTGCAAAACATATTGAGCTGCCAAAGCGCCAAAGATTAAATATGAAGGCAGAATTATCCCAATTACAGACGATGGTTGCCCAGCTAGAGGTACTTGTCGTTGGTGATGATGATGCACCACAAATTATCGATGTTGACGGGCGTGCTTTTAGACAAATGCGTCGTATCCACCTGCAGTCTGGCGAACCATTTTGTCATGTTGATATCAAGCTTGAAAATCAGCTTTATCTCAAAGCACCTAGTCGTTTTGAAACAGAAATTGTTGTAACAGTATTGAAGGATTTAGGAGCGCGTGTTGAGACAGCTCGGCAAAATGTAACCCTAGCTTATGCAGATGTTGAAATGGCAGAAATCCTACAGATGCCTGTAAACGCACCTGTCTTCCGTGTTCTTCGTGAATTTTTCAGTACTGACGGACATCTCATTTACTCTGCCATCCTAATATATCCAGGTGACAAGTTGGAGCTTGAAGTTGAGTTTGCCATCTAGCGCTATTTCAGACACTCCACATCTATCACCACACCATTGGGTTGAGACCTTTTTGCAAGGCGATAAGGACGCATCTCTATTTGCCGAAGATGCTATCTGGCGTGATTATTTAGCTATGGCATGGAATTTGCAGAGCCATGAAGGCCGAGATACTATCTTAGAGGCCCTGCCATCATACCGCGGCAGTGACCTCACAATTCTAGATTGCCCCTCTCCTACTGAGATTATTTTCTCCTTTATCGGCAAACATGGACGCATCAAATCTCTGGCAGAGTTAAGGAACGGGCTTTGTGTCAGGTTATTTACCTCACTTGAAGACATAAAAGGCATAGTGCCGAGAGGAGATATATCTCCAAAAATATGCATTATTGGTGCCGGACAAAGCGGTCTGGCACTCGCTGCACAATTAGAACATCTGGGTATTCCCTATTTTGTTGCAGAGCAAAATCCCCGCATTGGAGATAATTGGCGCAATCGTTATGATTCCCTCATTTTACATGACCCGGTCTGGGTAAACCATCTGCCTTTTAAGCCCTTTCCAGATGACTGGCCTACCTTTACGCCAAAAGACCGTATGGGTGACTGGCTGGAAGATTATGCTGCAGATTTAAACCTGAATGTCCATTGTAAATGCAGCATAGTGTCTGCCGAATATAATGAAGAGCACGCTACATGGCATATCAAAGCTGATGAAAATGGCACAGCCACCGTATTTACAGTGCCGCACCTTGTATTTGCAGTTGGTACATCTGGCTTCGCATACAAACCTGAAATAGAGGGTGCTGCCGCCTTTACAGGCAAACAAATACATTCAAGTGCATATAAGACAGGGGCTGATTTCGCTGGTCAGTCAGTGACTATCATTGGGGCAACGAATTCTGCCCATGATATTGCCGTAGACCTAGTCAAGCATGGGGCAAAGCCAACATTGATACAACGCAGCTCAACCCATGTTGTCCCGCATGATGTGTATCTTAAGGCAATCCTAGCACCACTCTACGGACCACAACATAAACGAAAATTGGCAGATGCCGACTTTCTTTCTGTTGCAACACCAATGCGGCATTTAGAAGATAAAGGGCGGGCGATTTTTGACAAAGCGCAAGAGGAACATAGTGGTTTCTACAAGCAGCTTACAGCCACTGGTTTCGCGCTTGATTTTGCAGAAGATGGTAGTGGTATTATTGGCAAATATCGCCGCTCTGCCTCCGGTTATTACATTGATGTGGGCGGGTCTCAATATGTAATAGATGGCAAAATTTCTATCAAAACGGGACTGGGCGTTAAGGCCATTAACGCCACTGGGATCACCCTCAGTGATGATAGCCATCTTGCCAGCGATTCCCTTATTTACGCTACTGGTTTTGGCGCTATGGAAGAATGGGTCGCCCGCCTGATAGGACCAGAAACAGCACAAAAAGTTGGAAGATGCTGGGGCTATGGGTCAGGTTATCGCGGCGATCCTGGACCATGGCAAGGTGAGCTTCGCAATATGTGGAAACCAACAGCTCAAAAAGGATTATGGTTCATGGGCGGCAATCTCGCGCAGGTTCGGATTTTTTCCCGCTATCTTGCCATGCAGCTCTGCCATTCCATTCAAGACGATAATAGCGAATGAGACAGGACACCAAATGAGACAGGATCATAATCTAAGAGACCTAGAGCATATTGCTACGAAATTGCGCCTGCATGTAGTGAATATGGTGGCACCATCTGGACAAGGTTATGTTCAGCAAGGACTAGGGGCAGCTGATTTATTTACATCTCTCTATTTCGCAGAAGCGACCATGGACCCACAAAACCCAACATGGCCAGACAGAGATCGTATTTTCTTAACCACGGCGCATAATACAGCGATCTTTTATGCTGCACTCAGCGAACGTGGCTATTTCGACACGGAACGTCTTGCATCTTATGTAACAGATGGCTCAGAACTGGAGATTAATTCCTCTGAACGAATGGGCCCTTTTGTTGAGGCGACCTGCGGCTCTCTCGGTCAAGGCTTATCAGTAGCAATTGGGTGTGCCCTTGCAGCAAAAAGGCAAGGTCGATCAAGTCGGTTTTATGTGATTATAGGCGATGGAGAAATGCAGGAAGGTCAAGTCTGGGAGGCGGCTATGCTTGCCGGCGCGAAAGGCCTCGATAATCTCTGCCTGATTGTGGATTATAATTTCGTGCAATCTGAAGGGTCAATGGACAAAGTCATGTCCCTCGAACCTCTGATGGAGAAGATGGCTAGCTTTGGCTTTGCCTGTCAGGAAGTGGACGGTAATGATATTGCTGCCTTGCTCGATGCATATGATGAGGCACGCAAAACAAAGGGCAAACCAGCTTTCATCAAAGCAAATACTGTAATGGGCAAAGGCGTCGCCTCACTTGAGGGGTTGATGTTCCATCAACTTCGGTTTCCAGAAGCAGTCGCAAATAGCGCACGCGCAGAATTAGAGGCTCAGCTATGAGTAAAACCTTAACACAGCTAGAAGCAGCAGATTTTATCAACCGTTCCTTTAAACCACTCCCCCGCGCTTATGGAGATGCCTTAGTAGAGGCTGCCTTAGCTGATAGGCGCATTGTTTCACTTTGTGCAGATCTGGTGCCGCCAACTGAAATGGACCGCTTCCGTGATGAATTACCCGATAGGTTTCTAAATACAGGCATTGCAGAAGCTAACATGATTGGCATGGCAGGCGGTATGGCCCGCTCTGGCGAAATTCCTTTTTGCCATAGTTTTTGTGCCTTTATCACCAAACGCGTGCTTGATCAGATCACCATGCAGGCTGCCTATCCAAACCTGCCTGTAAAAATTGTTGGGTTTTTACCAGGCATTGCAACACTCCTTGGTGTGTCTCATCAGGCAATTGAAGATGTCGCCATTATGCGGGCAGTGCCGAATATGGCTATTTTTGAGCCCTCCGGTCCGGAATATCATGCCGCAATGGTAAAAATGGCGCTTGAATGGGATGGGCCTGTTTATTTGCGCATGAAACGGCCTGATACAACGCCAGAGGCGTTCACACCTCAACAAGTTGAGATTGGTAAAGGCGTTATCAGACGCGAAGGTAGTGACATAACCATCATCTCAGCCGGCATATGTGTCAGTGAGGCTATTTTGGCAGCTGACAGGCTCGCACAAGATGGCATTGATGCACGGGTGGTAGATATGGCCTCAATAAAACCAATTGATAAAGCTCTAATTATTGAGAGTGCTCAAAAAACAGGTGCCATTGTAACAGCCGAGAACCATTCTATCATTGGCGGTCTAGGCTCTGCTGTTGCTGAAACACTTATGGATGCAGGTATTGGTTTGCCCTTTCAAAGGGTTGGGATACAAGACCAATTTTGTGAAGGTGGCACAACACCATATCTGATGCAGAAATTTGGTATAGATTCGACAGGCATCGCAGAGGCTGTCAGACAGGTCTGCAAGCGAAAAACCTAACGAGATTACTAAGCCTTACCTAAGCCATGAAGCTAATACTCAAACTTGCTTAATTGTTTATGGTTAGCAGGTTTGGGAACTAGAATTTTTCACATTGTCCATGTGAAAGTTTGATTGTGTCCAGTGGTTCATCTTCTAAAAAGATAGAGGCTAAGTGGAACTTCAGAGTCTTTTTATTGATGGCAAATGCGGTCCCAAAATTATTAATACAATATACCGATGCATCACGAAAATCATCGAAACATTGCTTATTATCCAATCCATTATCTAACAAATAAATCTTCTCAGAGGTAACATCTGGCGTGTCAAAATCAATTTTCGCTGCAAACCTTCCCGCAGTAACATTTGACTGCTCATAATCATCTGAGGGAAAAAATCCAACCGAGCTTTCCTCAGTACAATAATAGACATCATCAGACGCAAATGCACAAATTGGCATGAAGCAACATAATAAAACGAAAATGACTCTAGGCATAGCACCCTCCTTTTTGGCTTACGCACACATAAGATAGACTCAAAACTTCATTACCAAATATAGATGTGCTGAGAATTTTGACAGAAATCGTGCTCTTAATTATGTGCCTTTCTTGCGATCATTTTCCGATGAAAATGTTGCAAAAAAACAAGCCAGAAAACAAAAATTGCGAAATAGAACAAAGTCTCTGTAGAGTCAGGTGCTTTCCCATCCTGGCTTGACATAGCTATATTTGTGCAACCCATACACATTATGCATCTCCTGAGGATGTTGTATTAGCGCATACGAATATCTGTATGACTTGATGTCTTACAATAGCGCATGATGAGACATCTAACAATGACAGGTCAACTGGTGCGTTATATGAATAATTTTTGCTCACATCACAGCATCTATCAACCTATTCTGAGAGGCGCAAAGCAGCCACAACTTGAAACATTCTAATGGCGACCTAATTTTATACTTATGCGAAGTATGCAAGTTACAGGAGGCAGGTTTGCTATTGAAACTCTATAACTCTGTGATGAGGAGAAAATATAATCCTCTGTCAAACATTCCAAATGTTGCTACAGGACATCTTGTGATGCAATTGCTTGCATGGATGTGGTGTATCATCTTTTCCATGTGGATGGGCTCAGTCTATATTTTTGGCATTACGGCAATTGCCCACGCTACCATCATTGCTGGCATTTTTATTACTGCTACGACCTTCTATGCGGCAAGGGTCTCGCCGTCTCTTTTCAACGAGGTTGGAAATCGCAATCTGTCTAAGCGCCAGTGATTTTTAGCGAGTGTCAAATGTGAGCTAATTGGAGCCCCTCCATAACCAGCGCAGTTAATTGTCTTATGTGCTTGCCGGTATTTTCAGGACATCTAAGACATTATACGTATGATTTATAGGTCTTGGCACAAATCGCTCGTGAGCTTGTGCTTTTTATATCTCGTTACCACTGCGCCACCGGCCTAATCTCCCTAGCCACGGTATATTAAAACTAGGGGGAAACATCGTGCCGCTAAACTCACCTACCGAACTATTTTGGTAGCAAAAGCTTATTTACGGTTTTCCGATAAGTTTGGCGCAATAACCGGTATCGAATTATGAAAATCTATATCCAGATATTAAAGCTATATTGATAAGGCTGTAGGGATAAACAAGCTGAAATCATAGAGCCTTCACAACCCTATGTATTCATTCACTTTTTCAGGAAAAAATTGGTCGGAGCGGCGGGATTTGAACCCACGACCCCTACACCCCCAGTATAGTGCG
>WTHY01000177.1 GCA_011522945.1 Alphaproteobacteria bacterium
GGAGATGTGTATAAGAGACAGCATCATATGTGCCAAGCCTAAAATCCAAAAAGGCAGCTTGTAAATTATCTAACCTGCTATTGGTACCCCAATCAACAACATCACCATCATCGTTCCGTCCATGATCACGTAATAGTGATAACTTTTCAGCAATATCAGAATCGCTTGTCATCACAGCACCGCCATCACCAAAACAGCCCATCAGCTTTGCCGGATAAAAACTTAGCGTGCCAAACTTCCCAAATGTACCTGCTGCCTTGCCCTTGAACCGTGCACCAAGCCCTTGTGCACTATCCTCCAGAACCAGTAATCCATTAGCTTCAGCCAGTGCAACAATCTCGTCCATATTACAGCAGCGGCCATTAAGCTGTGTTGGCATAATGGCTTTAGTTCTTGACGTAATCTTTGTAGCAGCCGACGCAGCTGACATCATATAATCATCGCCAATATCGGCGAATACCGGCTCTGCGCCTACAAGCTTTATAGCAGCTGCCGTCGCGATATATGTATGAGAGGCAATAATAACCTCATCACCCGCACCAACCCCACATGCTTTCAAGCCTATAATCATGGCGTTTGTACCATCTGCAACACCCAATGCCGTCCTACAATCAAGAAAACTTGCTAAGTTCTGCTCAAACTGCTCTAGGTCTTTTTGCAGGATGAAAGCACCCCGCGAGCACACATCCTTAAAAATTCTATCGAAGTCAGCTTCATAGCGATGATATAGAGCCGAATAATTGAAAAATGGTATAGAGCGCATGAACATGTCCTTGGTTTGCGTGAGGTTTGCGATTTAACAAATAGTGCCAGTCATTCAATTACACCTGTTATATACTGATGCATCTGAGTCCTATCATTTTTTTTGGGCAATAATCAAAACCTTAAATGCCAATATGCGGCCAGGTAAAATCACATCGAAAATTCTTAATAAGGTCTCTATTTTTTGGGCTGATAGAAATGGTCGTAATAGGGGACACATAAATGTTAAGCACCCAAAATATCTTGTCTCAATACTAAAATTTTTCTGCAATAAATCTAACGTCCTTTTATTTGGCATATTTAACAATGTCATTTCCGTGCGATCACCTCGTCGAAAATGTCGCCAGCGGTTAAATCGATAAATTGGATTATGGTTCCAGCTATCCACGGCTATAAACCAGCCTCCAGACCGCAGAACCTGCGAAAGCATAGTTATGAGATTGTCTCTGTCAGCATAGCTCATCGCGCCTGCACTAACGACGGCGTCAAAAGACTGCTTTGGCACATTTGGAAATTCCATGTCGCCTTTTAGTGGCGTTACCTTAGATTTATAAGCTTCTGGCACAGCTGAATACAAAGCAGCTAAACTTTTCTCGGAAATATCAAGCGCCGTCAAATAAGCATCTTGCTGTAATATAGATAAGCTATGCTCGCCCTGACCTGCACCTAATTCAAGCACCTTTTGACCACTTGAAATATATTTGCGTATGGCGGCTTCATAGGCTCGATAAGGCGCAGCCAAACCCTTAGGCATAAGGCATGAGCCAAGTTGCAGGTTTTTCACCTGTGCCACTTGTACACGTCTGTCATAACGCAACTGCTCTTTGAGTTTATCTTGAGAAAAATCAGGCATTTATTTTGACTTACCTGAAAGTTTCAATAGATGACCCTCTACAAATGAAAAAACAGCATCTGGTGTAAAATGTTTTGAAAACACATTATATATCATATCGGCATTATAATGAGGCTTATTATCTATAAGACCTTTTAGACTGCGCGCTATTTTATCTTTTTGCGGCGCGACCCAAATGCCGCAGCTATTTTCTTTCATGAATGTCTCAACCTCACCCTCTGTACAGGACAATACTGGCAATCCACCCGCGAGATATTCAATAAATTTATTTGGTAAAGAAATATGGAAGTCTGAGCGATTATAGGGAAGCAAACCAAAATCGCACCGATTCATTAATGCTATCATATCTGCCTGGTCTAACCATCCGTGGAATGTAACCGGAGCACCATGCTGCTGCGCTAATTTCGTTAACATAGTTAAGTGGGGCCCTGTTCCAGCAATATGTAGTTGAATTTTCTCGCCTAAGGAATATGGGAGTGAGCCAAGAGCCTCAATAAACATCTCCAGGTTAGAGCGATGGCTTAGAGTTCCAAGAAAGCAAATATTGAGCAGGTTATCTTCCACATCCTTGTCAGACATTTGGCTTCTATGTTCTGGCTGAATAGTTGGATAGGAGAAAGGAAAATGAAAATCCGTATCGGTTGGCACGCGGCCTGCTTTAGCCAAACCCCAGTCCCGTGCTGACTTTGTATGGCCGGTAATGGAATTTGCTAACGACAATGTCTTTCTAGCCTGGCTTTCAAATGGTGCAAATATGCTTTTACCAATCCATCTTAAAGGCCGAGGTAATATTTCAACAAATATATCAGGCCAAAAATCACGACAATCCATGATTACGGGAATACCACGTGGGCGTGCATACTCAACTGCAGCTGCACAAAGTTCTACAACTGGATAGGATGCTATAATAATGTCTGGTTGTGCTGGGTCTGTGTTTAACCAGCGTCTAAATGAGTCTGCAGCATCGCGATGAGATGCAAACCGCGAGAACGAGATGGAACGACCATAAGGGCGTGCTTTCAAACATACCACATCAAAATTTTCATTTATATTTAGAGATGTTGTTTCCTCATATCTTTGCTCACGTTTCTGATGATAGAAAGATGAATTAATAAAAGTCGCGTGGTGGCCTCGTTCCGCCAACCAAGCACACATTTGGCCAGCACGATGCAAACGTACATCGTCCCCATCTTGCGGTATCGGCTCACCTATTGTGAGCTGCCATATACGCAATTTTGCAGTCTTGGCGTCTGTCAATTTAACCAGCCCTTTGCTTAAAAATCAAAATATACGCACCTTTGGAGAAAAACTCATCAGTGTCTGATTTGGGATAACTGGATCTACGTTTTTCAACCAGTACAAAACCAGCTTTTTCTAATAATGAAATAAAATCCCGCGTTCGATATCTTCCACTATGAAGCTGAGGCCCTGTATCATGGTGAAAATCATCAACCACCAGATGTTTAAAATACTGCCCATAGGTCTGAAAGTGCGTAATGATTTCTGAGTTATCCATGAGGTACAAAACACGATCATAGATAGCTAAATCAAATTGTCCGACCTGATGCCCCTTTAGAAATTTATCGAGCCGTTTGGTGCTCAACATATAATCGAAATGGCACGTCTCTGATGGGCTATGGGCACGCGCAGCCTGAATAGCGGCTTTACTTATATCAATACCTAATCCGGTAAAATTTTGGGTCTGTGACTGAAGTGCGTGAAAATTGACACCAGATGAACAACCAAACTCAAACACATACTGACCAGAAATCGAATGCAAATATTCTGCATAAAATTTGCGACGAACCGCTAAGGCATCTTTTAGAATTTCTACCCAAAAATTGGGGACGAATATATGACGATATGCCCAATAAAACCGTCTTGTTTTCAGCCAATCCTTAATGCCATCTAACAATCCCATCAACTGCATCTCAAGCCTCATAATTCCGGAAAAACATAACTCTAAGCTCGTGTCTGACGTATGATAAATTCAAGGCGAAATGAATGAAAATTCCAATGATGATTAACAGCGTCAGTGTCACCCAACCATTACTGAAAATGTCTAGTTCAGCTAAGTGGGATAGCAACACAAACATCAATAATGCTGTGATGAGCCAGCGGACCAACGCATAGCTAAATCGTGAATCTAAAGGCAGGAAATGAAGCCTGATACACATCAATATCATTCCGACCAGTAATGAAGTTAAACGGGCTGCCAGCACGCCGACGAGCCCATAGAGCGGCGTAGCCCAGAATAATAATACAACGTAAAGAAACAGCATTGCAAAACTGATGCGCAAATGAATTGAAGATTGTCGACGTGCTGCAAACATACCGCTAAATATCTGTTCAAAAGACATTGCTAGCATGACAACCCCAACGAGCAGAAACGTTAGCTTATCTAATGCAAATTCAGGAGTGCCTATTAAATTTGTTAGCAAAGGGGAAACCGCAACCAAACCAGCAATAGCTGCAATTCCGATGAATGCATTTACTTTAAAAAGATCAAAAGAGAGTTGTTTGAAATATGCATCATTTTTAAAGGATGCTTTAGAAAGCGCTGGCAACAATGCCTGTTGCAATATTGACGGTAGCAAAGATATCGGCACAGAGATGCCAATTAAAAATGCATATCTCGTCATTTGTTCCAAACCGTTAAAGTAAATGATCACGTAGCGGTCTATATTTCCGATGCACCAGTAAATAATAGCGACAAACATCTGAGCTATACCTTCTCGGCCAGCTCGTTTGAAAATATCAAAAATATCCGATCTTCTTGGATAGTAATTTGCCCCAGGCATAAAACACAATACCGCCAGAATTACCCCAAAGGCTGATAACCAATACAAACTTTCGAGCACAGATAAACCCATAGGGCCTAACAACCAAATAAGCAAAACTGAGCGTCCGCCAAATCGAACAAAATAGTATAATGACAATAGCCTTTGAAACTGCATCACGCGTAAATAGGCATAAGCAACATAGCCAATGGCCTCGACTATACTAAAGAGGAGCAGCGGAAATAAAAGATATCGCAAAGTTTCTGTGCCAAATATCAAAATACTGAGCTTGGCGTCAAAAATGTAAAATCCCAAAATAGCAATCAGGCTTGTCGGCAGAATGGCTATAATTGCTAGGATAAAATAACCCTTGCGTTTGTTTTTATCCTCACCAGCTAAGACTGAAATTAATGCATTATCCAGTCTAAGCATAAGTATGAGATTCACCAGACTGGACACAGAAATTACTTGCATCCAAACCCCAAAAATTTCAGGAGAAATATCCTGAATAAGGAATTTCATAAGGATGAGAGACAGGAGTCTTTCAACAACAAAAGCTATCATATAAGCGCTAGCGCCAGAGAGAATCATATCTCTACCTTTGCCTATTTCTGAAATTGACGAAGAAGCCTATCCATCTTGGTCATTTCATTTTTGTAATCATTATTATCAATAACCATCTGCCGCGCATTCTGTTTAAGTGCATCTTTTTCTGAGGGCGACAACACAATCATATCTGTAATCTTTTGGGCTAGTTCAACATCATTACCAACTTCAAATAAACTTCCCGTTTGAGATTCAATGACCCATTTATCATTGTCGACCACATCAGTTACAATTGCTGGAACACCGCATGCCATTGCCTCCGCTGTTGATGCCGCAATACCCGCATCTGAGGTTGATGTTGACACATAGATGTCCATTGCGCTCAGTAGCTCTGGCAACTCGTTATTATCTACAAACCCTAAAAATTGGATCACATCATCAATTTGCAATTCGGATATTAACGCTTTCAACTCAGCCTCTTTAGGGCCCCGACCACCCAAATAAAACCGTACATTTGGGAATGTTTTGTAAACTTTGAATGCGGCTCGAATAAATGTGGGAATATCATATATATCGTCAAAATTTCTCATCGAAACTATATTGATATTATCGGAGATTTGGTAACGAGATTTGACCTTGTCACTGACTTTTTGGGGTGAAAATTTATCAGTATCAATACCAAAATTAATCTGTTCTATTGGTACCTCTTTTACACCCATTTTGCGCATGACATCTTCCATGTGATGCGCGTCGGTAGTAATTAGCTTCGCGCCGTTTAAAATACGCCTGACTAACTGTCCGATGATAGGTTTATCTTTATTCAACAAAACATCAGATCCCCAAACTGTAACAATTCTGTCTGAGAACCCACTTAGCAAGCCCATAAGCCCGTATGTACCTGCAGAATGTATATGCAAAATATCTGGCCGAAATTGACGTATGATCCGACGCAACCTTATATTAGCTCTTATTAGTAAGATTGGATTAAAAGACATCTCCACATGATGGAATTCAAGACCTTCACTTTGTGGGGGCGTGTCTGCGCTAAATGAAACCCAACAAATCTCATGACCTTGTCCGGCAAAAAAATCTATCCATTTATGGG
>WTHY01000176.1 GCA_011522945.1 Alphaproteobacteria bacterium
GTCTTGGTAAGAGTGCGTCTGATAGTGCCTCTGGTACCACAAGACAAGGCCTTCTTATTGCCGTGTTGCTGACATCACCTGCACTATTCTATCTTTTTATATTCGCACCTGCTGCACTCGTTTTTGGTACAGTTGCAGCATGGCTATTTGCCTTTATTGTTAAGAAACAAATAGGCGGTCAGACAGGGGATATTTGCGGTGCCGGACAACTGATTAGTGAGACGACAGCATTTTTATGTCTGGCGACAGCTGCAGCAGGAATCTAATATATGACCCAAATGCTGCATATCTGCCAAAGCTGTCTTGCTACAAAATCTGCTAAGCCACCTTCAGATGAAGCGTTGGCTGATTTGCAATCTAAAATGAGTGCATCTGGCTTGGATGTTATGGTTAAGCCTGTGGATTGCCTGAATGTATGTGATGCTCCAACGGCTATCGCCTTACAAGCACCTGGCAAAGCATCTTACGTATTTTCCGGTATAGATGTTAGCGCGGATGCTGATGATATTCTTGCCACCTGTATTGTACATGCTGAGGCAGAGGCAGGGTGGATTACCAATGCATTAGGGTGTGGGCGTCTGCGGTTCTGCCTTGTTGCAAGATTGCCAGCAATCTTAACAGATTAACGGATAGTATCTAACGCCAAATGCGCTTCAATGATTTCGCCATTTACAGAGAGCGCTCTGTGGTCATTACTATTTAACGATACAGTCAGCTGCGATACGCTCCCAGGCAGTTCCGCCAAATGAGTCCAATTTCCATAAAGCCTAGCTTGCTTCACACCATCAAAATAGAGATGGGCATGCCCTTCGCCTTCCTGATGGTCAAGCCCAGAACGCGCACCTGAAAACTGAAAATTCGTAGTTTGTATCTGTAGATTATAACCTGCCACCGGGTCAGGGTGCAGTTTTATTGACACTGTCGGTGCAGACCCGTCATCTTTCAGCTCAATCGGCAGGTCATGTTTATGTGCAGTGTTATCTGAAGCGTTTTGAACATCGGCATGCATCTTATGCGCCGCATGGCCCGCACCATGAGATACCTCATGGTCAGTATTGTGATCATGCCCATCGAGCGTAATCCCATTCCCAGCAGCAATCAAAAAACCAGCGAGCCCTCCAAATAGTCCAACAAGGACAAATAGCGCGCTTTGTCTTAGCGTGTTGTGACTATTGGACATGCCCTAGCTCTACTTGGCTGATGCTACTGCTTCAGCACGCTTTGTTTCACTGATAAAGAAACGTGCTGAGAAATAGCCGAGAACTGCCCATGATGCGAGGCCAATGCCTAAAGCTCTGCTGGCAAATAATGCGCCAATTTCTGTTGGGGCCGGACCTGTGAAAACATCAGCTTCTGGCGCGCCAATCAGGTGCGGAAGTAATATCAAAATGATTGCCGGTATGATGCGCGTGATGTTGCGTGAAAACGCAATGAGCCATAGGCCAATAGATGTAGCCGCCACTGTGCAAACCCACCAAATTTGACGTAGTTCAACATCAGCAGCTGCAACGCCTGGCACTTCTGGTGGAAGAGACAAAGCTGGCGCCAGATGCACGGCGACATAACCTGCGATGCCCCAAATGATGCCTTTATGCGGGGTAAGCTCATCGCCGCTTTGGTGCCTGATCGACATTAGCGCAATCAGAATCAGTGCATAGCCTGTGTTTAGAAGCATTGTGAATATGATGCTAAGTGCATCTCGCATTGGCTGTAGCCTGTCGAGCGCTACATCTGTACTATTCAGAGTGCCACCAAAATGCGTTAGCAAGCCTTGCTCATATAGTTCTGAATGCAATAAAACGGGTTGCACAAACTGCCATTGTAATATGCCAGCAGCTAAGCCAGCAGCTCCACCAGCAAATAGCGCACTCGTTACTATCCGTGTGAACATGGCTCACCGCCTGTAAAGAAAAAGACTTATTGTCTTGCCGTTATTAGTGGCAAGGAAATCCAGTCGCATGGCGCACATCATGTGCAGCGTCATGGAGTGTATGGGACTGTACATGGCCTGTTACAAACACAATTGACAATCCCAGGAAAAGGGCAAGACCAACTGCCAGAATTTGTGACTTTGATCCGCTATATATCTGAACCAATGCTGCCATTTTAAACCCCCACCCTCTGAAGCGCGCCTTGTAAATTTGGTTTCGCGCAAAAGTCTCAATACGAATTCGTTACATGTGCGGATATATCACACATTGCAGATAACGCAAGCAGCTTTCACCCAAAATCAATGACAAGATTTATAGTTGCCTTTGGCGCAGAGCTACTCACTAAAATGCCTATACGGTAGACTAGGCAGAGTGTTGCGAGGCATTAGCTCTCAAACGACACTTTTTTTGCAAAAGCTCAATAGAAAGGCGCTCCCAAGAGGATTTGACTTACTAATATATTAGTAGAGAAATGATAGGCACTATTTTTAACGATTCTTCGGCGAAGTACAGCCCAATATATGTGCCCTTATATCGCTAGATAATTGGGGCTCAGCTTGTAAAATGCAATTTTTCATCTTATAAAAGGGTCCATTATGTAACGCGATAGTCATATTGAGCCATCATGTTATTCTTTTCTTAAGATCTGTGTTTATTACTATTGATGTTGCTAAGCCAACATGCCCACAACCGTTAGCCGTCTGAAAGGCCCGAATTTTATGCGAATTACCTCTTCTTTTATCTGGGCACTGCTCATAGCTGGCGGCGTTCTCGCATGGATGTTTTCAGATGACTATATTGGCGGAGAGGCTGATAATTTTTCCGAAATGGTTGAGCAGGCGACGCAAATAGACGCAGAAGATAATGCCCCGAATTTCATAGTGTCAGCCCTGCAGGTTGTGAATGCACAAACCGAAGTCCTTGTGCGGGCTAGCGGCGTAACCGAACCATCCTTTCGACAGCCAATTCTGGCGAGACGTAGCGGTGTTATTGTAAGCCTGCCTGCTGAAGAAGGTATGCGTATTTCAGCTGGTGATATGCTGGCAGAGTTAGATAGTGGCACATTACAGTCTGACCTGGCTGCTGCACAGGCAGATAGAGATGCTGCCGTGAAGTCTTATGAGGCTAGCAAAAAGCTGGTATCGCGCAATTTGTCTACAGAGCTTGATTTAGTGCGGGCAGTGGCCACGTTGCGAAATAGTGAAGCCCTTATTGCGCAAATTCAGGAACAACAGAGCTTCACCATTATATCAGCGCCGCAGTCAGGCCGTCTTGAGGCCTTGGATGTGCGCATTGGTGAGGTGGTTATGCCAAACCAGAGAATTGGCCTTTTATTAGGCTTGGATAATTTATTTTTGACAATGCCAGTGCCACAAGCACAAATTGCCCAGATTAAAATTGGTAATCCCGTGCGTGTGGATATTGCTGGCTTCGGCCTTTATGAAGGCAAAGTATATCGCATTTCAAATGAATCAAATGAGGCAACACGTACATTTGATGTTGAGGTGCTTATCAATAACCAATCTGGCGCGCTGAAAAGTGGTATGAGTGCAGAAGCAGCCATTATTGTTGATCAGTTGCCGGCATTTGCTGTGTCACCAGCCCATCTATCTGTCACAGGTGACGGTGTCTTAAGCGCTAAAATTGCTGATAATGCCGGGCAGGTGCAGCTGAAACCAGTGCAGCTTGTTAAAACAGAAAATAATCTCGCCTATATAGCTGGATTGCAAGATGGAGATGTCTTGCTAACAACAGGTCAGGCCTTCCTGGCTGACGGCGAAGCCGTCATTTATAAATTAGAAAATGAGGTACAATAATGCGTGCTGTTATTGATGCCTGTTTTTCCCGACCTGGCGCAGTCATTCTTACATTATTGCTGATTTTTGGGATTGGTTTCAACGCAATCCAGATGATTCCAAAAGAAGCGAATCCAGATGTTGAAATACCGATTGCCTATGTTTCGGTCGGCTATCAGGGCATATCACCTGAAGATGCTGAAAAGCTGTTATTGAAGCCGCTCGAAAAGCATTTGCGCACTGTGGCTGGTCTTGATCAGATGACAGGTGTGGCGGCTGAAGGCTATGCCTCTGTGACGTTAGAGTTCAATGCTGGTGAGGATATTGATCTTGTTCTCGATGATGTTCGTGAAGCTGTAGATGATGCAGAAGCTGACCTGCCAGATAGTGCTGATGAGCCTGTTGTAAACGAGATTTCCCTCGCGCTATTTCCTGTAATGACAGCCGCTATTTATGGCCCTGTCGGTGAGCAGGTGTTAGTAGATGCAGCGCGTGACCTGAAAGATAGCATTGAATCACTTCCAGGGGTTCTGGAAGTGGAAATTGGCGGCGATAGGGAAGAACAGGTTGAGATTCTTATTGATGCGAGTGCTTTAGAATCCTATGGGCTTGATCCCAACACAGTTATTGGCCTTGTGGCTGCAAATAACCAGCTTGTGACAGCTGGCGCTATTGAAACAGATGGCGGCCGGATGCTTGTGAAAGTGCCTGGTGTAGTGGAATCTTTAAATGAATTAACCCAGATGCCTGTAAAAGTGGCGAATGGTCGAACCATCAAATTTGAAGATATTGCCGTTATTAGACGGACCTTTAAAGAGGCAGAAGGCTGGAGCCGGGTAAATGGTGAGCGATCTGTTGTACTAGATGTCAAAAAGCGTGTTGGCGCCAATGTTATTGAGGTGGTGACGGCCGCACGCGAGGTCATTGATGCGCATGTGGCAGATATTCCAGGCGGCGTTGAAGTTAGCTATCTTTATGATGATTCCAAAACCGTCCGCACACTTCTTAGTGATTTGGGAAATAATGTAACTGCTGCCATCGTCATTGTTATGGTTGTGGTTGTTGCCGCCCTTGGGTTACGAAATGCAACATTGGTTGGCCTTGCTATACCAGCCAGCTTCCTGTTAGGGATTTCAGTCCTCTATAATTTTGGCGTAACGATGAATATCGTCGTGCTGTTCTCACTTATTCTGGTGGCAGGCATGCTTGTTGATGGTGTGATCGTCACAACTGAGCTTGCAGACCGGCGCCTTGCGCAAGGCGCAAGCCGGAAGCAGGCTTACCGCGATGGTGCTGTGCGGATGGCATGGCCAATTATTGCCTCCACTGTGACAACATTAATGGTTTTTTTACCACTGCTCTTCTGGCCGGGTATTGTTGGCGGCTTTATGAAATATCTGCCAATCACAGTGATGTGTGTGCTTGCAGCCTCACTTTTGATGGCGTTGATTTTTGTGCCTATTGTGGGCGGCATTATTGGTAAAAAACAGGTAAAATTGCACCAAAGGCCAAAAGCAGCGCCGCGGATTTATCGATTCATCCTAAAACAAGCTGTGAAGTTTCCACTTCTTGTGGTGGTTGCCGTAGCTGGCTTTATGGGCTTCTCCTTTAATTTATATATTTCTGGCGGCTATGGGGTTAGTTTCTTTCCCGATATTGAGCCGGAACAAGCTATGGTTCGCGTGCTTGCACGCGGGGACCTGTCAGCAAGCGAGAGAGATGCACTCGTCAGAACAGCAGAAGAAAATCTAGGCAGTTTGGACGGTGTTGCTGCAAATTATGCAAAGTCAGGCCCACCGTCAGGCGAGGATGCAAAAGATTCTATCGGCTTCATTCGGACTGTGTTCACAGATTGGTCAACACGCGAAAAAGCATCACGCATTATCGATGAGATGCGTAGCCGTCTAAATGGTATTGCCGGCGCACAAATTAATGTTCAGATTCAGCAAGACGGCCCTGGCGGTGGTGCGCCAATTAATATCGAGCTGCTTGGAGATGACCTTGAGTCTCTTGCAAAGGCAGTAGGAGATGTTCGGGCGCGCATGGGTGAGATTGGCGGCTTTGTTGATATTTCTGATTCACGCGCTTTACCTGGCACTGAATGGATCATTGAAATTGATAGAAGTGCAGCAAGTCGGCATGGCGTTTCTGTTGGCGCCATGGGGAATATGATCAAGATGCTGACCACTGGTGTTGAGGTATCAGACTACCGTCCTGACGATAGCGACGATGAGCTTGATATTGTGC